>JAZKII010000065.1:0-34235 GCA_040384945.1 Pseudomonadota bacterium
TCGCTATCCGTGAAGGTGGCAGAACGGTTGGAGCCGGAGTTGTTGCTAAGATTATCAAATAAGATTTTCTTAAATACTAAAGTAAGTTTAGAAATTCTATCCCGCAGTTGTTGTGGGATTTATTAAGATGAATTATTAATAAAATGAAAAATAAAGAGAGCATCAAAATCACTCTTGAATCTTTTGACCATCTTGTCTTGAACAAGGCGATGAATGAAATCATCGGAACGGTTAGAAGAACTGGCGCTGGCATTAAAGGACCAATTCCTTTGCCAACCAAAATTCAAAAGTTTTGCGTAATCAGAGGACCTCACGTTGATAAAGATTCACGTGAACAATTTGAAATCAGATCATCAAAAAGATTGTTAATCATCTCTCCAACAGCTCAAACTGTTGACGCTTTGATGAAATTAAATCTTTCAGCTGGCGTGAATATTAAAATCGCAATCAACGGTTCAGGGGGAGCAAAAAACTAGATGTTAGAATTAGTCGGAAAAAAAATCGGCATGACTCACATTTTCAAAGATAACGGTGTTTCCGTACCTTTGACTATGATCCAAGTTTATGACAATTGCGTGCTTGAATTAGCAGTAAACGCAGACAAAGAATTTGATAATTTGCTTGTAGCTTTTGAAAAAATTACTAGTGCAAAAAAAGTTTCTAAGTCAGTTGCCGGAATTTTTAACAAAAAATCAGTTCCACTTTTCAGAAAGATCCGTGGTTCTCAAGTTAAAAAAGGTTTAGACCTTAAAGTAGGTGATTCAATCACGATTGATTCAGTTATTAAAGAAGGCGATAAAATTTCTGTTGGCGGCGTTACTCTTGGTAAAGGCTTTGCCGGCGTTATGAAAAGATGGAATTTCCGCGGTTTGGAAGCATCTCACGGTGTTTCGGTTTCTCACCGTTCGCACGGTTCAACAGGTCAAAGACAAGATCCAGGTAAAACTTTCAAAGGAAAGAAAATGGCCGGACACATGGGCGTTGATAATGTTACTGTAAAAAATTTGGAAGTTCTAATGATTGACTTAGAAAAGTCAGTTATTGCCGTAAAAGGCGCGATTCCTGGTTACTCTGGCGGCGACGTCATCCTCAAAATCGCCAAAAATTTTTAAGACGATATGACTTCTTTAACTATTAAAACAATAGATTTCGGTGCAGACAAAGTTGGTTCTAAACAAATCGACGTAGCTTCCGATTTCGAAATTGAAAGCGCAAAATCAGTTGCTTACGTTGTCAGATGGCAACTTGCGAGCAGAAGATCTGGTTCTGCAAAAACTAAAACAATGGCTGAAATTTCAGGCACTACAGCCAAGCCACACAAACAAAAAGGTACTGGCCGCGCCCGTCAAGGTAGCAAAAGATCAGTTCAGTTTGTTGGCGGTAGAACTTGCCATGGCCCAATGCCACGCTCGTTCGACTTTTCTATGCCAAAGAAAATCGTTAAAAAAGCCTTAGCTGATGTTTTGAGAATGAAATTAAAAGAAAATAAAGTTTCTTTATTTTCAGATTTCGGTTCAGAAATTAAAACTTCTAAAATCAGCGAAACTCTTGCAAAAAATAGCTTTGCAAGCGCTTTGATTATTCACGACGGTTCAAATGCAGCTTTAACTAAATCTGCAAAAAACCTTAAAAACGTAAAAACTTTAGATGCTAAAGCTTTGAACGTGTACGACATTTTAAGCTTTGACCACTTGATGGTTGATAGCAAAGTTTTCGAAAATAATATCTTGGGGGCAATAGCGTAATGACTGCTCTATTACAATATGACAAAATTAAAGGTTTGATTTACACAGAAAAATCAAACAAACAGCTAGTTGACGGAAAATATCATTTCGAAGTTGACTCAAGCTGCAGTAAAAACGAAATCGCTTCATTAATCAAAAAAGTTTTTGGTGCTGAAGTTGAAAAAGTGAATATCATCAATACTAAATCTAAAACAAAAAGATTTAAAGGTGTTGAAGGAACAAGGGGCTCATACAAAAAAGCCATCATTACCTTGAAAGAAGGTCAATCAATTAATTTCGGTTCGTAATCTCATGGCTCTTAAGAATTATAAGGCTATAACTCCTTCACTAAGGCAGCTTATAACCATCGATAGAAGTGAATTGTGGAAAGGTTCTCCTTTAAAAATTCTGACTACAAAAGTTGGAGAGGATGCCGGTAGAAACAATATGGGTCACATCACTGTCAGACATAAATCTGGCGGTCATAAAAAATCTTTCCGTGTTATCGATTTCAAGCGCGATAAGCTTGACTTAGAAGCAACAGTAGAAAGAATCGAATATGATCCAAACCGCACTGCTTTTATCGCATTGTTAAAATATTCTGATGGAATTTTTTCTTACATCCTAGCTCCACATAAGCTAGCTGTAGGTGATCGTATCATGTCTTCAAAAACTTTGATCGACGTTAAAATTGGCAATTCTATGCCACTTTCGGTAATTCCTATTGGATCTATCATCCATAATATCGAATTAAAACCAGGTTGCGGTGGTGCAGTTTCTAGATCAGCTGGAACTTACGCTCAATTGGTTGGTAAAGATGGTGGTTACGCTCTATTAAAAATTCAATCTGGCGAAATTAGATTGTTCTTGCTTGACTGCATGGCAACTATCGGTTCAGTTTCTAACTTAGATAATAAAAACATCTCTATCGGTAAAGCCGGTAGATCAAGATGGTTGGGTATTAGACCAACTGTCCGTGGTGTTGTAATGAACCCGGTAGATCACCCACATGGTGGTGGTGAAGGTAAAACTTCGGGAGGTAGACATCCTGTGTCTCCAACCGGTAAGTCAGCAAAAGGTAAGAAAACAAGAAAGAGAAGCAATCCTACAAACCGCTTCATCGTTAAATCAAGAAGAGACAAATAAACATGCCTAGATCAACTTGGAAAGTTCCATTCGTAGACGGTTATCTGCTTAAAAAAGCAAGAGACTATCTTTCTTCTTCAAAGAAACAGGTTATTAAAACCTGGTCTAGAAGATCAACAATTCTACCACAATTCGTGGGCGTAAATTTTGCCGTGCATAACGGTAAGAAATTCGTTTCCGTTGCAGTTACAGAAGGAATGGTTGGACATAAATTCGGTGAATTTGCTCCAACTAGAACTTTCTATGGTCACGGTGGTGATAAAAAAGTTACAAAATCATAATAGATCATGACTCAAAAATTATCAGTAGCTTATTTAAGCGCAGTAAAATCAAGTCCGCTAAAAGTTATGAGAGTAACTAAAAACGTGACCGGTTTACCAGTTTCTGAAGCCTTAAAACTTCTACAATTTTCTAAATTGAAAATTGCTTCAACAGTTAGAGCTTTGGTTTATTCAGCGATGTCAAATGCTGAAAACAACCATAACATGGATGTAGACAATCTTTACGTTAAAGATGTTGACGTTGGTCGTGCTTTCGCACTGCGTAGATTCGCAGCAAGAGGTCGCGGTAAATCAAGTCGCATTCTAAAAACTTTTAGCAATATCCGCGTTATTTTGGCTGAAAAACAGCCTGAAAAAAAAGCGCCGAAAAAAACAACAAAAGGGGAGTAAGCAGTGGGTCAGAAGGTTAATCCAGTAGGTTTTAGACTGCTCAACAGCAAAAACTGGGAGTCAGTTTGGTTCGATCAGAAAAATTATGCTAAAAAGCTAATTAGTGACGTAACCATTAGAAGCTTCATCAAGAAAAACTATGCTCATTGCGGCATTGGCAGTATTGTCATTGAAAGACCGTCTGACAAAGTTAACTTGATTATCAAAACTTCTAAACCAGGTGTTCTTATTGGTAAGAAAGGTTTAGATATTGAAAAAATCAACCAAGCCGTAGAAAAAATCGCCGGCTGCAAAGTTGATGTTAAGATCGTTGAAATCGATAAGCCAGATATCAACTCTTCATTGGTTGCGCAAAATATTGCGAAACAACTTGAAGGTCGTGCTGCTTTCAAAAAAGTTATGAAAAAATCCATGCAAGCTGCCATGAAATATGGCGCTCTTGGAATTAAAGTAAGCTGCTCCGGAAGATTAGGTGGAGCTGAAATTGCAAGAACTGAATGGTATAAAGAAGGTTCAGTTCCGTTACACACTCTACGTTGCAATATCGATTACGCTATTGCTAACGCTTACACAACTTACGGCGTTATTGGCGTAAAAGTTTGGATTTATAAAGGCTTCACTGAAAAGAAGTCAAAAACAGCAAATAATTAAGTTTAAAAATGCTAGTTCCAGCAAAGACAAAATATAGAAAGGCACAGAAAGGCGGGAAAAAAATTCTCGGTACTTCAGCTAATGGCAATAGCCTAAAATTCGGATCTTTCGGTTTGAAAGCTCTTGAACCAGGCAAGCTTACTTCTAAACAAATCGAATCTGCCAGAAAAGTTATCACTCGCTACATGAAGCGTGCTGGTAAACTTTGGATTATGGTTTTCCCACATACTCCAGTTACTAAAAAACCGGCCGAAGTTAGAATGGGAAGTGGTAAAGGTAACGTAGAATATTATATCGCTAAAATTAAACCAGGTCGCATCATTTTTGAAATTGATGGAATCGACGGTGAAGCCGCTTCAACTTCTTTAGTTAAAGCAGCTGCAAAATTACCATTCAAAACCAAGATCGTTAATCACGTTTAGTTTTTGAAAAGTGCTCCTAAAATAAAGCACTTAAATAAAATAACTTTAGATATGAAAAAAGAAGAAAATAAATCAGTTTTGGCCAATATTGCCAGCCTTAAGAAAGATCTGCTTATGATGAGAATCAAAGCTTCTTCTGGCGAAACAATCGTTGCTAAAGATTACAAGAATAAAAGAAAAGAAGTCGCTCGACTTTTTACCCAAATTAACAAAAAACAGGCTGCTGCTTAAAACATGAAAGTTACGGTTTTAAATATTATTGACGAGAAAACTTTTAAGGCTCTCTCAACCACTTACAAAAAACATCCTCGCTACGGTAAATATATTACCAGCCACAAAAAATATTTAGTGGATTCGCAAGGTAAAACAGTAACTGTTGGCGACGAGGTTGAAATTGTTGGTTCAAGACCAATCTCTAAAACCAAGAGATGGGCTCTTAAAGTTAACTAATTAGGTATTAAAATGATTCAAATGCAAACAAACCTAGTTGTTGCCGATAATTCAGGGGCAAAAACAGCTAGATGTATTAAAGTTCTTGGCGGATCAGATCACATGATCACCGGTATCGGTGAAATCATTGTTCTTTCGATCACCAGTGTTATTCCTGGCGCTAAGGTTAAAAAAGGACAAGTAGCTAAAGGTGTGATCGTTCGCACTAGAAGCAAAATCGTTAGAAACGATGGAAGTTTTGTAAAATTTGATGACAACGCAGTTGTTCTGGTTGATAAAGACGGTGAGCCTTTGGCAACTCGTGTTTTTGGACCGGTTGCTCGTGAAGTTAGACAAAAAAACTTCCTAAAAATCGCATCATTAGCTTCGGAGGTTTTATAAAATATGGCAAATAAATTTAAAAAAGGCGATCAAGTTATTGTTCTTACCGGATCAAGTAAAGGCGTGTCTGGAAAGATCACTGCCCTAACTTCTGAAAAAGTTACCGTAGAAGGCGTTAATCTTGCGACTGTACACAAAAAACCAACTTCTACAAACCCTGGTCAAATTCTAAAAGTTGAAAAACCTATTCACATTTCCAACATTTCACATGTTGAAGATGGTAAAGCGGTTAAAATTAAATTTGTAACCGATGCTGGCGAAGGTAAAATCTTCACTAGAAAAAATCGTGTTTCAAAAAAATCTGGCAAAAAAATTGGATAATCGATGCAAACTATAACTGAAAAACTCTACAAGGATTCGATTGCAGATCTTAAGAAAAATTTTTCTTATACAAATGATCTGGCTCTCCCAAGACTAAAAATGATCAGTCTTAACGTTGGTATTAAAGCCGGCGATAGTGACAATAAATTTTTGGCTTACTTGGCGGCGCAAGTTTCAAATATTGCTGGTCAAAAAGCAGTTTTGACTAAATCTCGCAAAGCGATTTCAACATTTAAACTAAGAAAAGATTTGCCAATTGGCTGCAGAGTTACTCTGCGCGGCAAAAAAATGTATCAATTTTTGGATAGATTGACTCATATCGCTTTACCAAGAATTAGAGACTTCCGTGGTTTATCTCCAAAAGGTTTTAACCAAAGCGGACATTATTCTTTTGGTGTAAAAGAGCATAATATTTTCTTGGAAGTTGATCTTGATAATATTCCAAAAATCTTCGGTATGAATATTACCATTGCAACTACAGCTAAAACTAAAGAAGAAGCTCTGTTCTTGCTAAAAAAACTTAACTTTCCAATCAAGTAGTAACATGGCAAAAAAATCATCGATTCTTAAAAATAACAAAAGAAAAGAATTGTCTCAATTGCACAAAGCAAAAAGACAAAAACTTATTGCAACTGCTGATAACCAATCTTTGACTTTTGAAGAAAGATTAGTAGCACAAATTAAGCTTTCAGAAATGCCTCGCGATGGCGCTCGTATCAGACACAGGAACAGATGTGCTCTTAGCGGCAGACCAAGAGGTAATTTAAGAAAATTCGGCCTATCTCGTATTGCGGTTAGAGAATTGGCATCTTGGGGACAAATTCCAGGTTTAATCAAATCAAGTTGGTAATATAATGTTTTTCAATCATCCAGTTTCAGATCTTGTATCCAGAATTAAAAATGGCTACATGGCAAAAAAAGCAACAATCTCTTCACCGGTTTCTAGCCTTAGAGAAAATATCCTACGCATCTTAAAAGAAGAAGGATATATTCTGAACTATAGCAAAATCAAAGAAGGCAATTTCGATAAATTTGATATTCATTTGAAATATCATTATTCAAATCCTGTAGTTAATGAAATTGAAGTTATTTCTAAACCAGGCAGAAGAATTTATCGTTCAGCTGACAAAATTCCTTTAGTTAAAAACGGCTTAGGAATGGTTGTTATTTCTACTTCACAGGGCGTTATTGCCGATCACGATGCCAGAACCAAAAAGCTTGGCGGCGAAGTTCTCTTTAAAATATTTTAGTTTTCAAACATGTCTCGCGTAGGAAAATTACCGGTTAGCGTTCCAGATAATATCAAAGTAGTGATTGATAAAAACACTCTTACTTTTGATAATGGTAAAGTTAAAAAAACTTACCAAATTAGTTTAGGTGTAAAAGCTGATTTTGCTGATAAGCAAATCAAATTTACAGCTGCTGATAAATCTATCTCAGACATTTCAATGTTTGTTGGTATGGATAGAAGCAACGTAAAAAATATCGTTGCTGGTTTACAAACCGATTTCAGAACAGTTCTAGAAATTAACGGCGTTGGTTACAAAGCTTCAGTTGATAAAGGAATCTTGACTTTGACTTTAGGTTACAGTCACGAAATTTATTATGCTTTACCAGCTGGCATCAATGCTGCTTTCGAAAAACCAAATTTAATTATCATAACTGGAAACGATAAAGTTTTAGTTGGCCAAGTTGCTGCTGAAATTATTTCATTCAGAAAGCCTGAACCTTATAAAGGTAAAGGTGTCAAAATTTTTGGCAAAAAAATCCTAAGAAAAGAGGGTAAGAAAAAGTAATATGATTAATTCAACATACGAAAGAAGAAAATATAGAGTTAGAAATAATATTGCTAAAAACAATAAATCTAACCGTCCTAGAATTGTTGTTTGCAGGTCAAACAAAAATATCTATGCTCAACTAATCAACGTTGAAGGAAAAGTTTTAACTTCTTTCTCAACACTTAGTTTTGAAGAAAATAAAAAAGTAAGCGGCATGGAAAAAGCCAAATTAGTTGGCGTGGAATTTGCTAAACTTTGTTTAAAAAATGGCATTAAAGAAGTCGTTTTTGATAAAGGTGCATACATTTACAACGGTCGCGTAAAAGTTATCGCTGAAGCTTGCCGCGAAGCCGGTTTACAGTTCTAATTAATTTTAAAATTCAGATGTCTAAACAACAAAAAAATAATCAGAAAGAAAAAGGCAGCGTTGAAATCGTTGAAAGATTAGTCGCGATTAACCGCGTTTCTAAAACTGTAAAAGGTGGTAAAAATATGTCATTCGCAGCTTTAGTTGTTGTGGGTGATAAAAACGGCCGAGTTGGTTTCGGAAAAGGAAATGCAACTGAAGTTTCTGATGCTAAAAATAAAGCCTTCGAAGCTGCTAAAAAAGCCATGATCAAAGTTTCTTTGAAAGAAGGTCGCACAGTACATCACGATATTTTCTCGAGATTTTGTGCCGCAAAAGTTTACCTAAGAGCTGCTCCGGCAGGTACTGGTGTAATTGCTGGCGGTCCTATGCGTGCAGTATTTGAATGTGCTGGAATTCACGATATCGTTGCAAAATCAGTTGGAACTTCAAACCCATATAACTTAGTTGCTGCAACATTTGCCGCACTTAAAGCTTTGGTTTCTCCAAAAATGGTTGCTGAAAGAAGATCAAAAGAAATTTCTGAAATTGTTAAAAGAAGAAATTTAGCACTTAATCATAACGTAGAAAAAGAAAAAAAAGAGGTGAGTGAATAATCATGCAATTCGATAATTTTCTAAATAAAAAAGTTGTTGTTACGCAAATCAAAGGCGGATCAAAACTAAATGACAGACAAAAGGGAAACCTTATTGGTCTTGGCCTAAGAGGCATCGGCAGTTCAGCAAAATTAAACTGCGATCAATCTATTTTAGGCATGATTAAAAAAGTCGGTCACATCGTAAAAATTTCATTAGCTTAAAACTATGTCTCTTTCTCTTCAGGGTTTACCAAAAATTAAAAGAAATTCTCGCATCCGTGTCGGTCGTGGTATCGGCTCTGGTAAAGGTAAAACTTCTGGCCGTGGTGTAAAAGGTCAAAAAGCGAGAACTGGTCACCATTCCGTAAAAGGTTTTGAAGGTGGTCAAACTCCAATCCACATGCGTCTTCCAAAAAGAGGCTTTAACAATATTCACCGTAAAGAAATCGAAGTAGTTAATATTACAAATATTTTAAACTTCATCGAAAGCAAAAAACTTGATGCGTCTGTAGTTATTACCAAAGAACAACTTGAACAAGTTGGTTTGATTAGCTGCCAAAGATCTAAAGTGAAGCTTATCATGGGTAAAGATGCTTCAATTGCTGCAACTTTCAAAGTTGCTGTTGATTCTTATTCTGAAAAAGCAAAAGCCTTCAGTTCATAATGTCATCATTAGCTGCCAATTCAGAGTTAAAAAAACGCATCTTATTCACCATCTTCATTTTGCTTGTCTATAGATTCGGTACTTTCGTTCCGATTCCAGGTATCAATATGGAAGTGTTGAAAAAGTTTTTTGCTAGTTCTGGCGCTAATATGTTCGGCATGATCAATTTGTTTTCAGGCGGCGCTCTTGAAAGAATGAGTATCTTCGCTTTGAACATCATGCCTTATATCACCTCATCAATCATCATGCAGCTTCTAACCTCGATGTATAAGGGTTTAGAAAATTTGAAAAAAGAAGGTGATTATGGTCGTGCAAAAATTAATCAATATACTCGTTATTTAACAATCGTTCTGGCTTGTTTCCAGTCAATCGGTGTTTATTACGCGCTTTCAAATTCTGATCACAATGCTTTCGTTTCTGACTCCAGCATTTTCATGTGGACAACTTGCGTAAGTTTAGTTGGTGGAACTGTTATGCTTATGTGGTTCGGCGAAAGAATCACAACTTCAGGAATTGGTAACGGAATTTCTTTAATCATTTTTGTTGGTATCGTTTCTTCACTACCTTCAACAATCGTACAAATTTTCGACCTTTCAAAAACCGGAGTTTATTCCTGGTTTACAATAGTTATTTTCTTCCTCGCCTTCGCCGCATTTTTAATGTTGGTTTGCTTCGTAGAAAAAACTCACAAACGAATTAAAATCCAATATCCAAACGGCGCAATGATGAAAGCTTCAGGCATGTCTGATTCATCTTTCTTACCATTAAAAATTAATATTTCTGGCGTTATTCCGCCAATTTTTGCCAGCTCGATTTTAATGTTTCCAGCGGCATTAGTACAATTTACTGGAGTTGATGGCGATTTCTTAGCCTCAACTTTACGCAGAGGAGGAGGACTTTATCTTCTGCTATTCTCGGCATTAATTTTATTTTTCTCTTATTTCTATTCTTCAATTATTTTTAATACTGAAGAGGTTGCCAATAATTTGAAAAAAAGTAACTGCTTCATCCTCGGTGTTCGACCAGGTGTGGCAACTGCTAATTTCTTAGACAAAATCGTTTCTCGCCTCACATTAATCGGCGCGGTATATTTAATTTTTGTCTGCGTAACTCCGGAAATTTTAGTCACTCATTATTCAATTCCACTTCACATTGGTGGCACCGGAATTTTGATTATGGTCAATGTAGTTTTAGATTTGGTTAACCAAGTTCAATCACATCTTTTTGCCGGCAAATACGGCTCTACTACTAAAAAAAGAAGAGTTAGAGTTAGGGCATGAACATAATTTTCTTAGGCGCGCCTGGATCAGGAAAAGGAACCCAAGCCGCAATGCTTGCTAAAGAATTAAATATCCCGGCGATTTCAACCGGTGAAGTTCTGCGTAAAGAAGTTGAGCAGCAAAGTGAAATTGGTAAACTTGCTAAATCTTACATGAATTCCGGACAATTAGTTCCTGATGAAGTTGTAGTTGGCATTATCAAAAACAGAATAATTGAAGCAGATTGCCAAAAAGGTTTTATCCTTGATGGTTTTCCAAGAAATATGAATCAGGCAATTGTGCTTGATGAAATGCTTACTTCGCTAAGCAAAAAAATTGAGATCGTTTTCAATTTTGAAGTTGGCGAAGATGTTTTAATAAAAAGAATTTCCGGACGTTTTTCCTGCAAAGGATGCGGTACCGTTTATAACCGTTATTTCAAACTTCCTGCAAAGGAAGGGATTTGCGATAATTGTGGATCTGACCAGTTCGAAAGCAGAAGTGATGACAATGAAGCGACTGTAAAAAGCCGTTTAGAAGTTTATCATAAATCAACTTTCGAATTGATTGGATATTATGAAAAAAAGAACTTGCTTCTTTCAGTTGACGCCGTAAAAAGCGCCCCCCTTGTTTTCAAGGAGTTGATCGAAGTAACTTCAAAACTTTCTTCCCAAAATAATTAATTTTTAAGAGGGCTTTACCTTGGCTAGAATCGCTGGCGTGAACATTCCGAAAGAAAAGCGTTTTGTTATCGCTTTGACTTACATCTATGGAATTGGCAGTACTACTGCAAACAAAATTTGTCAAAAACTAAAAATTGATCTAACCTTGAGAACTCATCAAGTTAGTGAAGATAAGCTTGCGCAAGTAAGAACTCTACTTGAAAAAGAATATTCAGTTCTTGAAGGTGATTTGAGAAGAAAAGTTTCTTCTGACATTAAAAGATTAATGGATATTGGTTGCTACCGTGGCATTAGACACGTGAAAAAGCTTCCAGTTCGCGGACAAAGAACTCATACTAACGCTAGAACTCGTAAGGGTAGAGGCGTTGCAATCGCAGGCAAGAAAAAAGCCGTAAAATAATTTAAAACTATGACTGAAACTAAAGTTCAATCTGGCGATAAAAAGTCAGTTTCTAAAACTTCCAGCAAAAAAAAGAAAAACATCGTTAACGGTGTAGTTCACGTTTTTGCTAGCTTTAACAACACAATTATTTCCATCTCTGATACAAATGGAAATATTATCTGTTGGTCATCAGCTGGAAAGCATGGTTTTAGAGGATCTAGAAAAGCTACTCCTTATGCTGCGCAAGTTGCTACTACTCATGCAATTAACTTTGCAAAAGAATGTGGTTTGCAAAATGTCCTAGTCGAAATTAAAGGACCAGGAGTTGGTCGTGAAGCTTCGCTTCGCGCTATCCAAGCTGCTGGTGTTAACGTTACTTTGATCACGGACATTACTTACCATCCACACAATGGATGCCGTCCTGCTAAAAGACGTCGCGTATAATTCTTAAAAAATCCTTTTTCGAATTTTTTAACTAAAATTTTTACAAAATATGGCAATTCTAAAAGAAAGCTGGCATTCACTTACCAAACCTAGCTCGATCCTTGTTAAAGATGGTTATGATAACGTTACTAAATCAGTAATTGTTATGGAACCTTTCGCTAGAGGTTTTGGTAATACTTTAGGTAATGCTCTTAGAAGAGTTTTATTATCTTCAATCAATGGTTTTGCTGTTACTTCAGTAAAAATCGAAGGTGTGCTTCATGAATATAGCGCTATTGACGGTGTTAAAGAAGATGTTCTTGATATCATCATGAACTTGAAATCTTTGGCTGTTACTAAAGGCGATTCTTCTTCATCAGTTCTTAAACTTTCTTCAAATAAACCAGGTCCAGTTTATGCCGGTTCAATCGAAGCTCCGGCTGGCGTTGAAATCGTTAATAAAGATTTATTGATCTGCACTTTGAACAAAGGCGCTAAAATCGATATGCAAATGGTTGTTGAATGCGACAAAGGTTACGTTGTTGCTGAACAAGGTTCTAAAAATGATCGCGGTGTTGGAACTATCATGGTTGATGCTATGTTCAGCCCGGTTAAAAAAGTTTCTTACAAAGTTGAAAATGCTCGTGTTGGACAAATCACTGACTTCGATAAATTAATCATGGAAGTTGATACTAACGGCACCATCACTCCACAAGATGCGATCGGTGTTGCGGCAAAAATTTTGCAAGAGCAACTTCAAGTATTTATCAACTTTGATGTTGAAAAAATTGATGCTCCAGTTCGTAAAGAAATCGATATCGAACCAGAATTTAACAAAAACCTTCTTAAAACAATTGATGAATTAGAGCTTTCAGTTCGTTCATATAATTGCTTGAAAAACGAAAACATCATCTATGTAGGTGACTTGGTTTCTAGAAGCGAAGCTGAAATGCTTAAAACTGCTAACTTCGGCAGAAAATCTCTCAATGAATTAAAAGAAAATCTTAAAGCCATGGGCCTTGGTTTCGGTATGAAACTTGTTAACTGGCCACCAAAAAACATGGACGAGTTGCTTAAGATGAAAAATAAGGAGTTCTAAACATGAAACACGGAATTAAAGGCAGAAAACTTAGTAGAAATACTGCGCACAGAAAAGCTTTGTTGCGTAACCTATCTCTAGCTTTCTTAACACACGAAATGATCAAAACTACTTTGCCAAAAGCAAAAGAAATCAAATCATTCGTAGAAAAAGTTATCACTTTATCAAAAGTAGATTCTTTGGCAAACCGTCGTTTGGCAATCTCAATTCTTGGTAACCAAGAAATTATCGATAAATTGTTCAAAGAAATCGGACCAAGAGTTGCTAACAGAAATGGTGGCTACACTAGAATCATGAAATTCGGTTTCAGAACTGGTGATAAAGCTCCAATGGCGATCATGGAATTGGTTGACAGAGTTACTGAAGAACAGGCTGTGGAACAACCAAAAAAAGAAAAAAAAGCAGCTAAAAAAGCTGCATAACACATTCTCATTTGGGTTAACTTAAATTAACCCAAATTAGAGAAAATTTTTAAGAAAAAGATTTATGAAAAATTTCCTTTTAGACTTTGCCAAAGCGCAAACTGCCAGAATTCAAGAACTTCGTGGTTTTGAATTGCCAAAATTTAAAGTTGGCGACACTGTTAGTGTGAAATATAAAATTACTGAAGGTGCGAACACTCGTATCCAAGCTTTCAACGGCGTTGTAATTGCTAGAACTAAGCATGAAACAAACTATGCTGCAACTTTCACAGTTAGAAAAATTAGCAGCGGAATTGGTGTGGAAAGAAAATTCCCTCTATATTCTCCATTGCTAGCTGGAGTTGAAGTTTTGAAACAAGGTGTTGTTCGCAGAGCAAAACTTTACTACTTGCGCACCCTTACTGGTAAGGCTTCTAGAATCAAAGAAAAACTTGATTTTGTTGATCATTCAGAAAGCAAAGCTGCGGATGCAAATTCTTAAGCTAATCCAATCGAAATTTGATTATAAAAAGGGCGGAAAGTTAATCTTTCTGCCCTTTTTTCTGTTTGCAATTTCTTGCGCCGGAAACTCATCAAAATATGGCCGCGTAACTTTGCATAATACCGCAGATAAAAATTCTTTTGTTTTTTCTGCGAGTGAAGAATTTACTAAAGCCAACGCCGCTTCACCAAAAGATAAAAAATTCCCTAAAATGACGCAAGCTGAAGCCAAGCTTTTAACCAACTTACTTCAAGAACAAAAATATTGTCTTAATGATTCAGGCAGTCCAAGCTTCATCATCACATCACGTCAGGAAAAAATTTACGATATGACATTTGCTCATTTAATTGAGCAAAATTACAATGCTCGTCCAATTGCACCACGAATGTATTTTGGTCAGTGTAAAAAAGAATAATCTTGCTATTAACCGCACCAAATTTAAGAAATTGGCAATCATTTTAATCTAATTTAATTTTACGGTCATGAACAACATAATGTCTTTTATGGCAATGAGGACAATCTTCATTTTTGCCTCAACTGCCTTCTCAATTCTAGTCGTTATGTTGGTTCTAAATATCATCACTGTTGATGATGTAGCTGTTATTCTTAAAATGTCGCCTGAGGCAACAAATGCTCTCAAACTGGTATTATCAAGAGTTCAAGAAGTTTCAGGAAATATTATCGATATAATCTCGCAATTGCTAAACAAGCTATTTAGTTGGGCTGGTGTTGATATTGACCTAAGTAAAATCAAAGTTGATGTTCATCAAGGTGCCGGCGGTTCTGCTCCAGCTCAACCAGGTGCTCCAGCTCAATAGGCAACCATAAAAAAAGTGATCCCGATTTTAAACCTTTTCAGGCTAATCGCTTTATTTTTACTGTGTTTACCGATCTATCTCTTCAATAAAAATAAAGCGGTTTATTATTTTCTAAAATTCGCTGGCCCTTCTTTTATCAAGCTTGGTCAAATGTTGTCAGTGCGCCCAGATTTAGTTGGCGAAGAAATGGCAATAATTCTCTCCGCTTTTCAAGATCGTCTTCCCCCATTCTCCCAATTAATAGTTAAAGAAATTCTAATTCACGAATTTGGTTTTCAAGCTGAAAAAGTTTTTGCGGAATTTGATTTTATCCCCGTCGCATCAGCCTCAATCGCTCAAGTTCATAAAGCAAAATTAAAAGACGGAACTGATGTTGCCGTTAAAATCCTGCGTCCGCAAATTGTCAGAATCATGAATCGCGATATTCATACTTTGCGCTTATTGATAAAAATTATTTCTCGCTTTTCAAAATATTTAGCCAAAAGCTTTTTAGATATTGTTCATCTTTTAAAACAAGTATCGCGTGATGAGCTTGACCTTTTGCATGAAGCCGCCAACGCCTCGCGCTTAAAAGAAGATTTACAAGGCTTAGAAGGTTTTTACGTGCCAAAAATTTTCTGGAAAGATTCCACTTCCAAAGTTTTAGTTTTAGAATGGCTGGACGGAATTCCTTTTTCTAACAGCAAAGCCATCGCTGAATCGACATTTGATAAAAAACAAATCGCCAAAAATTTTGTAATTAGCTATTTCGAACAAGTTTATACTCACGGTTTTTTCCATGCTGATATGCATCCGGGAAATTTATTTCTACTTCGCAACGGCGATATCGGCGTAGTTGATTTTGGCATCATGGGGAAAATCGATAAAAAAACCCGCATCGCGATTGCAGAAATTTTAATCGGCTTTTTGCAGCGCGATTATAAAAGGGTCGCAGAAATTCATATAGAAGCCGGTTTAGTGCCTCCCAGAACTAATGTTGATGATTTAGCATTGTCATGTCGCAAAATTGGCGAAACTATCGTCGGAAGCTCAGTAAAAGACGTTTCTGTGGCACGGCTTTTGACTAATTTAATCATTATGACGCGTGATTATAAAATGGTGACGCGCCCGGAATTATTATTATTGCAAAAAACCCTGCTTTTAGTTGAAGGTGTCGGCATGACTCTAGATCCAAATTTAAATATTTGGGATTTAGCGCGCCCGTGGGTCAAAAAATGGGCCAAAAAAAATATCGGTTTTGACGCTAAAATTCGCGATTCAATTCTTGATTTAATTGCACTGGGAAGAAAATTTTTAAGAGAGCTTTAAACTTCAATTAAAGGAAGATTATGCCGCTTTTTGGTTTTTCCACATCGGATAATTTTGAAAATGTTTTGGTGCAGTCTCAAACATATCGCGATTCTGCGATGCAAGATGCAGATAAAATATTTACCACAGCTCAAAAAGAACAAGATAATTTTCGGATCAGAAAAACTCTCGAATTTTTATTTGCCGCAGGGCCTAATTTTACAGGATTCATTGCTAATAAACCGGAAATTTCTAAAGCTGAAGATGCGCTTGGCTATTGGGTAAATCACAATTTCGGTGAATTCGGAGTTGAATTAAAAAATGCTGTTAAATCGCTAATTTATCAAAATGAAGAAAGCGGCGAGGTTTATGCAATCGTGATGCCAAATGATTTGGAATTGCCCAAAAAATTTCTCAAAGATCTCAAGTTAAAAAGATATGATTTTGCGGAAGATGGCGCCGTAATCCCGCGCACCATAAATCCCGCAACTGTTTTGATGATGGCAGAAAATAAAATATTTTGCATTCATGAAAAAATGAATGAGCTCGATTATTGTTGTAATAATCTTGGTTCACGCTTTTTATCTTATTCAGTTAGCGGTGCGCATCACGCGGCGGCAATAGCTAATATTGCTGAACGCAAGGTAACTTTTAATGGAGAAGCGCAAAGCCTGAAAGATCAAATTGAGGCATCAAAAATAAAAGAAGTTCCAAGTTTAACAATGAGTCCGCAAGATCAAGCTGCGTTTAATTTATTTTTAATGGGTGATCACGGAAGGAGTTTTAGAAAATGACATTTAAAATTTCATCGAAAGAGCAATATAACGAGGCTTATCAAGCCTCAATTCAAGATCCGCAAAAATTCTGGGCGGAAATTGCCGATAATTTTTTCTGGTTTGAAAAATGGCAAAAAACCATGAATTGCGATTTGTCGAAAGCGCAAATTTCCTGGTTTGAAAATGGCAAAACCAATATTTCTTATAATTGTCTCGATCGCCATTTAGAAAAGCTCGGCGATAAAATTGCCATCATTTGGGAATCAAATGATCCTAATGTTGAAAGTCAAAAAATCACTTACCAAGAACTTTATGAGCAAACCTGCCAATTCGCTAATTTACTGCTGGCGCGCGGTATAAAAAAAGGCGATCGGGTTTGTATTTATATGCCGATGATTCCGCAAGGTACAATCGCGATGCTTGCTTGCGCTAGAATTGGCGCGGTTCATTCTGTAGTTTTCGCCGGATTTTCGGCACAAGCTTTAGCCGGAAGAATTCAGGATTGCGGTGCAAAAATGTTGATTACTTCTGATTTACTTTTTCGCGGTGACAAAAAAATTGAGCTTTTCGAAATTGCCAAAGAAGCACTAGCAGAGTGCGCAAATGTTGAATCGGTGATAGTTTATAAAAGATCGTCAAAAGAAATTTTCGGTGCAAAAATTGTTATTTGGCAAGACGAAATCAAAAAACATAAAAGCGAAAATAAAGTCGAAATTATCGATTCCGAAGATCCGCTTTTCATCCTTTATACATCTGGTTCAACCGGCAAACCAAAAGGCATTTTACACACAGTAGCTGGCTATATGGTTTATGCCGGATATTCCTTCCAAAATGTTTTTCAATATCAACAAGATGATGTCTATTTTAGCAGCGCCGATATTGGCTGGATCACAGGTCACACTTATCTGGTTTATGGCCCGTTTTTAAATGGCGCAACTAGTTTAATGTTTGAAGGAATCCCAACTTATCCTACAGCCAGCCGCTTTTGGGAAGTTATCAAAAAACATCAGGTTAATATTTTTTATACGGCGCCAACTGCGATCCGATCTTTAATGCAAAAGGGCGACGAGTTTGTTGAAGGCCAAGATTTATCTTCACTAAAAACTTTAGGATCAGTCGGCGAGCCAATAAATGAAGAGGCTTGGCAATGGTTTTTTGAAAAAGTCGGCAATAAAAAATGCCCGATTGTGGATACTTGGTGGCAAACTGAAACCGGTGGAATTTTAATTTCGACAATGGCTGGCGTTACAGAAAGCAAGCCATCTTACGCCGGTTTTCCACTTCCGGGAATTGCGCCGATTTTATTTGATGATTCGGGAAAAGAAATTACGCAAAAAAATCAAAGCGGAAATTTATGTTTCTCGCAAGCCTGGCCTGGCATGGCTCGCGGCGTTTGGGGTGATGATGAAAAATTCTTTAAAACTTATTACGAACAATTTCCCGGCTATTATTTTTCGGGAGACGGTGCCTTTGTTGATGAAAATGGTCTTTACCGAATTAGCGGCAGAACAGATGACGTAATTAAAGTTTCCGGACATCGCCTTGGAACTGCTGAAATTGAAAATGCTATTAACTCCCATGAAAATGTTTCGGAATCAGCGGTAATTGGCGTTCCACACGATATTAAAGGTGAAGTAATCTATGCTTTTGTAATTACCAAAAACGGTGCCAAAAATATTGAAAATGAAATTATTTCTTTAATCCAAAAACAAATTGGTTCGATCGCTAAACCGGAAAAAATCTTTTTTGTTGCTGATTTGCCCAAAACCCGCTCCGGCAAAATCATGCGCCGCATTTTGAAAAAAATAGTTGCGGGAGAAAAAGATTTGGGAGATGTTGCGACCCTTGTTAATCCTGAAGTCGTTGAACAGTTAAAAAAATTACAATAATGCAACTCACACTTTTAAAAGCCAAAATACATCGCGCAACCGTTACTCAAGCCGATCTTCACTATGAAGGATCAATTTCAATTGATACTGATTTGTTGGATGCGGCGGGAATTTTAGTTCATGAAAAAGTTGATGTTTTAAACATTAATAATGGCGAGCGTTTTACGACTTATACAATTCCGGCTAAAGCTGGTTCAGGTGCGATTCAGGTTAATGGCGCGGCCGCAAGAAAAGTTCACGCCGGCGATCATGTGATTATTATTTCTTATGCTTCCTTTGAAGCAGAAGAGGCGAAAAAATATAAGCCAACCGTTATTTTGGTGGATGATCAGAATCGTCCGAAGAAATAGTAGAACACAACCACTTGCAATTAAAAAAACCAACCTTTAAGGTGCGCGGCCTCTTTGGATGTACCCCAAAAAAAAATACAAGAAATCTCTTAAATATTTAGGTGAATTATGAAAAGAACTTGGCAGCCGAGCAAAATCGTGCGCAAAAGAAGACACGGTTTCAGATCTAGAATGGCAACAGTTGGCGGACGTAAAGTTCTTGCCCGTCGCCGCTTAAAAGGTCGCGCATCTTTATCGGTTTAAATTTGTAAGGCTGGCTAATTAGCCGGCCTTTACTTAATTCCTTCGATGACACTTCGCATATTACAAATCAAAAAATCCGCAGAATTCCAAAAAATTGGCAAAAAAGGCCTGAAGTTTTACTCAAAAACTATCCTTTTACTTTCGCATCCTACTCCGCAAAATTATTTTCAAAATTTATCAGAAGGTAAAAACGCCATCGATTTTTGTCGCGTTGGTTATACTGTCAGCAAGGTTGTTGGCAATGCTGTAACTCGTAATCGTGCTAAAAGAAGATTACGCGAAATCTTTCGAGAATTAGCTTTGATTTATGCTAAAAATCATTTTGATTATGTAATAATCGCACGCAAAGAAATTGCCGAAACTGATTTTGAAAAAATTTCTAATGATTTGAAATTTTGTTTAAAAAGAATTCACCAACCTCAATCTTCCAATAAAAAAACTTTACCAAACCATGATTCCAGAGCACATGATTCCAAAGCCGAAAAAAAGTAAAATAGTTTACTTTTTCTTCGCTTTTTTCGCCGTAGTTTTGGCGGTGAATATTTTTTATATTTATATTTCCAAAAAAACCTGGCGTGGCGTTGTAACTGACGATCCTTATCACAAAGGTTTAAATTATAATGATACGCTGAAAGAAGTGGCCAAGCAGAAAGTTTTGGGCTGGAGTGTAAAAGTTGATTTCAGGCCAGGCGTTACAAGCCAAGGTACTTTGATGGTAACCGTGCAAGACAAAAATTTGCGCTACATTGAAGATGCAAAAATTTATGCAACCTTTAAACGTCCGGCTCAAGAAGGTTCAGATTTTGTTGTGCCAGTGCCTTTTGAAGATGGAATTTACAAAGCAAAAATCAATTTCCCGGTAGTTGGTCAATGGGATGGAGAAGTGGCAATTAGAAAAGGCGCAGACACTTATCAGGATGTTAAAAGATATATCATTCAATGATAAATCCGTGCCTTCATTGCGGCGAAGATACTAAAAAAATTGAGGAAGAATTTTGCTGTCTCGGATGTGCTGCAGCTTATAAAATCATCAATAAATTCGGTTTTGAAAATTATTATAAATTACGCGAAATCGATCCGGCGGTTCGAAAAATAAAGCCGGAAATTGCTGATGAAATTGATGTTTCAGAATTTATTTTTAAAGAAAAAGATGGTTCAAATTCGGTCTCTTTGATGGTTCAAGGTTTACATTGCGCTGCTTGTGTTTGGCTGATTGAAAGCATTTTAAAAAAACAGGAAAGCGTTGTTTCGGCCCGCATAAATCTTTCTAAAAAAACTTTATATTTACGTTGGCTCGGAGATGAAAAAACCGGCAATGATTTGGCGCATTTAATCAGCGAAATCGGTTACAAACTTTTGCCTTTTGATGAAGAAATTTTAAATAGCGCTGAAAAAAAATATAATGATTCAATTTTGCGCGCCCTTGCTGTTGCTGGCTTTGGTGCCGGAAATATTATGCTATTTTCTTTTTCATTATGGTTTTCCGATATTATTGATATGGGAAGTGGCACCAGAAATTTATTCCAGTTTTTCTCCTCATTAATTGCGCTTCCGGTTATAATTTATTCGGCGCGACCATTTTTCATATCGGCTTTCCGCTCAATAAAGGCGGGCTATCCCAACATGGATTTGGCGATTTCAATTGCTATTTTTTTAGCTTGTATTGTTAGTCTTCTGGAAACTTTTAGAAACGCTAATCACGTTTATTTTGATTCAGCAGTAATGCTAATTTTTTTCTTGCTGATTGGTCGTTATCTCGATTTAAAAGCACGCAAAAAAGCTTTCGCAATTGCCTCGGAATTTGCCATGCTCTCTGCAAGTTTTGGTCGCGTTGAAGAAGATGCAAAAATCAGAATTTTGCCGATAAAACAATTGCAGGAAGGCATGATTTTAATTGTTGCCGCCGGTGAAAAAATTGCTGCTGATGGCATTGTGGTTGAAGGTGAAAGCGAGCTTGATACAGCGCTGATTACGGGCGAAACTATGCCGAAAAAAATTACCTTAAATCAGGAAGTTTTTGCCGGTACAATTAATTTGATTTCGCCGCTGAAAATTCGCATCACAAAATCAGCACAAAATAGTTTATTATCCGAAATAATTCGCTTGAGTGAAGAAGTTGAAAATAAAAAAAATCACTACATTCGAATCAGCGATACGCTGTCAAAATTTTACACGCCGGCAGTTCACCTTTTAGCATTTTTAACTTTTTTGCTGTGGTGTTTTTATTTTAAATCAGGCTGGGAAATTGCTTTAATGAATGCGACTGCGGTTTTAATTATAACTTGTCCGTGCGCGCTGGCGCTGGCTGTACCGATTGTACAAACAATTGCGATTTCAAATTTTATCAAGAAAGGAATTTTAGTAAAATCAGGCGAAGCACTGGAAAAAATTCGTGAAATTAATGTGATTGTTTTTGATAAAACCGGAAGTTTGACAATTGGCGAACCTAAGTTGGTTGATATTTTATTTTTAAATAAAGCGGAATCAGATGATCAAAAAAATTTCTATTTAAAACTCGCCGCATCTCTTGCACAGAAAAGTCGTCACCCAATTTCTCAGGCAATTTCTGTCAGCTATCATGAAAACTTAGAAGAGCTGCAAACCTTAGAAAAACAAGGCTTCGGGCTTGAAACAAATTTCTGGGGCCAGAATTTAAAATTAGGCAGAAAAGATTTTTGCGGTATTAAAAATAATTTTGAAATGGCAGAAAATTTTCTCACTTGTTTCATGAAATTTGGTGAAGATGAAATGGTTTTTTTATTTGAAGATGCGCCAAAAAATGATGCCAAAATCGTGATCGAGAAATTACAAAAAATGGGTAAAAAAATTATTTTACTTTCCGGCGATAATCAAAAAACCGTGGAAAATATTGCACAAAAAATGGCAATTTCGGAATTTTATTTTGAACAAACTCCCATTTCGAAAGTAAATTTTTTAGAAAAATTAAAAGCTGAAAATCAAAAATTCATCATGATTGGCGATGGTCTTAACGACGCTCCAGCCTTGGCTTTGGCCGATGTTTCAATTTCTTTTTCCAAAGCTTCGGATATTTCACAAAATATTGCAGATATCATAATTCAGGGCCAAAAATTAATGCCGATAATCTTAGTAATAAATTCTGCCAAAAAAACTATTTCTCTGATGAAGCAAAATCTTCTTATCGCCTTGATTTATAATTTAATTGCAGTTCCTTATGCAATTATGGGACACGTGGTTCCGCTTACTGCGGCAATTGCGATGTCTTCATCTTCGCTTTTAGTTTTGTTTAATTCTTTGCGCATGAATAAAACCAAATCTTAAACCAATGTCTGTATTGCTTTTTTTAATTCCGATAACTCTTGCTTTAGGTCTGCTTGGGCTTGGTTGTTTTTTATGGAGTTTGAAAAGTAAGCAATATGACGATTTACAAGGTTCGGCAAGCAGAATTTTGTTTGATGATTCAAAGGAAGATCAAAAGCGCAAAGAGCAAAAATAAGCGTTGTCTTTTTGTAAGTGCTAATTACTTTTTGGCGCGATTTCTACCTTTCAAAAAGCATCAATAATTTCTGCAAAAAATGAGAAAAATTTCCGCCAAAAATTTTGTGGTTTTTCTGGGCTTAATTATTGCTTCATGTTCAGCAAAAAATGACCCGCAAACTAAAATCAGAATTGTTGATTTGCAGGGGAAATCTCACCCCGTTGCAACCCGAATTCCTGATTTAAATACTCAAGTTTTGGCTTCTCAAGGTAGATTGCAGGAAGAGCAAACTGTCATCAAAAATTCTACTACTGATCCTAAATCACAATTGCCAAATCCTTCCGATAATTCTGCTTTCTCCAGTCAGAATCTATCTTCTCCGCAATCAAATCCATCGCAAGTTCCGGTTGCAACTAATCAAGCTCCAACACAAACAGCGCAATCATCAAATGTAATGATTGGTGGTGGTTCAGCGCAAAAAGAGCAAACTGTTGAATATGATTTATCAAAACCTGATGAAGCAGAAGTAGCGCCGAAAAAAGTTAAATTTAAAGTTGGCCAAAAAGCAGCAGTTTCTGAAAGTGTAGCCGGAAAAACTAAAGGATTTTTTGCTCAAGTCGGATCATTCTCGACCATGAATAGCGCCAATCAAACTTTGGCCTCAATGAAAAAATTCCATAAAGGTCAAATTGAAATTGTTGATGGTGATAAAACAATTTATCGAGTATTACTTGGACCATTTCCGAATCGTGTAAAAGCTAATGCAATGGTTAAAAAAATTAAAACTTCCGGTCATGAAGCAATCCTTGTGAGGAATAAGTAGAAATGAAACTTTTGAAAAAGTTTTTACCTGAATTTCTATGCGCACTACTTTTGCTCGTCTCTTCATGCACTTGGTCTTCTTCTAAACAAGTTGATAATTACAACGCGGTTTTTGAAAAAAAATATGGTAAGGAAGTAGAGAAAATCAGGACTACGAGAGCACCGGTGCAACAAATCAGTAAAGAAGTAACTACAATCCAACCACCAACAGAAGATGAGTTGCGCACCATGAATAATCCGGCTGGAAATAATTATTATGCTTATACCGATGTTAGTAAATTCGGTGAAAAAGGGCCGCAAAATTATTTACCAAATGGTGAATTTTATGAATCTGCAAGAAACAATAATCCTTCTAATGCCTTACCGCAAAATATGTTTCAGGTTAGTTATAATACCACGCTTCATCCGCCATTCCGCAGGTTTGGCGTTGAGTTTGACCGAATTGTAATCCCAACTTCAGATGTTTATGGTGTCAAAACTGAAATGTCAGAAAAGTCTTATTTGCTCGCCGGAAACGGTTCGCTGCAAAAAAATGTTGATCAGATTAATTCTGAAAAAACCGCTGAAGATATTGAAATGAGTGAAACTTTGATCAATGAGCAAAAACAGTTGCGCCGCCAACAAAGAATGCAAAAAACTTTTGGTGATGATTCTTTAGAATTAGCCTTGCTTGAAAATGATTTAGAAAAAACAGAAAAAATTTCTGATAAAAAATCGGCAGTAAAAGTTAAAGTTAACCCCACTCCAGATCCGAAAGATCAACAAGGTGGTTTTATTGAAACAGTTCAAAAAATTCTCAAAAATTAATCGAAATGATGAGGTTTATTAAAAAAGCCCAATTTTTATTTTGTCTATTGCTCATATTTTTTGCAGTACAGGCAAAGGCTGGAGATAGTGTTGGTAACCTTACGGCGGAATTGGCAGACGTACAATTTTATTTTTTAATTGATGCTGATACTAAGGAAATTTTATTGTCAAAAAATCCTGATGTAAGAATCGCACCGTCATCAATGACTAAAATCATGACGGCTTATGTCGTTTTTGATCAAATTAAAAAAGGTCGCATCACTTTTGAAAATCAATGTCTGATTGGAAAAGATGCTTGGCGCAAGTCCGGTTCAAGTATGTTTTTGAACTATGGCGACGTGGTTTCAATTGAAGAATTGGTTCGTGGTTTACTCGCAGTTTCAGGAAATGATGCCGCAGTTGCTTTGGCCGAAAGCACCGCTGGCGGCTTTAACAATTTCGTTGATTTAATGAATTTGAAAGCGCGGGAACTCGGTTTAAAAAACAGTCATTTCCGCAATCCGCACGGCTTGAATGAAGAAGGGCATTATATGAGTGTCCGCGATTTAGCTACTTTGGCAATCGCGCTTCAGGATCAATTTCCGCAATATTCTCATTATTTTGGCATCACTGAATTTACTTATCGAAATATCACGCAACATAGCCGCAACCCTTTGATTAAAGGAAATTATGATGGTGTAGTTGGTGGCAAAACTGGTCATACTAATGAAGGTGGTTACGGTGTTATCGGCATGGTGAAGCGCGATAATCGCCGTTTAATTGGGGTTGTAAATAAGGCCAGAACACCAAAACAAAGATCAGCGGCCATTATCAAAATGTTTGATTATGGTTTCGATAATTACAAAAAAATCACTCTGTTTGAAAAAGGTCAAAATGTGGCAAGCCTTAAAACATGGTTAGGTAGCAAGTCAAAAGTCAAAGTTATGACTAGTAATGAAGTTTCTTTTAACCTGCCGCGCCAAAAATCGGTCGATGCCATAAAAGTGAGCGTCAAATATAAAAGCCCACTTTATGCACCAATTGCAAAAGGCTCTCAGATTGCGAATTTGCTGGTTGAAATACCAGGATACAAATCTTTTGAATATCCGCTAATTGCCGAGGAAAAGATTGACAAGGCGGGATATTTTGAAAGAATACGTCAAATTCTACGCTATAAAATAGCAAATTTCTTAAATAAAATTTCTTAAAAAATGGACATAAAATCATTAATGCGTCAAGCACAAGAAGTGCAAAAAAAGATGCAAAAAATTCAAGAAGATTTAGCAACCCAAGAATATGAAGGTTCTGCTGGCGGTGGAATGGTAAAAGTTGTAATTACCGGTGGGGGTTTGGCTCGCAGCGTGAATATCGATCCGTCTTTAATCAATGTTGATGAAAAAGAAATTTTGGAAGATCTTTTGATCGCGGCTTTTAACGATGCCAAGAAAAAATCAGATGATGGCTCTGCAGATTCAATTCGTTCTGCAACCAATGGCATGCCTCTTCCACCGGGGTTTAAGTTTTAAGATTTAATTCCGAAGTTGTTTTGAAGACCGTATGGACCCCGTCATGAAGATGGGGTGACAAGTTGGAAGTATGTGCATTAAACATACTCAGTGTCACCCCGTCGCATGACGGGGTCCATACGGACTTCAAGCGTAGTAAAAACATAAACAAATTATGCAAATCAAGCTTTGCGGTTTTACAGAACAAGAATCAATCCAAACTGCAATTGCCCAAAAATGCGATTTTCTAGGTTTTGTTTTTTGTGCAGAATCTCCACGTTTTATAACTCCAGAAAAGGCCGCTGAAATTTCAACTCAAATTCCAAATTCAATCAAAAAAGTTGCTGTTGTTGTTGATGCTGATTTTAACTTTTTAGAAGAAATTCATCAAAAATTAGATCCAGATTTTTTGCAGTTTCATGGTTCTGAAAATCCAAATTTCTTAAAAGAAATCCGCAAAAAATTTCCCCAAATAAAAATCATCAAAGCCTTTAGAATCACTGAAGAAGCTGATCTAGCTCAAATAAAAAATTACGAAAATGATGTCGATTATTTCCTTTTCGATGGTCCAAAAGCCGGAAGTGGCAAAAAATTTAACTGGGAAATTCTAAAAAATTATCACGGCAAAAAAGATTGGTTTTTAGCCGGTGGATTAAACATTGAAAATATTGAAGAAGCCTTGAAAATAACGGGCGCAAAGATGATCGATATTTCTTCGGGAATCGAAAAAATTCGTGGTCAAAAATCGCCACAATTAATCGAACAATTTATGAAAAAAATTAAAACTTTATGCTGGTAAAAATCAGGAATTTTTTATTCGGAAATCCGCGCAATCCTCTTGATAAAGCTGAACGCCACAGTCTTTCATTAGTAGCATTTCTGGCTTGGGTTGGCCTTGGCGCTGACGGGATTTCATCTTCTTGTTATGGTCCGGAAGAAGCATTTTTGGCACTTGGAACTCACGAAGAATTAGCGATTTATTTGGCGATCGCCACCGCATTTACGGTTTTCATTATTTCTTACGCTTACACTCAAGTTATTGAACTTTTCCCCAATGGTGGCGGCGGTTACCGCGTTGCAACCAGATTACTTGGAAAGCATGCCGGACTTATTTCCGGATCAGCTTTGATTATTGACTATGTACTTACAATCTCAATTTCAATTGCCAGTGGTATTGATGCGATTTTTAGTTTCATGCCGCCGGAATTTCAAAAAGCAAAATTGCTGATGGCGATTGTGATGGTTGGGTTACTCGCAATTCTAAATTTGCGAGGCATGAAAGAATCGATCAAATTTTTGCTGCCGATATTTTTAGGTTTTATTATCACACATTTTTCTCTAATTATTTACGGTATTGTTGCTCATAATTATGGTCTGGCAAAGCTTGTGCCGCAAGCGATTGTAGAAACTCATGAATTAAAAGAATCTGCAGGATTAATTTTTATTATATCGCTTTTCTTAAAAGCTTTTTCGATGGGTGGCGGTACTTATACTGGTTTGGAAGCGGTGTCCAACAATGTAAATACATTGTCAGAGCCACGAGTTCGAACTGCAAAACTAACCATGTTTTTAGTGGCGATTTCCTTGGCTTTCATGGCTGCCGGAATCATCTTATTATATTTGCTTTGGGGCGTGAATAAAGTTGAAGGACAAACTTTAAACGCCACTGCTTTTTATATTTTAACTGAAACCTGGAATTACGGCGATATTGAATTTGGCCATTTCATCGTGCCAATCACATTAATGCTGGAAGCGGGATTATTATTGGTTGCAGCCAATGCTGGATTTTTAGCTGGTCCAAATGTGGTAGCGAACATGGCAAGCGATGAATGGATGCCGAAATCTTTTAGTTCGCTCTCAAGTAGATTAGTGGTTAAAAACGGTATTTTATTCATGGCCATTGCGGCGATTGCAACCTTGATAATCACCGGCGGATCGGTTCACATGTTGGTTGTGCTTTATTCAATCAACGTATTCATAACTTTCTCAATGTCACTATTGGGACTAAGTATTTACTGGATGCGCAACCGCAGAAGAAAGCCGCATTGGCGCCGAAAACTTTTAACTTCCGGCGTTGGTTTTATCGTTTGTTTCGGAATTTTAATCATCACGATTTTCGAAAAATTCTATGAAGGCGGTTGGGTAACTTTACTCATTACTTCAGTTTTTGTAGGTATGGGCTTGATGATCAAAAGCATGTATCGCAAACTTAAAATGCGCCTCATGCAAAAAGAAATGCAATTTTATGGTTATGATGATATTGCGCCAAGCCAGGATTGGTTAGAAGGTGCTGATAAATCTGCGCCGACAGCGGCAATTATAGTTGACCAAACTTTTGGTAGTGGCATGAATTGCTTGCTGGAAATCAAAAAATTATTCCCCGGAATTTTTAAGAATTTTATTTTTGTCACGGTAGGTGAGGTTGATTCTAACACTTTCCGCGAAGAAAAAAGATGGCGTGAAATGCGTAGAAGAACGAAAGTGACTTTGCGTAAATATAAAAATTATTGTAACGCCAATGGTCGCTTTGCTAAAGCCTATGTTGGATATGATACTGATATTGTGGAGAAGTTGACTCAACTGACTGATCGCGTGGCTAAAGATTATCCAAACGCAGTTTTCTTCGGTACGAAATTCATCTTTGATAATGAAAACGTATTTACACAATTATTGTTCAACCACGTGCCATATATTATGCAAAGACGCTTGCATGTGAAAGGTTTGAACATGGTGATTTTGCCGATGAAGATTTAAAATATTTGTAAGTATTTCAGGTCATCTTTCTCTCAAGCTTTGAGCAGGACGGGATTTGTAATCCCGTCCTCACGTTCATGTCATGTTTAATTGAACTGAACATGTGGACTGGGTTACAAACCCACTCCAGCGCTGCGTGCTCTTTCCTCAAACGCATTCATCATTTTCTCCGTCGCTTTTTCAAAAATCACTCCAATCATCTTCGTCAAGAAAAACGAGTTAAACTCAAAATCGATAAAAAATTCAATCTCACATCCGCCATTAGAAATATCGCGAAATTTCCATTGATTTATTAGTTTTTTAAACGGCCCTTCAATTGCCACAACATCAACAAAATAGTCACTCTCGGTAGTTTTTCCATGAGTTATATCAGAACGATATTTCTCAAAAAAATTCTTAAAATTAATCAATAAATCAGCGCGTAAATTTTCTTCGGAAATAATTTCCACAATTTTTGCATATTTACACCAAGGCAAAAATTCCGGATATTTTTCAATATCCATCACCAATTGATACATTTTTTGTGCTGAATGCGGAACTGTGCGAATCTCAGTAAAAGCAGGCATTAGCTGATCTCATCAATTTTTGCGGCCAAAATAAAATCATTTTCAGTAAGCCCGTCAACCTTGTGCGTCTGAATTGAAATTTTGCAATAACCCCAAGTGAAATCGATATTTGGATGATGTTGTTCTTCTTCGGCAATCGCCGCAACTTTTTTTACAAATTCGAGAGCTTCGAGAAAATTTTTAAATTTAAATTCTTTTAAAATCCATTTTCCATCCAGCGAAATTGACCAGTTTTTTAAGCCAGCCATATATTCATTAGCCATATCGCGATCGAATGATTTTAAGCCATCAGTGCATGCAGCACATTTTCTTTCTTTTAATTTCATAATAGCCTCCTGGTTACATTTTGAAATTTTTCATTTCTTCGGAATCCATCATTTCTTGCATTTTTTTCGGATCAATTTTTCCAACTTTCTTCATCATCTTTTGCATCTGTTTATATTTTTTCAAGAGGCGATTAACTTCCTGAATCGTGCTGCCAGCGCCGCGCGCGATGCGATGTTTGCGCGAAGAATTTAGAATATCAGGATTGGCTCTTTCTTTTTGCGTCATCGATAAAATCAACGCTTCCTGCATTTTTATTTCTTTTTCAAAGCCGCCTAATTTTCCGAGCTGTTCTTTTATTTTGCCCATTCCCGGCAGTAAATTCACGATGCTACCAATGCCGCCCATTTTTTTCATGTTGCGGATTTGCGACAATAAATCATCTAAATCAAACTGGCCTTTCTGCATTTTTTTGGCCGCTCTTTCCATTTCTTTGGCATCAAAAACTTCCTGCGCTTTTTCAACCAATGAAACCACGTCGCCCATGCCGATAATGCGGGAGGCGATGCGATCGGGATTAAATTCATCAAGCTCTTCTAATTTTTCACCGATACCAATAAATTTAATTGAGCAATTAGTTGCCGCTTTCATGGTTAAAGCAGCACCACCGCGTGAATCGCCATCTAAGCGAGTTAAAATTGTGCCGGTTAATTTTAATTTTTCGTTAAAACTTTTAGCCACATTTACTGCGTCTTGTCCAATCATTGCATCGACAACGAGCAAGATTTCCGTAGGCTCAACCGCTTTTTCAATATCAATTAATTCCCGCATTAATTCGTCATTAATGTGAGTTCTTCCGGCAGTATCTAAAATCAAAATTTCATAACCACCATCAATGGCTTTTTGCTTAGCTTTTTTGGCTAAAAAAAGTGGCGTTTTTGCGCCGTCAAATTCATCAAAATCAACTGCAACTCTTTGCGATAAAATTTTTAATTGCTCCGCAGCAGCTGGTCTATAAGTGTCGAGCGAAGCTAGTAAAACTTTTTTATGATTTTTATTTTTAAAACGTAGCGCCAGTTTTCCCGAAGTTGTAGTTTTACCTGCACCTTGCAAACCAACCATTAAAATCACAATTGGTGGTTTGGCATTTAAATTAATTTCGGCTTTTTCACCACCCAATAATTTCACCAATTCATCATGAACAATTTTCACTACCATTTGTCCCGGCGACACGCTTTTTACAACCTGTTGGCCCAAAGCTTCAGCCTTTACTTTTTCAATAAATTCTTTGGCGATCGGCAAAGAAACATCGGCTTCCAAAAGCGCAATTCTAATCTCGCGCATTGTGGCATTTAAATCATCTTCGGAGATGAATTTTTTGCCGGAAATAGTGTCAAAAATTTTAGTAATTTTTCCTGAGAAATTATCGAACATCGAAAAGATTTTTTATGTTAGTTGGAATTTTTTTTGGGCGGAAATTATCGGCGGCAACGCAGACGATTTCTACATTTAAGCTCGATAAAATTTTATCCGATCTCTTGATTTCTTGCTGCATCACAATTGATGCGGCGTGAATTTCTTTTACTGTGACTGAAACTTCGACCAGATCATCAAGTTTAGCCGGAGAAATATATTCAATCTGGCATTTGCGAACTACAAAAACCAAATTTTCTTTTGCGGCTAATTCTGATTGTGAAATATTTAAATGACGCAAAAAATCAGTGCGCGCGCGTTCGAAAAATTTTAAATAATTAGCGTAATAAACCACGCCACCAGCGTCGGTGTCTTCGTAGTAAATTCGGTAAGTAAAATTATTGATCGTCATTTTGTTGTTTTTTGTTTCGGTAAAATCTTCCAAAGAATCGTCATCCTGAACTTGATTCAGGATCTATCCTTACTTTTCACATCTGCTGTGTTTTTAGTTCACGCTAGATCCTGAATCAAGTTCAGGATGACGGAGTCTGTATTAACAAACTTCAGTATAACAATTCGGAGTTTCGTAAAGTTTGATACCAACGCATCTCACGTTTTTATCAGCAAAAAGTTTCGGGCAAATTTCACTAAAAATATAATTTGCGATATTTTCAGCAGTTGGATTTTCTTGGATGTAATAAATTTTTTGTCCCGTCGTTTCGGCAATTTTTTCACCCAATTCTTTATCTTTAACCGATAAAATTGTGTTATGATCAAAATTATCATCAATCCAGCCGCCAAGCACTTCTCGGATCACGCCAAAATCAATTACACGGCCTAAATTATCTAAATCATCAGCAACAAAAGTTGCTTCCAAGGCGTAACGATGTCCATGCAACATTTTGCATTTGCTTTCATGGTTGATAATGCGGTGTGCCGCGTCGAATTCAATTCGTCTGGTGCAAGTTATCATTTAAAAAATTGATTTTTGTTTCTGTGAAATGTGAAATGCTTTTTTAGGCCTTGATGCCAGAATTATCAACCTTCTTTAAGCTATGGAAGAAATCATAAAAAAACTGAAATTTGACCAAAACGGATTAATCCCGGCAATCGCCCAGGATGCGAACACATCAGAAGTTTTGATGATGGCCTGGATGAATGCAGAAAGCCTACGCCTTACAATTTCAAGCGGTTACGCTACTTATTTTTCGCGCTCGAGAAATAAATTGTGGAAAAAAGGCGACACTTCCGGGCATTTGCAAAAAGTAATTTCAATTACTGTTGATTGTGATTTCGATTGCATTTTATTGAAAGTAAATCAAATCGGATCGGCGTGCCATACGGGAAGTAAAAATTGTTTTTTTAATGTTATAAATTTTATGGGAAAAGATTATGTCTAAAGACGGAAAAGTAATAAATGCTACTGAAAATAGCTCTTCACAACCAACACAAACAAGTACTTTTAGTGATATTATTTATGGGATTTCAATAAAATATGCGAATCAAAAAGCCTATGATTCTTATCCTCAAAATCATGATACGGATAAGATGCCTCGCTATGCAATAGCAACTAAAGCAACTGATGGCATCTTTAATTACGAAACTCGATTATTTGATAGAATAAGAACAATCTACGATGAAGATGCTAAAAAAAACGGAGAGTTAAATCTTGACCAAAGAGATTACCTTATAGAAAAACTCGCTGCTTTTTTTGCCTCTCGACCTGCGCATCAGGTAACTTTGAGCAGTGATTGTTTAAATAAAAATAAAACAGTTGCGTTCATACATCCTGGAATAGCTACAGTAGCAGTAACAGCGTTTAAAGCAGTGACAGATAATCTGTATGTTCCCGATTATATCATCCCTACAGGAAAAACGGATAAAGAAAAATTTGCGAATAAGGAGCTTTATAAAGAAGTCATTCAATCTGCATTTAGCGCAGTACGAACAATGACGATGAGTGAATTAAGCGCAGAAACAGAATATTTAATACAACAAAGAGAGACTAGAAATCCTATGTTAACGCCAGCAGCTATGGCCGCATATGCAGATGCTACTCAAGTCGCAAATCATCGTGGAAAGTCAAAATAATTTTTATGAATTTTACTTGGCTTGAGATCAGCAAAAAAGCACTTTTGAATAATATTTCTGAAATCAAAAAACGAATTCCTAAAAAAACAAAATTTATTGCCGTTGTAAAATCTAACGCTTACGGACATGGGCTTTTGCAAGTGGTTAAATCTGTTGCAAAAAATGTTGATTATTTTGCGGTTTATAGTTTTGACGATGCACTTTTATTGCGCGCAAAAAAAATAACAAAACCGATTTTGATGTTGGGGCGTGTGTTTCCGGAGCAGCTTTCTTTGGCGATAAAAAATGATATTGAATTGTCGGTTTCCAATTTAGATATTTTAGAAATTGCGCAAAAATTTGCGGGAAATAAAAAAATTTCAATTCATCTTTGCGTCGATACTGGCTTGGGTCGCGATGGTTTTATTTTTTCGGATTCTAAAAAAATTTTAAAACTTTTGACGCATAAAAATATTGAAGTGAAAGGTTTATATACTCACTTCGCAGCGCCTGATGACAGCGCTTTTAATGCTTATACAAAAAAACAAATTGCTGAATTGTTGAAGTGGAAAAGTGAGCTGGCGAAAATTGATATTCACCCGCTGATTCACGCCAGTTCTACGGCCGGAACTTTTATTTCTGATTTTGAATGCTGTTTTGATGCTGTAAGAGTTGGTGGTGGAATTTATGGTTTATGGTCGTCGCAAGAAGTTTTTGATTTGCATAAAAAAGAAACAAATTTGCTGCCGGTTTTGTCGTGGAAGGCTGTGATTGTTGAGGTGAAAGATATTCCAAAAGGGTCACATATTTCTTACGGATGCAGTTTTACTTTGCAGCGTGATTCAAAAATCGCGATTTTACCAGTTGGTTATTTTGATGGAATTCCAAGAATCTCTTCAAAAAAAGGTTGGGTTATAGTTAATGGAATTAAGGTTCCACAGCTTGGAAGAGTTACGATGAATATGATTGTGGTTGATGTAACTGATGTGAAAAAAGTTAAAGTTGGTGATGTTGCAACAATTATCGGAAGTGAGAAAAAAGAAGTTGTAAGTGCTGAAGATTGGGGTGATTGGTCGGGGTCGTTTAATTATGAAATTACAACGCGGATTAATTCAGGATTGGTGCGTAAGGTGGTTTGATGAATCGAGCTAGCATCTCGACGACGCTGCGCTTTGCTCGATGACCTAAATCTTTTTCTTCGCGACTTCTTATTTTAGGTCATCGAGCAAAGCGCGTTAGCGCGTCGTCGAGATGCTAGCTCGATTTTACTCCAACAAAAAGGCATAATGAAAAAAATGGGGTGCTAATTTCCCCCCTGACGCCCCCAATTTTTC
>JAZKII010000066.1:0-28842 GCA_040384945.1 Pseudomonadota bacterium
ACATCCAGCCAGCATCTCGACGACGCACTTCGTGCTTTGCTCGATGACCTAAAAAATTGCTTGCTTGGGTGACTTAAATATTTTTCTCCTTTTATGAAATTCATTTTGATAATTCTTTTTACAAGTCTGGTAATTTTGCTACTGGTATTTTTACTAAATGCCGCTACATATAATGGCATAAAAACCACTCCAAATAAACAGCTTTCCGATGAAAAAAAATCTTAAAAATTCTGTGCCGCCAAAATCAGCAATGGGCCTAACTCCTAAACAAATTGTTGATGAATTAAACCGCTATATTGTTGGTCAAAACGAAGCTAAAAAATCTGTCGCCATCGCCCTTCGCAATCGTTACCGCCGTAAGCTTGTGCCATCACCTTTGCGTGAAGAAATTGTGCCGAAAAATATTTTGATGATCGGGCCCACAGGTTGCGGAAAAACTGAAGTGGCGCGTCGTTTAGCCAAGCTGGCAAATGCGCCATTTATCAAAGTTGAAGCGACAAAATTTACGGAAGTTGGTTATGTTGGGCGCGATGTCGATTCAATCATCCGCGATCTGCTTGAAGTTGCGATCAAAGCGATCAAAAACGAGATGAAAAAAGAAGTTCAGGAAAAAGCGGAAAAACTGGCGAAAAAAAGAATTTTAAAAATTTTAGTTGGTGAAAATGCCATTGATGAAACCAAAGAAAAATTCTCGCAAATGCTTGATAATGGCGAGTTGAATGAACGCGAAATAGAAATCGAAGTTCTGGATAATGGTTCAGCAATGTCGACTAGTTTTGACATTCCGGGTGGTCAAGTCGGCATGATAAATATCGGCGAAATGTTGGGCAAAGCAATTGGTGGTGAAAAAACCAAAAAAGCCCATATGACCGTTGAAGATGCGCTTAAAACCTTGATCGAAGAAGAATCAGACAAAATGATTGATGAAGATAAAATCATCAAAAACGCCATGAAATCAGTTGAAAATGATGGCATAGTTTTCATCGATGAAATTGATAAAATTTGCGCGCGCGGCGGCAATAAAGGCTCGGGAGCTGATGTTTCGCGCGAAGGTGTGCAACGCGATTTACTGCCTTTGGTAGAAGGAACTGCGATTACGACAAAATATGGTGTTATAAAAACCGATCATGTTTTGTTTATTGCCTCTGGCGCATTTCATGCCACAAAACCTTCTGATTTATTGCCGGAATTACAAGGTCGTTTCCCAATTCGCGTACAATTAAAGCCATTAACTGAAGATGATTTAATGCGCATTTTAACCGAGCCGGAATCGAGCTTAATCAAACAATATGTTGCCTTGATTGGCGTTGAAAATGTGAAGTTAAATTTCACAGAAGATGGCACCAAAGAAATCGCAAGAGTTGCTTTCAAAGTTAACAATGAAATTGAAAATATCGGCGCACGTCGTTTGCACACAATGCTGGAAAAGATTCTTGAAGATATTAGTTTTGATGCAACGGATATGAAAAACGGCAGCGAAATTACGATCGACCAAAAATATGTTGATGAGCATTTGGGTGATTTGATTTCTGGTAAAACTGATCTTTCGAAATTTATATTATAATTCATACGACCTTAAAACTTAATTCTAACTAAAATGATTCCTCGTTATTCCCGCTCTGAAATGACCAAAATTTGGTCGCAAGAAAATAAATATAATATCTGGTTCGATATTGAAATTTACGCACTCGAAGCTCTAGAAAAAATTGGTGTTGCTGATAAAGGTTCTGCAACTCGCATTCGCGAAAATTTCGAAAAAGCCGGTGGAAAATTTGATGCGGCGCGTGTTGATGAAATTGAATCTGTCACTAAACATGACGTTATCGCATTCTTAACTCATTTAGCAGAATTAGTCGGCGAAAATTCGCGTTTCATTCATCTTGGAATGACCAGTTCCGACGTGCTTGATACCTGTCTTTCAGCACAACTTTCGCAAGCTTCTGACATTTTAATTGATGATTTAGAAAGACTTTTAACCGCAATTAAAAAACGCGCTTTCGAACATAAAAACACAGTTTGCGTTGGTCGTTCGCACGGCATCCACGCTGAGCCGGTGACTTTCGGATTAAAATTAGCGCGCTTTTACGCCGAGTTTGAAAGAAATCTGCGCCGCTTAAAAGAAGCGAAAAAAGAAATTTCAGTTTGCGCAATTTCCGGTGCGGTTGGAACTTTCGCCAATGTTGATCCTTTCGTGCAAAAATATGTCGCCGAAAAAATGGGTTTAGATGAAGAATCTGTTTCCAGTCAAATCATTCCAAGAGATCGCCACGCCGCTTATTTCGCGGTTCTGGGCGTTATTGCTTCCTCAATTGAAAATCTGGCAATTGAAATTCGTCATTTACAACGGACAGAAGTTTTGGAAGCCGAAGAATTTTTCTCCAAAGGCCAAAAAGGTTCATCAGCAATGCCGCATAAAAGAAATCCGGTTTTAAGTGAAAACTTAACCGGCTTGGCGCGCATGGTTAGAAGCGCGGTAATTCCGGCGATGGAAAATGTTGCCAGTTGGCATGAGCGCGATATTTCGCATTCTTCGGTGGAACGCATGATTGCTCCGGACTCAACAATCACGCTCGATTTCGCACTTAATCGTTTGGTTGGTTTAATTGACAATCTGGTAGTTCACGAAAAAAACATGCAAAAAAATCTCGATAAATTAGGTGGTTTGGTTTTTTCGCAACGCGTGCTTTTAACTTTAATTGAAGAAGCCAAAATTTCGCGTGAAGATGCTTATAAAATTGTGCAAACCAATGCTATGAAAATCTGGGCGGGAGAGGCGACAAGCTTTTTAGAATTATTAAAATCTGACAAAGAAATTGTTGATAAATTAGGTGTAAAAAAACTCGAAGAAATTTTCGATATTTCTTACCATACCAAAAATATTGATCATATTTTTAAACAGGTTTTTGGAAGTTAATGCCAGATAAAACTTACGATATTGTAATTATCGGCGCAGGCGCTGCAGGCTTAATGTGTGCAGCGGTTGCGGGGAAAAGAGGTCGTAAGGTTTTATTGGTTGATCACGCCAAATCTGTTGGTGATAAAATCCGCATTTCAGGTGGCGGTAGATGTAATTTTACTAATCTTTTTACGACTCCGAAAAACTTCATTTCGAACAATCCGCATTTTTGTGTTTCAGCTTTGCAGCGCTTTACGCAGCATGATTTTATTGCCTTGGTAAAAAAACATGAAATTGCTTTTCACGAAAAAACTTTGGGGCAATTATTTTGTGATGTTTCGTCAAAACAGATTATTGAAATGTTGTTGAAAGAATGTGCGGAAGGAAATGTTGAAATCAGGCTTGAGAGTAAGGTCGAAGAGATAAAAAAATCAGAAAATATTTTTGAGTTAAAAATCAAAAATGAAGAAATTAATTGTGAATCTTTAGTAATTGCAACTGGCGGGCTTTCAATTCCGAAAATGGGCGCAACTGGCTTTGGATATGATGTGGCGCGACAATTTGGATTAAAAATTATTCAAACAACTCCGGCTTTAGTGCCATTTACACTTGATGAAAAAACGCTCAAAGAAACTGTAAATCTCGCCGGAGTTTCGGCGGATGCGATTGTAACTTGCGGCAAAATAAGTTTTCGTGAAGCAATTCTTTTTACCCATCGTGGAATCAGTGGGCCAGCGATTTTACAGATTTCATCTTACTGGAAACATGGTGATAAAATTACTATAAATTTAGCGCCGGAAATTGATGTTTTTGTAAAAATTCAGGAAGAAAAAAAATCAAAACCGAAACAGGAATTACCAACATTTTTAGCGACATTTTTGCCAAAAAGTCTGGCGAATTATTTAGCGCAAAAAAGTGGCTTTAGTGGAAACTTAGCTGATTTTTCGAACCAGAAATTAAAGGAAATTGCAAATTTGGTAAATGCTTTTGAGCTTACACCAAACGGCACCGAAGGCTATGCTAAAGCAGAAGTAACTTTGGGTGGAATTAATGTTGATCAAATTTCTTCCAAAAGTTTTGAGGTAAAATTGGTGCCGAATTTATTTTTTATCGGTGAAGTTTTGGATGTCACTGGTTGGCTAGGAGGCTTTAATTTTCAATGGGCCTGGGCTTCGGGAAAGGCGGCAGGAGAATGTGTTTAAAGGTTGGTTTTGATCAGGATCTATGAAAAGAGTATTGATGATTTTATAACCGCTGCCACAATTAAAAAATCGATTAACAAAAATAAAAATTAATATGTCAGAAAATTCATCAAACAACAACACCATCAAAGAATTTAAACCAAAACAACCTTCAATATTTGCTAGCGATCCTTTCAACACTAGAGGTGGCAAAGGTGGCAAAGGAAATATTAAGGCAGCTGCGGGTGTAAAAGGTGGCGGAAAAAAAATTAATGTTTCAACCAGACAAAAAGGTGGCAGCGGCGGAGATCGCTAGTTAATTATTTTCTTTTGAATTCTGCCGGAAGACCTAAATGAAAGCGTCGGTCAAATTTATTGGCCAGCGCGTCCGGCGAATTAGCATTATTATAATGCAAGAAAACCTGGGCGCAGTCATTAGAATTAAACTCATCGCGCCAATGTTCTAAATCACAGCCGCGATAAATCAGCATATCACCGGGATTCAGCACTATTTCCACACCCTTCGTATTTTCGGAAACATATCTATCGCTTTCTTGGCGTCCTTTGGAGGAATCCGGCTCTAAAAAAATCGGCCAGCTTGGGCCGCCTAAATTTAAAGTGGTGGAAATTTCGCAAGATGAGCGATCTTTATGGCGATGTAGAATATCACCTTTTTTGTAAATTCTGGCGTAGGAATAAGTTTCGATAAGCTTGAGATTAGTGGCTTTTTCCATCACCGGCTTCATTCTTTGCAACAAAGTTTCCATCACAATATCGGAATAATGAGAGTAAGTTCCGGGAACCTGATCATCGCCCCAATGTCCGAAATATTGGGTATGTTCGGGTAAAAATTTGGTACCAAGTAAAGTATTGGCAACCAATCTTTTATTTAAGAAATAATCATAAATAAAAGCGGCTAATTCCGGGGAAATAGCGCTTTTGATTATGGTATATTTATTTTGTTCGAAGCTCATTATTCATACCATTTTTTTACTAGTTCCTGAATCTCTTTCTGCATTTTTCCCAGATTTTCTTCCCGCGTTTTTTCATCGCGTAATGAAGTTCCGATGATTTCAGATTCATCAAATCCCATGAAAGTGAAGTTAGCTTTGGTAATCAAAGCAATACTGTTCCAATTTGGATAATCAAAATTAAATTTATCATCAGGGTAAACGCCGCCTGAGGTGAAGATGGTTAAAGCCTTTTTCCCCTTCATTATTTTTTTGCCCGGTTCAAAAGTATCGCCTTTCAAAATTACTGCGTCCATCCAGGCTTTTGCAAGCGCCGGAATGCTGAAATTATGCATTGGAAAAGCCATTACCAAGATGTCGGCTTTTTTTAATTGTGCTGCCAATTCATCATTTCTGGCTAAAAGTTGGGCTTCTTTTTCATCGAGTTTATGCCCGTTATAATTGCGTTTGTAATAGGCCTGAACACTTTTTTCATTGAAGGTTGGAATTTCTTCTTTTAAGAGATCAAGGGTCTCAATATTTTTGCCAGCGATTTCTTGTAAAAATAAATCCAAAAGCATTTTGGTTTTAGATTCGGCGCCAGTTGGCAGATATTTTACTATCAGAGTTTTCATAAGTTTCTTTAAGTTAAATTTAAAAGGAGCAAAAATGTTAACAGTTAGAAAATCACAAGATCGCGGCTTTGCGAATCATGGTTGGTTACAATCTCATCATACTTTTTCTTTCGCCGGATATTTCGATCGTAATCACATGAATTTTGGAAATCTACGGGTGATTAACGAAGATAAAATTGCTGGTGGAAAGGGCTTCGATAAACATCCGCACCAAGATATGGAAATTATAACTTACGTAATTTCCGGCGCACTTTCTCATCAAGATTCAATGGGAAATTCTTCTACAATTTTGCCCGGTGAAGTGCAAATCATGAGTGCCGGAACTGGTGTTTCCCATTCCGAATTTAATCAAAAAGAAAATGAAGAAACTCATCTTTTGCAAATTTGGATTTTGCCCAAGGAGTTAAAAATCGCTCCGCGTTATGGGCAGAAATCTTTTACTGAAGGTTTGAAGAAAAATGATTTTGTGCTAGTGGTTTCAGGTTCCGGGCGTGATGGTTCGATTACGATAAATCAAGATGCCGAGATTTTTTTAGGTAAGTTTAAAGCGGGGAAAGATTTTGATTATAAGGTAAATTCCAATCGCCGGATTTGGGTGCAGATGATTGCGGGGAAAATGTTGGTGAATGGAGTTGCGATAGAAAAAGGCGACGCGGCGGCGATTGAATATGAAAATAATGTGAGTTTAAAATCTGAAGAAGATTCGGAGTTTTTGTTGTTTAGTTTGTAATATTTTGTCGGTCGCAAGAAAAAAGTCTTAGGTCATCGAGCAAAGCACGAAGTGCGTCGTCGAGATGCTAGCTCGATGTTGCAACATCGAACTAGCATCTCGATGACGGCCTTACGGCCTTTGCTCGATGACCTAAAAAATTTATTTCTTCTCCACAAACTCCAACGAAATTGAATTCACACAATATCTCGCATCTTTTTTAGTAAACCCTTCACCATGAAAAATATGTCCCAAATGCCCACCGCATTTTTTGCATAAAATTTCAATTCTTCTTCCATCCGCATCAGTAACTTTTGCAACCGAATCCGGAATTTCATCATCAAAACTCGGCCAACCGCAATGTGACTCAAACTTATCTTTGCTGGTAAAAAGTTCGGCGCCACATTGTTTGCAATAATATTTTCCTTCGCGTTTATTTTCATAAAGCTCGCCGCTAAAAGGCGCTTCGGTTCCTTTGTGTAAAATCACGCGCTCTTCTTCGGGAGTTAATTTTTTTAGATTCATTTTATTCCTCAAAAGTGAATGCATAAGCTTGTAATCCGGGGCCGTCGGCTTTGATTTCTAGCAAGCCATTCCTGATTTTTGGTAAATTCAATAATTCATAAAGCCGCGAATCACTTACGGTAACAATACCATCTTTCACATCGACGCCGGAAGAAATTTTTGCGCCGTTAAAATAAACTGAAGCTTTCACCGTTTTTCCATTCGCTCCCGCCATTACTAAAAAAACTTTTCGAGCAGTAAAATTTAAACGCAAAGCATCACCATCTTTTTTGGATTCTATAAATTGTTGGAAATTTTTCCAATCGCCTTGAAGCGCCCAGCCGTGGTTGGGAAGGAGTTTTGGAAAAGTCAGGTTAGCGGATTTATTGTAATTATTTTCACCGCGCTCCAACCCTAAATAAGTTTCAGGAGTTACAATTTGATTGGAAATTTTTTTATCAGCTATCCGATCTGATTTAATTAGATTAATGCCCAGCAAAGCCGCGATATTATTTTCCATATCCTCATATTTTCCTTCGCCAAAATGGGTGTAAACCACTTTGCCTTCTTTATTAATCAGGTAATGCGCCGGCCAATAATGGTTTTTATAATTGTCCCAAGTTTTTAAATTATTATCCAAAGCAACCGGATATTCGATTTTGAAGCGCTCTACAGCTAGCTCGACATTTTTTTGATCTTTTTCAAAATCAAATTCCGGTGAGTGAATTCCGATAATTACAAAACCCTTGCTGGAATATTTTTTCTGCAATTCAATCAGATGCGGCAAGGTGCGCAGGCAGTTGATGCAAGAATAAGTCCAAAAATCAATTAACACGACTTTGCCTTTTAAATCAGAAATTTTTAATTCTTTGCTGTTGATCCATTTGTCAATTCCAGCGATTTCCGGAGCCGGATAAGGCGTGATTCCATCTTTTAACGAAGCGGCATTGGCGGTGTTAAAAATAATCAGCAGAAAAAATACCGAAAGGAAGTGATTTAGATTTTTCATAATGTTTTAATGTTGAAATAACTTTTTTAAAAATCTCACAAATGCAGCATAAATCGCCAGCGCAAATTCTAAAAACTACCTTTGGTTACGATAATTTTCGTGGCAATCAAGAAGAGATAATTAATCACGTGATTTCTGGCCAAAATTGTTTCGTAATGATGCCAACTGGTGGCGGAAAATCTTTATGTTACCAAATTCCGGCTTTATGTCGTGAAGGTTTGGCAATTGTTATTTCGCCGTTAATTGCCTTAATGCAAGATCAAGTCGGCGCTTTAAAAGAAGCGGGGGTAAATGCGGCCGCAATCAATTCCGGTATGACTTCCGAACAAAACTGGCAAGTAAAAAAACAACTGCAAAATGGTGAGTTAGATTTACTTTACGTGGCTCCCGAAAGATTATTGATGGAAGAATTTTTACAATCTTTAACGGAATTAAAAATCTCACTTTTCGCAATTGATGAAGCGCATTGTGTTTCGCAATGGGGTCATGATTTTCGTCCGGTTTATACTGAACTTTCGATTTTGGCGGAAAAATTTCCAAACGTGCCGCGAATCGCTCTGACAGCAACTGCAGATGCTCCAACTAAAAAAGATATTGTCGAAAAACTGGGTCTAAAAAATGACCGGATTTTTACGGCCAGTTTTGATCGCCCAAATATCAATTACGCAATTGTGCCACGCCAAAACAGCAAAAAACAATTGCTCGAATTCATTAAAGAAAATCACCAAAATGACAGCGGAATTGTTTATTGCCTGTCGCGCAAAAATGTTGAAGAAACTGCAGATTGGCTGAAGGAAGAAGGCTTTAATGTTTTTCCATATCACGCCGGAATGACTTCGGAAAAACGCCAGAAAAATTTAAAAAAGTTTTTGCAGGAAGATGCGGTAATCATGGTTGCGACTATCGCTTTCGGCATGGGAATTGATAAGCCAGATGTGCGTTTTGTGGCGCATATGAATGTGCCAAAAAATATTGAAGCTTATTATCAGGAAACCGGAAGAGCGGGGCGTGATGGCTTGCCAGCGAGCGCCTGGATGTCTTACGGACTTGCTGATATTGCGACGCAACGTAATTTTATTGAAGAATCAAACGCGCCGGAAAATCAAAAAAGAATTGAAAGGCAAAAGCTGAATTATTTGCTCGGGCTTTGTGAAGCTTCAACTTGCCGCCGTCAAATTTTACTCGAATATTTTGGTGATTCTTGCGCGCCTTGCGGCAATTGCGATACTTGCGCTCTTAAGCCCGAAACTTTTGATGCAACTATCGCGGCGCAAAAAGCGATTTCTTGTGTCCATCGCACCGGACAAAGATTTGGCGTGGCATATTTAATTGACGTTTTACTGGGCGGCGATGATCAAAGAATTAAAAATTTTCAGCATGATCAGCTTAGTGTTTTTGGAGTTGGAAAAGAATTTTCAAAAGTAGAATGGCAAAGTATTTTTCGTCAATTAGCGGCGATGAATTTGTTGAAAGTTGACATCGCCGGACATGGCGGATTGCAGATTACAGATGCGGGAAGAAAATTTTTGCAGGAAAAAAATATGCTGCAAATGCGGAAATATTCCGGAAAAGTTAAAGTTAAAACTACTCCTAAAACCAAGGTTGGTCTGGCTTTAGAAGGTGATTTTGAAAATGAATTATTTGCGAAATTAAAAGCGAAAAGATTCGAAATTGCCAAAGCCCAAAACATGCCGCCTTATATTATTTTTCATGATAAAACTTTGTTGGAGATGATAAAAGTGCAGCCGAAGAATTTACAAGATATGCTAAAAATCAGTGGTGTTGGTGAAGCGAAAGTGCAAAAATATGGGGAAGTGTTTTTGAATATTTTACTTGGGTAATTTTGTTGTTTGGAAATCGAGCTAGCATCTCGACGACGCTTCGCTTTGCTCGATGACCTAAAATATGGAATGTTCGACGAAAAGAAAAAAATTCAGGTCATCGAGCAAAGCACGAAGTGCGTCGTCAAGATGCTGGCTCGATTTGCCAAAACCTAAAACTAAAAAAACCACGCCAATCCTAAAATTGACGTGGTTTTTTATTTTTCAAATTATCGCGAAAAATTAATAATCTTTGCGATCGTTTCTATATCCGCCACCGAAGCTATTGCCCCTGTTATCGTCTCTGCTATCTCTTCTTCCTGAATTACCGCCGAATCCACCGCCGCTACTTCTGCGATCAGAACTGCCGCCGCCGAATCCACCGCTTCTGCGTTCACCGCGATCGTTGTTGTTGCGGTCACCGAAGCTTCTGCGACCATCATTTCTGCGTTCGCCACCGCGAGATTCATTGGGATCTTTTCTTTTAGCTTTAGAAACCAAAGGACGGCCTTCGCCGGCTTTTTCTAAAAAGAAATCCAAGATCATATCGGCATCTTCATGTGAAACTGCGAAGAATGAAAATGCATCCAAAACTTTTACGCTGCTAATCGAGCTGCCTTCAATTCCGGTTTGTGCTGAAATAAATTCAATTAATGAGCCGGCATCCATTTGGTCATTGCGGCCTTTGGCGATGAAAAGCTGAGTTTTGCTTTCATCATCTCTGAAATTGTTATTGCTGCGGTTATTATCGCGTCTTTCATAGCCGCGATTGCCATCACGTTCATTTGATTGGGAGGAATAATCGTTGCGATTGTCGCGTGAGTTGTAGTTATCGTTCATGTTATTTTTGAAATGTTTAGTTTAATTGGGTTTGAAGAGCGTGATTGTAGTGATCGTGAAATGTAAGAAGATGCGAATCGGGAATTTTAAAAACCAACAGATTGGCATCAACTGCCATAACAAAACCATTCCTAAAGTGCTAGTTCTAGCAGCTTAAGAATGGTTGGGACGGCAGGATTCGAACCTACGGATGGCGGTACCAAAAACCGCTGCCTTACCACTTGGCGACGTCCCAAAATATTCTCTGACTGTATGAAGGAAATGATTCTAACAAAAAAGAGGGCGGTTTTTTAGGAGCTGGCTTCGCTGAAGTCAACAAGCTTTTAAAATTTTTGTTATAAAAAGTATTTTAAAAGCTTTCTTGTGAAAGCAATTATCAAGCCAGTTTTCAATTGACAATCAGCGTCAAAATTCCCTAAATTCGATCATTATTTTAAATCAATTTTTCTCAAATCATGAGCGATCTTCAAGAAATCATTCAGCTGTCAGATCAAATCACCAAAAATTCTGATTTATTAGTGAATAAAATCGCCGAACTCAGCTATTCGGCAGCTCACGGCGGTGGAATTGATCCATTTATTTTTGGTCTTACCGTTTTTATTTTAGCTTGTTTCGTTGGATATTTCGTAGTCTGGAAAGTTACTCCCGCACTTCATACACCTTTGATGGCGGTGACTAATGCAATTTCCGGCGTAATTGTGGTTGGTGCGATGATTGCTCTTGGTTCGGTTAAAGATTTTTCCTTTATTTCAATTCTCAGCTTTTTTGCCATTGTAATTGCCTCGATCAATATTTTCGGTGGTTTCTTCGTTACTTGGCGCATGTTGCAGATGTTTAAAAAATAATTTCTAATTACGTTTATGCAAAAAATTTGTGGCTTTTTTAAGTCATCTTCCTGGATCAGAATTTTTATTATTTTCGCGGTTTTATCTCTAAGTTTGAGATTAGTTTTTTTGACTTTGCAAAGAGCTGATATTGATTTTTCAGCACTCGCATTGCTTGAAACTTTTGCGCTAGGATTATTTTTTGACTTATTAGCTTTATCTTACATAGCAGCAATTCCGCTCGCTTATTATACTTTTGTTCCGAGCAAATTTTTTAATTCAAAATCGCACCAAATTGCCAATCGGGTTTTTTATTTTCTATTTTTATTTGTAATTATTTTTTCGATTTTTTCGGAAGTAGTTTTTTGGGATGAATTTCAAACTCGTTTCAATTTCATCGCAGTTGATTACCTGATTTACACAACTGAAGTAATCGCCAATATTGTCGAATCTTATCCAATCGGCTTATTGATTGGCGCAATCCTGCTAATTGACGCGGTAATTTTTGGTTTTACCTACAAAAAAATTGTCACCCTTTCGCAAGAAAATTTTCCCTGCCGTATTAAAAAATTCTTGATTTTTACCCTATTTTTAATCGCCGTATTTTTTGGTGTTGATAGTTCAAAACTAACCAAAATCTCGATTAATAATTACGTTAATGAAATCGCGTCCAACGGCATCTACCAACTCTTCTCAGCCTATCGCAATAACCAGCTTGATTATGATCAGCTTTATGCAACTGAAGAAAATTCTAAAGCAATTGCGAATTTACGCCGGTCAATTTCAACTCAAGAACCACGTTCAAAATTTTTAAGCGATGATGATATTTCGCGTTTCATTCCTCAAGCGAGAGTAGGTGCGGAAAAAAAATATAACGTAATTTTTGTCACGATTGAAAGCATGAGTGCGGAGTTTATGAAGGCCTTTGGCAGTGAAGAAAATATCACGCCAAATCTTGACGAATTTGCTAAAAAAGGATTGTTTTTTACTAATTTAAACGCGACCGGAACCCGCACAGTTCGTGGTTTAGAAGCTCTTTCACTTTCAATTCCGCCAACTCCGGGAAATTCAATTGTAAGACGACCAAATAATGAAAATCTTTTCAATATTTCAAGTCCGTTAAAAGATCGCGGTTATGAAGCAAAATTCCTTTATGGTGGCGACGGATATTTCGACAATATGAATTATTTTTTCGAAAATAATGGTTTTGAAATTGTGGATCGTGCTAAATTTTCCAAAGATGAAATTTCCTTCTCAAACGCTTGGGGCGTTGCTGATGAAGACTTGTTCGATAAAACAATAAAAGAAGCAGATAAATCTTACGCGGCAGGAAAACCATTTTTGAATTTCGTGATGACGACAACCAATCATCGCCCTTTCACTTATCCGTCAGGAAAAATTGACATTGAGCCAAAAACCGGACGCAATGGCGCGGTAAAATATACTGATTATGCGATTGGAAAATTAATCGAAGAAGCTCGCAAAAAACCATGGTTCGCCAATACGATTTTTGTTTTTGTTGCTGACCATTGTGCAGGATCTGCAGGTAATACTGACGTGCCTTTGTGGCGTTATCAAATTCCGGCAATTTTCTATGCCCCGCAAATTATTAAACCGCAAGTTTTTGATAAAAATGTTAGCCAAATTGATGTGGTGCCAACTTTATTTGGCATCATGAATTTAAGTTATAAATCAAAATTTTTCGGTGTTGATGTTTTGACAAATTCCAAAACTATCGATCAACATGCTTTTGTAAGCACTTACTCCGACATCGGCTATTTTGAAGGCGATAAGCTTTATTTATTGAAACCGAAAAAAGAGAAAAAATTCTTCGACGTTAAAATCAAAAAATATGGTTGGGACGGCTCAAGTGAAACGGTAACTCCTGATTTTGAGCAGGAAGAATTGGACGAAGTTATCGCTTATTATCAGATCGCAAGTCACTTTTTTAAAAATGGCAAACTTAAAAATTTTAAATCAGATCAAAAAAATTGATGCTTTAATAATCATTGATCTGGTCTTGGTAATGCTGGCTTTGTGCCTGTCTCATTACACCGATCTTGATGTTAAAATTCAGAATCACCTTTTTGATTTTGAAACCAAAAAATGGCTGGTCGATAGAGATGAGCCGGTGAAGAAATTTATTTTTTACCGCTTTCCAAAAATTCTTTTTGGTGGAGTAATAATTGCCTGTTTAAGCGGTGCCATTCTAGGTTTTAGACGAAAAGATTTCTGCCGTCACTTTTTCATAAAAAATCGCCACAAACTATTACTAATTTTTTTCGGCCTCGCTTTTATTCCGCTAATCGTCGGAAATATTAAAAAATTCACCAATATTTATTGCCCAACCCAATTAGAAATTTACGGCGAAAAATATCCTTACGTTAGAATTTTTGATCATTATCCAGCTGATTTTCAGCAACCAAAAAAAGCCAAATGTTTTCCGGCAGGCCATTCAGTAACTGGCTTCTCGCTATTTATTTTATTTTTTGCCTTAAGCCGAAAACGCTTAAAAATATATGGATTGCTTGGTGGTTTCGTTCTGGGCTGGATTCTGGGTTTTTACCAAATGGCGAAAGGTGCACATTTTTTTGGTGATACTTTGGTTTCAATGTTGTTATGCTTTCTAGTCGCTGCGATGATTGCACGATTCTATTTCAAAAAAATCTCTTATGACCAACAATAAAATTACTAAAAAACTGACTTTAGGACCACTTCCCGCTTCTAAAAAAATCTATGTCCAAAGTGACAGATTTGCAGATGTGAAAGTTGCGATGCGTGAAATTGCTTTGTCGGAAAAATCCGAAGCCAAATCTTTCACAGTTTATGATCCTTCCGGTGTTTATACTGACCAAAATTATTTAGAAAAAATCGATCTTAATTGCGGTTTACCAAAGCTGCGCGAGGCTTGGATCAAAGAACGTGGCGACGTTGAAGCCATTGAAGGCCGCAAAGTGAAACCTGAAGATAACGGTATTTTATTTGGCAATGCTAAACCTTCGGCACCAGAATTTGATTTATCAGAATTTAAACCACTTCGCGCCAAAGATGCGGAAAAGCCAACACAAATGGCCTACGCGCGCGCTGGTATTATCACCAGAGAAATGGAATATGTTGCAGTTAGAGAAAATATCCGCCGCGAAGAATTAATTAAAAACTCCAGATATTCCGGCGAAAAATTTGGTGCCATTTGCCCCGATGTAATCACGGCAGAATTTGTGCGTGATGAAATTGCCTGCGGCCGCGCCATCATTCCAAACAACATCAATCACCCGGAATCTGAACCAATGATTATCGGGCGCAATTTCTTGGTTAAAATTAACGCTAATATCGGCAACTCGGCAATCTTTTCCGGCGTTGAAGAAGAAGTTGAAAAAATGATTTGGGCCACACGTTTTGGTGCTGACACTTTAATGGATTTATCAACCGGCAAAAATATCCACAATATTCGCGAATGGATTATCCGCAATTGTCCGGTGCCGGTTGGAACCGTGCCAATTTATCAGGCACTCGAAAAAGTTGGTGGCGTGGCTGAAGATTTAACTTGGGAAATTTTCCGCGACACTCTGATTGAACAAGCTGAACAAGGTGTTGATTATTTTACAATTCATGCCGGTGTCAGGCTGCAATATGTTCCACTAACCGCCAATCGCATCACTGGTATTGTGTCGCGCGGCGGTTCGATTATGGCGAAATGGTGTTTGTCGCATCACAAAGAAAATTTCTTATATACTCATTTTGAAGAAATTTGTCACATTATGAATAAATATGACGTGGCATTTTCTTTGGGCGATGGCCTGCGTCCCGGCTCAATTGCCGATGCTAATGACGAAGCACAATTGGGAGAATTAAAAACCTTAGGCGAGCTTACGCAAATTGCATGGCAACATGATTGCCAAGTGATGATCGAAGGCCCAGGACACGTGCCAATGCACTTGATCAAAGAAAATATGGATAAGCAACTTGATTGGTGCCATGAAGCTCCGTTTTACACGCTTGGGCCCTTAACCACCGACATCGCGCCTGGTTATGACCACATCACCAGCGCAATTGGCGCTGCAATGATCGGCTGGTTTGGCACGGCTATGCTTTGCTATGTTACACCAAAAGAACATTTGGGTTTGCCAAATAAAGAAGATGTTCGTGAAGGTGTTATCACCTACAAACTCGCCGCTCACGCCGCTGATTTAGCCAAAGGCAAAAAAATCGCCCGCCTGCACGACGACGAACTTTCCAAAGCGAGATTTGAATTTCGCTGGGAAGATCAATTTAACCTGAGTTTAGATCCTGAAAAAGCCAAATCATTTCACGACGAAACCTTGCCCGCAGACGGCGCAAAAGTTGCCCATTTCTGCTCAATGTGCGGCCCGAAATTCTGCTCAATGAAAATCACGCAAGATGTGCGTGATTATGCCGCAAAGCAGAAAGAAGCCGAAAAAGGGATGGAAGAAATGAGTGAGAAGTTTAAGGAGCTGGGTGGAGAGGTTTATTTGAAGAAGGAGTAAAGTAATGAGCAGGGAAGATACACCAAAAATTTCTTCGCTAAATAAAGAAATTCTTTCGAGACAAGCTTCGGAATTTTTACTAAAATGCATTCTTAAAAATGACTACGAGATGTGGAAGGTTTGGAGAGATATATTTCTTGAGTGTCAAATAGAAAATTATCCAGGCGACTTTAAATCAGAAGAAGACTTACGTCAGATAGAGTTAAGACTTTCCTCCCCAGATGTAGATGATTTGGATTTATCGCCATGGAAGGGGTTTTTCACAATGACAATTTCTTACCAAAATCATTCAAAAAAAGCAGAAGATATTGCAAAAGTTAAATCGATTCTTTATGGCCCAACTTTTCTAGAATCCTTGAATAAACCAGCTAATGAAAAGTTACTGAGAGAATCTTTTAAAAAAGTTCAAGACTCATTTCTCAAAATAGACAAAGTTCTGTGGGAAAGTTCAATAAAAAGATTTTTTGTTCTTTTAAACAAAGAATTTCCAGAAACTTTTAAGGTGGAAAACGACCTAAGTTTAATTGAATTGAGACTCGAGACCAGAAATCTTAGCTATAAAGATAGAGCTGAGTATGGGGGATGGGAATTTCCTTTTGAATTGTCAATTTCAATAAGTGGTAAAATAAATTTTGGCGAAGCTAAGTTTTTTGGGAGGGTTAGATTTGATTTTAATGATGGGTCAGAGGCTCTGTTTTATAGCGCAAAGTTTTACGAAATAGTTACGCTCTCCGTCTTTAGTTATGACAAGAATCTTGCGGTTAAGGCGCTATTTCAGGGATCTTATTTTATTGGCGGGGCTTCTTTTTTGGGAGTTAAATTTTCTTCTGATGCAAATTTTTCGAGGTGTCAATTCTATAGCCTGCAAAAAGTTCCAACTAAAGATGTTTTGGAATCCGAGAAAGATTATTCGAAATCTCACATCTCCTACAGAAACGATCTCGTATTTAAAGATTCATCTTTCGCAGGATTTGTCGATTTTGGTTATTCTAGTTTTTTTACTAATGCCGATTTTAGATCAGTTAAATTTTCTTCGAGCGCAAATTTCCAAAATACGCAATTCTGGAAATCGAGAGTGATGTTTAAAAATACATCTTTTGAAGGAAAAGTTACTTTTGAAGGAGTGGGGTTTGGAAAAGATGATGTATTAGATTTAAGTGAAGCTGTTTTTAAAGGTCCTTCGGCTCATTTCACAAAATCAAAATCCTCTAAAGAAGATAAATATCTTGGACTCAAGGAGATCAAAGCCCACCACACCATTTTTGAATGCCCAGTCATCTTCGATTTAAAATTTCAAAGTTGTCCCGATTTTTCTAAAACGCATTTTCTTAAATATTTTTCGATTGAAGAAACTTGGCTGAAAGAAGGGCGAAAAATTTTTGAAATAAAAGGAAGTGAAGTCGGAAAATTCCGCTTTTTAAAAAATTATTTTGAGAAAAACGGCGATCACTTTAAAGAGAGTGAATATTTTGCTTATGAGATGAAGGCAGTGGAAGAAAGAAAAAAAGAGGAAATAAAAAAAATAAAGGATGAGAGGCTTTCAAAAAGCGCAGGAAATTGCTGTTTGGTGACTAAAATAAAAACCCTAGTTAGAAAAGCTTGGTTTTGCTTCTCAAATAAATTTCTCTGGGAATTACGCCTTTTCTTGCTTTACAAAGAAAATAGTGACTATGGCATGAGTATTTCAAAGCCAGTCAATGGAATATCCGCCTCGGCAATTTTGTTCTCTTTATCATTTTGGATTTTTTTCTCCCAAGAATTTACCAAAAAATCCGACGAAAAATCTTTGGTATTTAGCAGTGTAAATACAGCTTATTTTATCGAGCAAGAAAACGTCGAAAGACAACAAGAAATAAACATTTTAACGGAGTTGCAAAGTCTCTCTAGCGCTACAGAGAAAGAAAGTTCTGGTCAAATTCTTGAAACTCCTTTTTGGCAAATTCTTGCCAAAACATCTCTTCTTACCATTAATCCACTTGGTAGTTTGAAAGTGGCAGAAAATAGCTCGAGCGTTGGTTTTATATTTCTTGTCGGATTTCAAGCAATTCTCAACATCGCACTTTTATTTTTGCTGGCACTTGGAATTCGTAATCGCTTTAAGTTGAAGTAGTCCTGCAAAGGGAAATTTAAGGAATTAGGAAGTGAAGTTTATGTGAAAACTGAATAATCTGCTTTATGGAAACCGAGCGTTTAATTTTGCGGGAATGGCAAGAAAGTGATATTTTGCCATTCATTGAAATGAATCGGGATTTGGAAGTGATGAAATATTTCCCGGCGCTTTTTAGTGCTGATGAAACCAGAAATTTAGTGGTTAGAATTAAATCTCATTTTCGCGAACATGGTTTCGGGCTTTTTGCAGTTGAGTTAAAAAGCGAAAAAAAATTCATCGGTTTTGTCGGCTTAGCAATTCCCACATTCGAAGCACATTTTACGCCGGCAGTTGAAATTGGCTGGCGATTTTCCTCCAAATATTTCGGCCAAGGTTACGCAACTGAAGCGGCGAAAAAAGTTTTGGAATTTGCGTTTGAGGAATTGAAGTTGAAAAAAGTCGTTTCATTCACGACTAAGTTGAATCAACCTTCAATTAACGTGATGAAAAAGCTTGGGATGACGCATGATGCAAAAGATGATTTCCAACATCCAAAACTAGATAAAAACCATCCTTTAAGTTCCCATGTTTTATATAGAATAAAATCACTTCCTATCTTTTGATCTTGACACAAAGGCTCATATCAGATTACAACTTTAGGTAGTGTATTTACATTAATTTTCTTATTTATGACAAGAACTACTGAAGAATATACGGTGATTGCGATCTACGGTGGTGCGGAAGAAGGATCAGAAGCGATTTCTGCAATTGATGGAACTCCGGGTTATTTGCATATTCATATCATTCGTAAAGATATTTTAAGAAAATTACCAGCTCTTGAGGCTGCCGATATTCAAGGTGAAAAATCAACTATTTATCAATGGGGAGCACCTCTGGATAAGGATTTAGCTATTCGTAAGCCGCTTGTTTCAGTTCAAGATATAATCAAATATGGCAATGTTGGAATTGGTTCAGCAGCAATTGGCGGTGAAGAAGAAAAATGTACTTTTGTCGGTGGTGGTGAAGTGTTTATCATTCCTTCTCCTGAAGGAGTTAAGGCTTTTCGTATAACTAAAGGTCAGGGAGTTTTTCCTTTGAAATTAGATGATCATTGCTGGACTTGCGAAGTCACCAATGATAGCGAAGCGCATGTAGTTCCGGTGGAAAAACAAGAGATTTTTAACCGGGCGCAGTTACTTGAAATTTTACAAAAAGCTCATGGTCAAAATCCCGATATGCCTTTTGTGGCGCAGTTTGATGCCTTATTTGAAAAAGAAAATTTAGCAGTACGCAGTAATGGATTATGGCCTGATGATGAAGTCGGAGCGCGTGATATAACTTTATTTGATGCGGCAATGGAAGATCCTGTCGGTGGTCATTTGCTGGGTAATAGTAATTCTGAAGGAGATCAATTAAATAAGCATAAAGGTATCGTGCCTTTGGGCGGCGCACAGGTTTCTTTAATTCCGGAAGGAGTAGTAAAAATTGCTCCTATTCAAAAACGTCTGATTGGACTCAAATCTGATCCTAAGCAATTTCGCGCACCGCTATTGCAAAGAGAATTAGCGGCTGTTTTGCAAGAGAGTGAAACTCATAAGCCAATATTAATTAATGGCGGCGGAATGGCTGGAGTTATGACAGCTTTAAAACTCGCCCGGTTGAGAATTCCCTGCACAATAGTTGAACAAAATGAAACATTGCTTTTGGGAACTAGCGGGCGCACGCCGGCAAGGGTTGGGCATGGCTATCATTATCGCGATTTAGACACTGCCAAACTTTACCTGCAAAGCTCGATTGCATTTATTAAAGAAAATTGCGGCAATCCGGAAAAGAAATCACGCTTTACGGTTGGTGTTAGTGAAGAAGTCCGCAGCTTGATCAAGGCCTATATTTTATCCGCAAAGATTCTCAGGTTCCGGCGGAAGAATTATTAAAAATTTATGAAGGGATTCGCGAAGAATATAAAAGATTGGTTGAGCTTGATCCAAGTAATAAAGTTTTTGGTGAAGTTGACGAATTTTTCCAGGAATTAAATTTAGAAGATTATCGCGATCAGGTTGATATAAGCAAAATGGCCGCTGTTATTCGCACTCAAGAAAGATTGTTGAACTGGCCGGAATTTGATGCGCATTTGATGGAGCAAATAGAATCATATCAGCAGCAAGGTTTGATTTCAGTAATTACTAAAGAAGAAGTAGTGAAAATTGAATATGATGAAACAACCAGAAACCGCGATTTTAAAGTAGCAATGAAAAGCGGCAGGGAAATAACAACTTCGCATTTAATAAACGCCACTTGGGCCAATATTGAAATGTTGGATGAAACTTTATTTCCTGAAGCTGCAACCGAAGAACGCACCAATCGTATGAAGCTTATTGCCAGCATTACTTTGCCGGAACATGCAAGGGACGCAGCTTCAATGTTCACTGCGATGGGCCCTTATGCGATGTTTTCCAATGAAGGTAATGGCAAAGGTAAAATAACTTACGCGCCGGTTACCAATATGCTGGATTATGTAATTGAAGAATTCAAAAAAACTGATGAATCAACTTATGATTTTGAGCTTAGAGCGCTATGGCAAGAATGGCTTGATGCGGATGAAATAATTTTAGGAAATGTAATTTTGGAAGATAAAATAACTTCAGAAACTGAAATGATTTTGGAGGAGATAAATGATGAAGTAACGCTGAATAATCTAAGGGAGATAAACGCCAAGGAAGCCGCTGAGAAAAAATGGGAATTATTGCGTAATATAGAGTGTAAAGTAACCATTCCTCCTCTTTACAAGCGTTGGCTTGTCGAAGGTTTAAACCAAAAAGAACAAGCATTTTTCGGCAGAAAACTTTTGGAAGGTGTTTTGGAATCATATCCTGTGCTGGCAGGAGCTGAGGTAATTAAAGTTGACGGCGGTATAGTTAAATCTAATAGCGAAGTAAATATTCGCAAAACCGACAGCCAGTTTCACCAGCGCTCCGATCATGGATTGAAGCAGCGCCAGATTGGTTATTCGGATTTTAATGGCGTTAAACTTTTTTATTGCGAAAGCCAATCGCGTTGTACTGTAGAAAATATTATCACTGATATCAGGCTCAATAATTTGATTAAAAAAGAAGTGGCGAGTTCCGCGACAGATGAACAAAGAGAATCCATGCTCAACTCTTTTGTCAGACGATATGCCAGTGAAAAAACTCTTAACCGTGGAGATTTTTCGCAGTTAAAATTAAGAGCAGATACGATAATTGCTAATCAGGCATCAGTATCTTTCTTTGAAGAGTTTTTAGGCTCTATGTTTAACCTCTATTTAAATCAGCCAAAGTTGACACTTAATTGTACAACGCCTTTTTTAGGAAAGATTTTTCAATCAATTGGTGATGCAGCTAAAGTGATTATTAAAAGTAATGAATTTGATATTTTTAATGAGGGAAAAGTAGAAGAACAGCAGCGGAAAATCGACCATAGTTTAATTGCAAAATATCCAAAATTATTTACGATTTTTTCGATTATCGATTCTGAAGGCAATATTATCGTCGATAGTAAATATGGCGTCGTAAGCAATAAAATGCGCGAAGAACACCAGATACCATCATTGAAAAATCGCGATTATGTCCAAAAAATGATGCATAGTAATAAGCAGGAATTCATTTGCGGCGAGCCGGTAATTGGTTCAACCAGTCATGAATTTATGATTCCAATTGGCATCAGAATGAACCATGATTATTACTTAACTTTTGGCATGAGTGTCGCCGGATTGATGAGCACGATTGGGCTTAATCATACAAGGTCTGAAAGCAGGCATTAATAATAACAGCAGATGTCAAAAATAGTAGATTTGCTTTATTCGGAAAGATCTCGTTGATAAAATTGATTTGATTTGGTTAAAAATATAATTACTTTATAATTACATTTTAACTAAAAATCTAAATAATATGTTGGCAAAAATAGTTCAAATCGGCAGTTCAAAAGGTATCAGAATTCCTAAAGTTATTCTTGAGCAATGTAATTTCTCGCATGAAGTAAATATCACAGTTGATAAAAAAAGGTTGATAATTGAGCCGATAAAAAAGACGGTACGGAATGGCTGGAGAGAAGCTTTTAGAGCTGATAAACAGCCTATGAGCAAAAAAGAAAAGATCGAATATATTCCGACTAAATTTGATGATGAATGGGAGTGGTAATAAATAATTTAGTTTCTAAAAGAAGTGGTTCCTAATAATTAGTTCACCAACACTAAAATATGAAAAGATTCGACATTTATTTAACCGATTTAAACCCAACTATCGGCCGAGAAATTAAAAAAATCAGACCGGCGTTAATAGTTAGTCCTGATGATTTAAATGATGAAATTGATACTGTAATAATTGCGCCAATGACGACTCAAATCAGAAAATGGCCGACCAGGGTTTTGGTAAATTTTGCTGATAAGGAAGGGCAGGTGATGCTAGATCAAATAAGGGTGATTGATAAAAAAAGACTGAAGAAAAAACTGGGTCATCTTCAAGGTGCTGTGACTAATCAGATTCTTAAAAAATTAAGGGAAATATTTAGCTGAGAGATCGGATAGATCCTGAACTTGATTCAGGATCTATCCGTAGTTTAAGCAGAGTAAGATTTGATTTTATTTACAGATTTTTTCTAACAAATTTGCCGCTTCATCTTTAGTTTTTTGTGCAGCTGCGACACCTAATTTTATACCATCTTCTAAACTAACATTTCCTTCCGATCTGGTTTCGAAAATATCGCTGCCGTCGAAATCAAAAATCATGGTTTTTAATTTTAGTTTTTCATCTTCGATAAAAGCGTGAACCCCGACTGGTGTTGCGCAGGAAGCGCCTAATTTGGACAAGAAAGCGCGTTCGGTTTTAACGGCGATTTGGCTTGGTTCGTGGTTGATGTGAGTTAGTAATTTGGCGATTTCTGTGTCGCCTTTGCGGATTTGGATGGCGAGAGAACCTTGGCCGCCGGAAGGAAGCATAACATCTTTTTCGATAATTTCCTTGATCACATGTTCTTTGCCGATGCGCTCTAATCCACAAACGGCAAGGATTGAAGCATCAACTTCTTCGCCATTAATTTTATTTAAACGCGTATCAACATTGCCGCGGAAATTTATGATTTTTAAATCAGGACGTAAAAATAATAAAACTGCTTTACGGCGTGATGATGAAGTGCCGACAATAGCGCCTTTGGGCAATTCTTTAATAGAATTATATTTGCTGGAAATAAAACAATCTCTGGCGTCAAGCCTTTCGGTGAAAGCAGTCAGCTCAGTTGCTTCATGCAAAAAAGGTGGCACGTCTTTGGCTGAATGAATTGCAATATCGATTTTATTTTGAACTAAAGCTTCTTCGAGCTCTTTAATGAAAAGGCCTTTGCCACCAATATCAGCAAGGTTGCGATCTTGAATTTTATCGCCGGAAGTTGTGATTGGAACTATTTCGATTTGAATATTGCCGAGATGTTCGGCTAAAAGTAAATGCACTTCCGCAACCTGAGCCAATGCTAGTTTGCTAGCTCTGGTACCGATTCTGATTTTGTTGGAAATGTGCGACATCTGTAAAAAACTAAACAAAAAAGAGTAGGGGCGTATTTTTAAATATACGCCCCTACTAAATCACCAAATAATTGGAAATTAAATTATCCCTGACGAGCTTTAAAGCGCGGGTTAACTTTATTGATTACATAAAGGCGGCCTTTTCTACGAACTACTTTGCAGTTCTTGTCTCTTTTTTTGGCAGCTTTAAGTGAATTGTAAATTTTCATCTGATCCTCGAATTTAGTATGAATTTTTTTAAGATTTGAAAGGCCATGCACCTGATCTGAACTTAAAGAAGGCGGCGCAAATTAGTAAAGCAAAACAAAAAGTCAACGACTTATACTCATTTAAATTCAAACTTCGTTTGAATTTAGTTTTATTTGAATTGCTGCGCGCGGGATAAACCCGCGCATCCGCAATAGATTTATTTGTTTTAAGAAGTTCGGTATCTTGAATCAGATTTGGTATTATCTATCCACTTCCCCAAACACAATATCCTGCGTTGAAATCACGGTTACAACGTCTGCAAGCATATGTCCTTTAACCATGAATTCCAAGCCTTGTAAATGAGCAAATCCCGGAGCGCGAACGCGGCAACGATGTGGTTTGCTGCTGCCATCAGAAATTATGTAAACGCCAAATTCGCCTTTCGGCGCTTCAACGGAAGCGTAAGCTTCTCCAGCCGGAACGCGGTAACCTTCAGTGAAAAGTTTGAAATGGTTAATCAAAGCTTCCATTGAATGTTTCATTTCCGGTCTTTTTGGTGGCGCAATTCTGGTATCATCAGTTACAACCGGGCCGCTCGGCATGCGGGCGATACATTGTTTTATCAAGCGCACGGATTGACGCATTTCTTCAACGCGGATTAAATAACGGTCATAAGAATCACCATTTTTTCCGATCGGAACATCGAAATCCAAATCGCCATAAACTTCATAAGGTTGCGATTTGCGTAGATCCCAGGCGATTCCTGAACCGCGAATCATTGGGCCGGAAAATCCCCAATCCAAAGCTTGTTGTTTTGAAACGATACCAACTTCAACCATACGTTGTTTGAAGATGCGATTTTCGGTTAAAAGCGATTCTAAATCATCAATATATTTGGAGAAATTATCATTAAATTCTGCGATTTCTTCTAGCAATCCATCTGGTAAATCTTGGTGAACTCCACCTGGGCGTATGTAAGCGGCGTGCATACGCGAACCGGAAACTTTTTCATAAAATCCCATCATTTTTTCGCGTTCTTCGAACATCCATAAAAGTGGAGTCATCGCGCCAACGTCCAGAGCCTGAGTGGTCACGGCCATAATGTGATTTAAAATGCGGGTAATTTCCGAAAATAAAACGCGAATATATTGGGCGCGAAGTGGAATTTTACAGCCTAAAAGTTTTTCAACCGAAAGTGCGTAAGCATGTTCCTGACACATTGGCGAAACATAATCCAAACGGTCAAAATATGGAACGGCTTGCAGGTAATTTTTATATTCAATTAATTTTTCAGTTCCACGGTGAAGCAAGCCGATATGAGGATCGGCGCGGGTTACAACTTCGCCATCCATTTCCAAAACCAAACGCAAAACACCGTGTGCTGCAGGGTGTTGCGGGCCGAAATTGATGGTCATGTTTTTATGTTCAGACTGAGTGGTCATGTTTAGATTTTATTTTTCTTTGGGGGGAATGGACGGCTTTTTAGAGGTTGGTGTGGAAAAAAACAAATTAAAATTTTTGTATTAAATTTCCTTTAATAGAAATTTCTGCTTCGCTTCCCAAAACCAACGGCAGCATATTTTTTGAATGTCCCAAGCATTTCGATTTTTCTGTAAAAAGTGGAATCGCTAATTTCTCGGCAAATTTCTTAATTGCAGTTTCAATATTCTTGCCTTTTGGCGTTCCGTGCGGATTGGCTTCTAAAAAATTCCCCAGCAAAATTGCTTTCGGATATTTTTTTTGTTCATTCATAATTTGCACCAGCTGCGAAAAATAACGATCAAGCCTTTCGCCATCTTCACCTTCATCTTCGAGAAATAAAATTTTATCAGCAAAATCAATTTGGTTTTTAGTGCCGAATTGGCCGGCGAGAACGCTAATACAGCCGCCGGTAACAATTGCATTAATTGTTTTTTTTGCGGCAATAATTGTTTTTAAATTATATTTTAGCTCGGTTTTTTTGCCGAAAATTAAATCAATAATTGCTTTAACCGATTTTTCTGAAACTTTATTCAACACGATTTGAGCCAACATTGGCGCGCTTACAACTTGCCAATTCCATTTTTCAATCAGCAAATTATTTAATGAAGAAATATCAGAAAAGCCGATAAAAATTTTCGGCGCTTTTGGTTTTTTTAATTTTTCTAAAAATGGCAAAATCTCCGCAGTTCCGTAGCCACCGCGAGCGCACCAGATTATTTTGGAATTCGGATTTTCAATTGCTTTTTTTAATTGTTTAAAACGTTTTTCGGCGCTGAAAGAAGGAAATTCATGGCTTGCGGGCTTTTTTAAACTGATTTCTTTTTCCAAAAAAATATTTGGAATCAACCCGATTTTTTTGATGAAAGTTTTTATTTTTTCATTTTCGGCCAGAGTACAAGCGGTTCCAGGTGACACTATTTCTACGATGTCATTTTTTGTCACAAATTTTGAATTCATTTTGCATGAGAATTTGGTTTACAATTAGCCGCATGAATTTGTATTTTGCTTTCATAAATTCCAATTAAAAAATCTCATAATGACGAAAGAAAAAGTTATAATCTTTGATACGACTTTGCGTGATGGCGAGCAAGCGCCTGGTGCGACAATGAATTTGGAAGAAAAATTACTGATCGCCAAAACCCTCGAAAAAATGGGTGTTGATGTTATTGAAGCCGGTTTTCCTGCTGCTTCAAATGGTGATTTTGAAGCGGTGAATCGTATTGCTAAAACTATTAAAAATTCGACGATTTGTGGTTTGGCACGGGCAAAAAAATCAGATATTGAAAGAACGGCGGAAGCTGTAAAACCGGCGGCGCGTCCTCGTATTCACAGTTTTTTAGCGACTTCAAAAATCCACATGCAATATAAATTGAGAATGGATGAAACGCAGGTTTTAAATGCGATTACAGAAAGTGTTTCTTTAGCGCGCAGCTTGTGTCCTGAAGTTGATTGGTCGCCAGAAGATGCGACGCGTTCGGAACGTGATTTTTTATTTAAGGCAATTGAAACTGCGATTAAGGCTGGTGCGAACACCATCAACATTCCAGACACAGTTGGCTACACAACTCCGGAAGAATATTTTGATTTAATTTCAGCCATAAAAAACAATGTTTCTAACATCGATAAAGCGGTGATTTCAGCGCATTGTCACAATGATTTGGGAATGGCGGTGGCAAATTCTCTAGCTGCGATGCGCGCGGGTGCGAGACAAATTGAATGCACAATTAACGGCATCGGCGAGCGCGCAGGAAATGCGGCTTTGGAAGAAATTGTGATGGCGATTAAAACGCGTCCTGATTTTTACCAAGTGGAAACCGGAATTGACACTACGATGATTACGCGAGTTTCGAAATTAGTTTCCAGCATCACTGGATTTCATGTGCAATATAATAAAGCGATTGTTGGTGCTAATGCTTTTGCTCACGAAAGCGGAATTCACCAAGATGGCGTTTTAAAAAATCGTGAAACTTATGAAATCATGACACCGGAATCAGTGGGTTTGGAAAAATCTTCGTTGGTTCTTGGGAAATTGTCGGGACGTGCCGCTTTCAAGGATCGCTTAAAAGAAATCGGTTATGATTTAAATGAAGAATTGCTCAATGAAGCTTTCAAAAAATTCAAGGAATTAGCCGATAAGAAAAAAGAAATTCTTGATGAAGATATTGTTTCTTTGGTTGATGATTCGATCGTGAATGAAAAATCAAATTACCAACTTTTGAGTCTCGATGTAAAATGCGGTACGGAGGAAGAGGCTTCAGTTAAAGTTAAAATAAAAATTGACAATGACGAGGTGGAAACTAGTTTCCGCTCCAAAGATGGCCCGGTAGATGCGATTTTCAATGCAATCAGTAAAATCATCCCACATAATGCTAGTCTCGAACTTTACCAAGTTCAGGCCGTTACGGAAGGAACTGATGCACAAGCTACTGTCGCCGTCAGGTTAAAACAAAATAATCGAATTTATAGTGCCAATGGCGCGGACACTGATGTCCTCACCGCCTCGGCAATAGCCTATATTAACTGCTTGGATAAGCTAAAAAATAACTAATCGACAATGTTCTCAAAATTTTTCTCACTTTCGTCAAAAGATATCGCAATTGATTTAGGAACTGCAAATACATTAGTGTATGTACGTGGCCAAGGTGTGGTGCTTAACGAACCATCTGTTGTTGCGGTAATTAATGAAAATGGAAAAATGCTGCCATGCGCATTTGGCAACACTGCCAAAATGATGTTGGGCAGAACTCCGGCCAAAATCGATGCCATTCGCCCTTTGAAAGACGGCGTTATCGCAGATTTCAAAGTTGCTGCGGAAATGATTAAACATTTTATCCGCGAAGTTAACCAAACTAAAAGTTGGTTAGGACCTTTAGTTATTATTTGCGTTCCATCTGGCTCAACTCCAGTTGAAAGAAGAGCAATTCAAGACGCCGCTGAAGGTGCAGGTGCCAATGAAGTTTATTTGATTGAAGAACCAATGGCTGCTGCGATTGGTGCAAATTTACCTGTTACTGAACCTACAGGTTCAATGATTGTTGATATTGGTGGTGGTACAACTGAAGTTGGTATTTTGTCACTTGGTGGCATCGTTTATTCAAGATCTGTGCGTGTTGGTGGTGATAAAATGGATGAAGCAATTATTTCTTATATCAGACGTTACCATAATTTATTAATTGGCGAATCAACTGCTGAAAGAATCAAAAAAACTGTTGGTGCTGCTTGCCCTCCACAAGATGGCGACGGTGCAACGATCGAAGTTAAAGGCCGTGATCTTTCAAATGGTATTCCAAAAGAAATGATTTTAACTGAACGTCAAATCGCTGAAAGTTTGATGGAACCGGTTGAGCAAATTATTGATGCCATCAAAGTTGCTTTAGAATGTACTCCTCCTGAACTTTCTTCAGATATCGTTGAGCGCGGAATCGTGCTAAGCGGCGGTGGAGCTTTGCTTAAAAATTTAGATTATGTTGTGAGACAAGCAACCAGCCTGCCAGTTTTTGTGGCTGAAGATCCACTTCTTTGTGTTGTTAATGGTTGTGGAAAAGTTTTGGAAAATACCAAAATGTTTAGAGCAACTTTATTTAGACAAGACTAATTACGAAGGTAAATTTTTAGGTCATCGAGCAAAGGCCGTTAGGCCGTCGTCGAGATGCTAGCG
>JAZKII010000067.1:0-858 GCA_040384945.1 Pseudomonadota bacterium
ACATGTGCTTGTGCAACAGGATATACAGGATCTGGTTGTTCAACTTGTGATTCAGCCAATAACTATCTGTCTAACGGTAGTGGATCTTGTGTACTTGGATGTACAATTCCAACAGGAAGTGGAACTACAACAACTCTTGTTGTGCCTGGAACAACCAGCACGACATGTGATTCAAGCGGATATTCAGGCAACCTTGCTTACACCTGCTCAAGTGGCGGCGTTCCAATTACTTCTGTAACACCTTGCTCACAAAGTTGTACTGCTACTGGTGGATATACCACTGATACTACTACATACCCGGGATCGGTTGTACATACATTTACTTCTTCAGGTACATTTACCTGTCCGGTTTCAAAAACTATAAAAGTTCTTGTTGTTGCCGGTGGTGGCGGCGGTGGTGGCACTCAAAATGGTGCTGGTGGTGGTGGTGGTGGTGTAGTTTATGCCGCTGCATATCCAGCTACTACAACTCCATACACTGTCACAGTAGGTTCTGGGGGTTCAGCAGGAGGTAGCAGTGGAGGTGGCAATGGAACTAACTCAATATTCGGAACTCTTACGGCTGTTGGTGGCGGTGGTGGTGGTGCATATAGTGGACATATAGCAGGCTTTTCTGGTGGTTCTGGTGGTGGTGGTTCTGGTGATGGAGGTTCTGGTGGCTCGGGAGGAGGATCTTCTCAAAGTGCACAAACCAATGAAACAAGCCATTATGGTAATGCCGGAGCTGGTGCTGGAGCTTGGGCTACTAATAAAAATGGTGGTGGTGGTGGTGGTGCCGGTGCAGCAGCATCAAGCCCTCCTAGCAGTGATTTTGGTGGAGCTGGTTTATTTTTTAAGGAAGAGAGTAATGATACAATG
>JAZKII010000067.1:868-13775 GCA_040384945.1 Pseudomonadota bacterium
GCAATTAATTCATCCTATTATGGTGGCGGTGGTGGTGCTGTAGGTGGTAAATATGTTGCCGGTGGTGGTGCTGCTTGGGGTGGTGCTGGAGGTACCGGAGGAGGAGGTACTGGAGGTACAACTAGCTATGCTGGTACAAGAGCTGCAGCAAACGGGACTGCAAACACTGGCGGTGGTGGCGGCGGCGGCGGTGATTCTGCTGCTTCTGGAAGTGGTGGATCAGGAATTGTAATTATTCGCTATTAATCGAAAAAAAATCGGCAGTAGAAAAAAACCACTGCCGGTTTTTTTTGCCCAAGATTCAACAGAAAGTTTGATATTGAACTCTCAAGTGTAATGACTGCTACCGCCTAGTAGAAAAATCCAAGATCTCTGCTGCTCAAAGCTTTGCCTATGGATTTTATGCTAATTGGCTAACAGTATATAAGTTTATGTAAATTATTATAAACCAGAAACCAGATCTAAAAAATGCTGCAAAATAATGCTCGCGGCGATGTCATCAATAAATTTATCTTTCTTGCGTGAAATTCCGCCGGAAGCATTGATTTCTCTAGCTTCAAAGCTGGTCAATCTTTCTTCAAAAAGAAAGATTGGAAATTTATCTTTTAAAAAAATATCAAGATTTTGAGCAAATCTTTCACAAAATTCTGTCATTGGAATGGCGCTTCCATCCATATTGAGTGGCCTTCCAACAATTACGGCAACAACTTGATTTTCGGTAATAAATTTAGCAATCTTTTCAAAATCCTGCTGATTACTTAAACGGTTTATAATTAATTTTGGTGTGGCTAAAAATCGCGATTCATCCGAAAGTGCAATGCCAATTCTTTTAGTTCCAACATCTAACGCCATTAAACGACCTTTCGCTGGCAAAGCTTGATTTAATTGGTCGGAGATATTAAAAATCATTTTACAAAATTTTAATTTTTAAAAAAAACTTATGTCAAAAGTTACTAAAGAAGATATCAAAAAAGTTTCTCGTTTAGCAAGAATTGAAGTGTCAGAAGAAAAGCGCGAAGTTTTGGCAAGTCAAGTTGGTGGTATTATTAATTGGGTTGAAAAACTCAATGAAGTCAACACTGATAATGTTGAACCTTTAACCGATCTTTACAATGAACCACTTCGTTTAAACAAGGATGAAGTTACTGATGGCAATATTGCCGAAGATGTTTTGAAAAATTCCAAAGATGCGAAATATGGATATTTCGCGGTTCCAAAGGTTTTAGAATAATTGGCCCAGCTTTCTTTTGCCTTCCAGATTGATGAAAAATCCAATCTTTTTTTAGAAGAAGATTTTTTGTTGCTCGAAGAAAATTCCGCCGCAGTGAATTTTGCTAAAAAGTTTTTTGCCCAAAAAGATTTTCGTCATTCCCAGTTTCCATCCTTGATTATCAAAGGTGGAAAGGCTTGCGGCAAAAGCCATTTGCTTCATGTTTTTGCCCGCGAAGCGCAAGCGGATTTTTTAAATAAAGAAACAATTTCCGGCGTAAATCCGGTGAGTTTTTTCTCTCCCAATCGCTTCTATATTTTAGAAAATATCGATGATTTTGAAGATGAAGAATTGATTTTACGCTTAATCAATTCTGCAGTTGAAGCTGAAGCTTTTTTAATTTTAAGCGCCAGATCTTCGCCAAAATTTGCTTTGAAAGATTTAGCTTCGCGATTGAAAAATATTTTTGCAGTTGAAATAAAAAATCCTTCCCACGAATCAATAAAACAGCTTTTAACTAATGCTTTTTCACGCAGGCAAATCAAGCCTTCGCGCCAGGTTGTTGATTTTATAAGTGATAATATTGAAAGAAGTTACGACGCAGTTTTGGGAGCAGTAAAAATGGTAGAAATTTATATTCAGGAAAGTGGTAAAAATATTACCGTGGCTGAGGTAAAAAAATTCTTAAAACCGCAAAATTAATTTTTGCGGCTATATTTTTAAGAAATAGAGCAAGAAGGCCCTTTGCCTTTTTGAGTTATTGTTTTGGCATCTGATGGTTTGGGTGTAGGTATACCATCAATATGATCTTCTACCAGGGCTGGCATTACTTTTGAAGTATTAGTCGTCTGTCCTCCAACTTGTGATTGAGGTTTTATTTTAACTTGAGAACTAACAGTTAAATCCTCTTCTGCCAAAGCTGGAATTATTGTGCCAAAATTTGTCTCTAACTGATTGCGTAGAGTATCATATTCTTCATCAGTTATTCCGCTGCTTTTTCGATAAGCATGTAATATTTCAGTCATTATTTCCGGGTTTCTAAACACTTCTTTTTTCTCTAGAAAGCGCGCGGTAATTTCTTTATCTCCCAATTTATCAATCATGAATAAAGCGAGGTCGGATAGGGCTCCTTCCACTTCTGGCGCTTCTCTGGTAGCAAGTATTGCTCTGACTATTGCTGTCATATCAGGTTGGGGGTTTTTCGGACTTACTTGTTCAGAAGCAAAAATCAAAATATCCTTTAAGGGCCTACCAGTACGTTTGTCGATAACGCGATGTGTAACTTTAAATTCTGCTTCCAGCAATTCTATAATAATGCCTGAAATTGTACTATCTGGATCTCTTGTGTAACTATCATTTTGTGCTGTTGATGAATTTACGATGCCACCCATTATCTCGTAATGATCTTCTAAACTCATCCGCTCCGGATCGCTTATCCGAATTAATTCTTGTGCTAATTTAAAAAGTTTTTTTCTTTGTGTGACATCAGGTTCAGCATTCATGGATTGAGATATGCAGCTAAAACAGCTACCTAAATTACCTTCAATATCTTCTACCAAAGAATGATCTTGCTGTTTTTTTAGTAATTCGTCGAAATCTGTGAGGGGTTTGGTTTTTTTGAAAAAAGATGTATTGCTATACATTTCCTGGATCTCAAAAGCAGCATCAAACAATTCTGATAATATTTGATTATTTTGTTCGGCATTTAGTTCTGGTTTCATAGCGATTCCTATAAATGAGTATTAATGTTTTTAATTCGAGCTTAAAAGATGTTCCAATGCAATTTTCGATGCTTCTTTTTGTGCTTCCTTTTTTGATTTGCCTTCAGCGCTGAATTCGAGATTTAAATGTAGAATTTTTACTGTGGAAACAAAAAGTGGTGAGTGATCTGCCCCACCGGACTTAATTGTAGAATATTGGGGCAGTTGTTTTGATTCTAATTGTACCAATTCCTGCAATTCTGAAACCGGATCTTTTGGCGGAGTAAGATTTTTTTCCAAAGCATCATGCCAAAAAGTCATGATAAACTTTTTTGCTTCTTCATAGCCAGCATCAAGATATATGCCTCCAACTAAGGCTTCAAGAGCGTTTTCCAAATTTCTTTTATTGGTTTTGCCGCCCATATTTTCTTCGCCGCGGCTGATTTGCAAAACTTCTTCCAATCCAATTGCCAAAGCAATTTCTGACAAACTTTCGCCCGAAACCAGCGAAGCCTGGCGTTTGGAAAGATCACCTTCCATTTCCTGCGGATATTTTTTCATCAAAAATTCGGCAATTACCAAAGATAAAACCTTGTCGCCTAAAAATTCCAAACGCTGATAATTAGGTTTATTTTTATTTTCTTTGGAAAGGCTGGGATGCGTTAAAGCCTCTTCCAGCAAAGCTTGATTGCTGAAGTTATAATTAATGCGATTGCAGAATTTTAAAAAATCAGGATTCATTTAATTAACTTTGGTTAAAATTCGGTTATAGCGAATTGAATTCGGCCAGTTCCAAAATTGCCAGGTTGGCTTGGCATTGGAAAAGAAAATTATAGTCGCTTTTCCAACTAAATTTTCTTCCGGAACATAACCAACTTGCGATAAAAAGCGACTATCTTGTGAATTGTCGCGATTGTCACCCATCATGAAATAATGAGCCAAAGGAACTTCATAAATTCCGGTATTATCTTGCGGTGTTTCGCTGTTCTGGTCTAGAGTTTCAACGGTTTTTCCTTCCGGTAAAGTTTCAAGAAATTTTCTGATTTCAACTTTTAAAGATTCGTCATTTTCAGAAAAAACGCCGTCGGCAACTTTTGAAACTTCGATATTATTGATAAAAAGCACACCGTTGCGCATTTGAATTTGATCGCCCGGAAGCCCAATAATTCTTTTTACGTAATTAATACTTGGCTCTGTGGGAAGGCGAAAAACCGCAACATCGCCACGATTTGGTTTATTTTTTTCAAAAATTCTGCCTTCAAAAAAATCAATGCCGAAAGGAAATGAATAGCGGCTGTAACCGTAAGAATATTTGGCGACGAAAATGTAATCACCGATCAACAGACCCGGTTTCATTGAGCTTGACGGAATATGAAAAGGCTCGAAAAAAATCGAGCGCACAAAACCAGCACAAAGTAAAGCGATAATTAAAGTTTTAACAAATCCCATTGGAGCTTTTTCGGCTTGTATTCCAGTTGTTTGAATTTCAGTTTTACTCATTTTTATTTTGGTTGTGGTGCTTTAAATTACTTAATTAAATTTTCCCCTTTCATATCTTGCGGCTGCTCAATTCCCATCAAGCTTAAAACCGTTGGTGCGATGTCATCCAAAGCACCATCTTGCAATTTTATTTCCCCAACATTTTTCCCAATCAAAATTAATGGAACAGGATTTGTTGTGTGCGAAGTATGAGGATGATGATTATGATCTTGCATACATTCAATATTGCCATGATCTGCCGAAATTAACATCAGGCCATTTTTTTCCAGAATCACTTTTTCAAGCAATCCTAATTGGCGATCAATTGCTTCACAGGCCGCAATTGACGGATCAAGCATACCGCTATGTCCAACCATGTCGGGATTAGCGTAATTCACAATTATGAAATCGAATTTTTCACTGGCAATTGCTTCACGTAATTTTTCGCCAACTTCATTGGCCGACATTTCCGGTTTTAAATCATAAGTCGCAACTGCCGGAGATTTTACCATAATTCTAGTTTCTCCCGGCAATTCTTTTTCTATTCCACAAGAAAAGAAAAAAGTTACATGCGCATATTTTTCTGTTTCGGCGATGCGCAATTGCGTAAGGCCGCGCGCTGATAAAATTTCCGGTAATGAATTTTTTACTTCAATTGGCGGAAATAAAATCTGGTAAAATTTATTTAATTTTTCGGAATATTCGGTGAAGGCCAGAGAGTGCGAAAAATCGATTTTCTTAGTTTCAAATTCCTTGAATTCAGGATTTAAAATTGCATCTGACATTTCGCGGGCGCGATCGGCGCGGAAATTGGCGAAAACTAGCGCATCGCCATTTTCAATTCCGCCATAATTTTCAATTACAGTGGGTAAAATAAATTCATCAGTAACTGATTTTGTGTAAGAATTTTTTACTGCTGAAATTGCATCAGAATTTTTTTCACCTTTAGCAAAAACAATTGCATCATAAGCCAATTTTACGCGATCCCAATTCTTATCGCGATCCATGGCGTAGTAACGGCCGGAGATTGTGGCGATTTTAATATTCTTGATTTTTTCCAAATAAACCAAAGCGCTTTTTTGAGCAACATCGCGACCATCTAAAAATGCATGTAACATAACTTTGACATTATTTTTTGCCAAAAATTCTGCTAAAAAAATAATATGATTAATATGCGAATGCACGCCGCCATCAGAAAATAAACCCAATAAATGACAGGTTTTTTTTGATGCTTTTAGATCAGAAATTAATTTTTGTAATTTCTCATTTTTCTCAAAAACTCCATCAGAAATTGCATTATTAATGCGCGGCAAATCCTGAAAAATCACCCGCCCGGCGCCGATCGTCATATGACCAACTTCCGAATTGCCCATTTGTCCTTCCGGCAAGCCAACTGCGAGGCCAGAAGTTTCTAATTGCGAATGCGGATAAGTTTTAAAAAAACGTCGATAATTTGGCAAATCAGCGCGCGCAATGGCGTTGAATTTGTCTGATTCATCACCAATTCCCCAGCCGTCAAGAATGCACAGCAAGATTGGCTTGTTAGTTAGTTTTTGATTCATGATTATTTTGAAAATAAATTGATTGCGCGAAATTTAATTAACCAAATGCGAATTGTAAATGACTGAACTTATCGGCTATATCGCCGCCTTTCTCACCACTGCCAGTTTTTTGCCGCAGGCGATTAAAGCGATTCATACTAAAAATACTTCCGGAATTTCTTTTTTAATGTATTTGATGTTTGTTGTAGGAGTAGGATTTTGGCTGGCCTACGGCATTTTACTCGGAAAGCCGGCAATGGTTATTGGCAATATTATAACCTTTATTTTAGCCGGGATAGTTTTGGTGGTGAAGATTAAAAATTGTAAAAAATCTGAGTTTTCTAGGTCATCGAGCAAAGGCCTTTAGGCCGTCGTCGAGATGCTAGCTGGATGTTGCAACGCCGAACCAGCATCTCGACGACGGCCTACGGCCTTTGCTCGATGACCTAAAATAAGGAATATAAATAAAATCTCATGATCGAAATCGAAAACGTCACCAAAACCTATCAAATGGGCGACACTACAGTACACGCGCTTCGTGGCGTTTCGCTCACAATTGAAGATGGCGATTTTGTTGCAATCATGGGGCCTTCCGGTTCTGGCAAAACTACAATGGCCAATGTTCTCGGCCTTCTCGATGTTCCAAGTTCCGGCTCTTACAAATTAAACAGCAAAGAAATTTCCAAACTTTCTGAAGATGATTTAGCAGTTTTACGCCGTGAAGAAATTGGTTTTATCTTCCAGCAGTTTAACTTACTGCCACGCATGTCGGCAGCAGAGAATGTCGCCTTACCTTTACTTTATTCCGGCCACGAAAATGAAGAAAAATTCGAATATAAGCTTTTAGAAAATGTCGGTTTAGGAAAAAGATCGGATCACAAACCAAAAGAACTTTCGGGCGGACAACAACAGCGCGTAGCAATCGCCAGATCACTCATCAATAAACCAAAAATGATTTTAGCCGATGAACCGACGGGAAACCTCGATTCAGTAAGCGAAAAAGAAATCATGAAAATCCTCAAAGATTTAAATGAACAAGGCATCACAATTGTAATCATCACTCACGAAGATGAAATTGGCGAACAGGCCAATCGCTTGATCCGCATGCGCGACGGCGTGATTCAATCCGATGAAAGAACAAAAACTTTTAAAAAACGCGAAGCCAAAAAAGCGGCAATTGAAATTGAAACTGCGGCCAAACTTAACGCCACAGAAGTTGTCGAATATTTCAGACAAGGTTTAAAAACACTTTTAGCCAATAAAGTTCGCACTTGCCTATCAATGTTGGGAATTTTGATTGGTGTTGCCGCCGTTGTTGCAACCCTTGCAATTGGCAATGGCGCGCAACGGGCAATTGAAAAACAATTAGCTTCACTTGGTTCAAATTTAATTGTTTTAAGATCAGGAGCCGTTCGCGTTGCAGGCGTGTCGCAAGAAGCCGGCGCTACAACCAGGCTTAATTTCGAAGATGCAAAAGCTCTAAAAAATGAACTTTCGGAAGTCAAAGAAGTTTCACCAAGCGTTAATGGACGCGGTCAGGTGACTTATTTAAATAAAAATTGGAGCACGCAAATAATCGGCGCTTCGCCACCTTATGCCAAAATCCGCGCGGCTCAACCTACAGTCGGCAGATTTTTTACTGATGAAGAAAATTCCAAACGCGCTAGAATCGCGCTGGTCGGAGAAACTGTAGTTGCAGAATTATTCGGCGATAAAAATCCGATTGGCGAAATGATTAAAATCAATAAAATCAATTTTCAAATCATCGGAATTTTGCCCCCGAAAGGCGCCAATGGCTGGCAGGATCAAGATGACGTAATCGTAATTCCGATTCTAACCGCAATGCATCGTTTGCTCGGAAAAGAATATGTTGATTCGATTGATATCGAAGCCAAAAACGCCGAAAGCGTTGATGATATGCAAGAAAAAATCATGGATTTGATGTATGCCCGAAAACGCGTGCCTTTTTCGCAACGCAAAGATGCTTTTCAAATTCGTAATATGGCCGATGTAAAAGAAACGCTTTCTGAAAGCAGTAAAACAATGTCGATTTTACTTTCTTCAATTGCCGCAATTTCGTTGCTGGTTGGCGGGATTGGCATCATGAATATCATGCTGGTTTCGGTGACGGAACGCACGAAAGAAATTGGTTTAAGAAAAGCAATTGGCGCAAAAAAACGCGATATTTTAATGCAGTTTTTGGCGGAATCAGTTGTTGTCAGTGTGGTTGGCGGCTTTGCCGGAATTATTTTGGGTGCGGGAAGTGCGAAAATTTTATCAACACTTGCGGGTTGGGATACTTTAGTTTCAGTAAATTCGGTGTTATTAGCTTTTTCTTTTTCAGTTTTTATCGGGCTTTTATTTGGGATTTATCCGGCAAGAAAAGCTTCGGATTTAGCGCCGATTGATGCGTTGAGGTATGAATAGAAATGAACATGTGGACGGGGTTACAAACCCCGTCCAGCGCGAGCCAATACTTTAAAACGTGATCAAGAGCAAGACGGGATTTGTAATCCCGTCTTCACGTTCATTTCCTAAAATATTGTTTCTAAAATAGACACCCTCTTCCCCACTTCTTGAATTTCACAAAAGCAGTTCATATTTATAAACCACCTATCAACAATTCCTTTGCCTTATGACTTTGCATAATAAAAATCATCATCACCCGGCAAAAAACCACTCAAACGATAGTTCAATCCTGCGCAAAATCCGCTCAGATTTTAAAACATTTTCTCCATCAAAAACTTTCATCGGCCTCTCGGCATTTTTTCTTGGAGTCAGTCTAACACTGATTGCGAATAATTCTGCTTTAAAACATCAAAACCATTTTTCATTTGCCAATAATCATTTTGCCATGGCGCATGAAATTGATGCGATGGAAAAAAGAATGAATGAAACTTTAGAAAATCATCAAAAACGTATGCGTGAAGTTTTTAGCGAAGCACAGAAAAAAGGTGGCAAAACTTCAGTTTCTTCAACCGAAGATAATGATAGTTTTATTTATGAATTAAATTTTTCCGGCTTTACCAAAGAGGAAATTAATGTTAGTATGAAAGATAATGTTTTGACCTTTTTTGCAGATAAGGAAAAAGATAAAAATGATAAGGTGGCTGTTGCTTCTAGCTTCAGCTATTCGTTTTTGATTCCGCCGCAATATGATAAAAAAATTGAACCGGAAATTACGCGGCAAGATGATAAAATTGTGGTAAAATTGGTGAAGAAAAAAAGTTAGTTTATAAGTCAAAAATAAACTGTTTTTTTTATTACTTTATCAAAAAAAATAATTAATCTTTTTTAAAACCTATACTCAAACTCAATAACCAAAACAAAATTTATGACCATCTCAATGTATGACGCTTTAATTCCTCTTTCCATTCACAACCTGGAAAATCTTTCTGCGATTTTGGCAAAAGCTGAATCTCACGCGCAAGCGAAAAAAATTGATGAAAGCGTTTTCATCAATGCCCGTTTATTTCCCGATATGTTGCCTTTTTCGCGCCAAGTACAAATTGCCTGCGACACTGCAAAAGCAGGTGCAGCAAGGATTGCTGAAATTGAAGTTCCAAGTCATCCTGATGTTGAAAAAACTTTTGGCGAACTTCAATCCAGAATTAACAAAACCATCGAGTTTTTAAAAACGATTAAACCAGCGCAAATTAACGGCAAAGAAGAGTTGAAAATCAGTTATATTCAACGCGAGAAAGAGAAAAATTTTATTGGTTTGCCTTATTTGTTGAACCACACTTTACCGAATCTCTTTTTTCATATCACAACCGCTTATGCGATTTTGAGACATAATGGGCTTGAGATTGGTAAAAAAGATTTTTTGGGAAATTAGTTAAAATTAACTCTATTCAAATATGCCGGTTCAGAATCTTAAAGAAGTTAGCAACTCCTACCCTTCTGTTATTCAAATTAAAGAAGCAATTCCCTGTGCTGACTTTGAAATAGTTGAAGTTGATGGTCAGAAAAAGTTGAAGTTGCATCTTGATTTTACCGCATTCGCCTATCTCTCTTTACAAGACAACTATGGTTATAGTTTTGAGAATTTGCCCCCAGAAATAAGATCCGCTCTTGATGAAATTAAAATCGCTGAAGTGAAATGTATTTTACCTGGTGAATCTGCTGTGAAAACAATGATGAAAAATTCCGCCGCATTATTGCCAAAAATCAAAGATTTTACGATCAATAATGTCGACCAGAACAATCATAATATTCCAAATCCACTAGGTTTACCCGTAAGATTTTATGATAAATTTTATTATGATTTTAAATCGGAACCTGAGTTGAACTATCCGGAAAGAACTATTCAGACTTTTCCTCATGCATGGATGCTAGAACTAGAAAAAGTTACTTCGGCTCTTAAAGAAGTTACTTCTACTCCTCAAGATGTGGGTATTGAAATTAATTTTAATTTTAACCCGGAAAATCATTCTGACATATTGGAATTTAAATTAACTGAAGAGCATCTGTGGAAAATTAAAACTCCTCTTTCTTTAAGACAGGCAAGTGTTTTTGCTGCTGTAAAAACTCTTACTTTTAAATCTAATTTTGAAAATCCTGAAACATTTAGAGAACAGCTGACAAGATTAACAGAATTATTCCCCGCTATTGATAATTTACAAATTGGTAAAATTTACCGTAAGGAAGGGCCCCACTCGATTAATCAAGATTTTGATTTTTCTCAAGTAACGAAATTCAAAAAATTAAAATCACTTCAATTGCCAATCACAGCAATTGGTGATTATCATTTTTTAAATGATGTGGAAAATTTAGCAGAATTAGCACTGTCGCCACCTCTTAACGGTTCTGATTTTGCAAGATCTTCCGCCAGCATTAATAATCTGATTTCACATATTGAAGATAACAAATCTGAACAAGTAAAAAAGTTACGACTTCCTTTTTACCCATTAGATCAAAAAACTTTTGATAGGTTATGTAAGCAGTTTGATGCTGTGGAAGATCTTACTGTGAATACCGTTACAGATAGAGATTTGGTTCAGAATTTTGATGCTTTGTTGCTATTGCAAAATTTAAGAAAACTTTCGATTGATAATTTGGTTCTGAAAGAAGGTCGTAATTTAGAAAAGCTGAGAGAATTAAAGCTCGATAATCCAAATGAATCAACTTTGGATAATTTTGGTCACACATCGGAGAGGTTTGGAAATTTGGAGAAGTTAGTAGTGAATTCTTCATATGAAACTAGCGCTAGTAGCGATCCGAAATCATGGAATCTTTTCTTTAAAGGTTTCTCTCATTTGCCTAATTTAAGTGATTTGCATCTATCCAGACAAAGCAAAAAACCATTTGAGAATTCTAGCATAGAAATTGATCCATCTTTTGTAGATTACCTTTCCAAAACTAATTTGAGTAAATTGTTTATTACAGGTCTTATTCTTCCTGAAACTATTCTTCCTCCTACATTTTCATATAGTTATTCCAAAAATATTTTGAAATTGGTTGATAAGAAAAGAGCGGAAAAGCCAAAGGAGTCCGTAGAAGATCCTTCCGGAGGGTTAGTAAGCAATCATCAGCTAGATAACTCAAAGGGGGGGGCATAATTAAAAAAAAGGGGAAGACTTTTTTAAAAGTCTTCCCATTTTTATATTTTTAAATCTTCTTATTCCTTTACTGCCGGTTGATCACCAGTTTCTTCACTTTTCACAGTTTCAGTTTCTAAAATCATTTTCAATTTTTCCAAACCAGCCGTAAAATCTTTTTCAACTTTTCCATGCATCATCAAACAAGCTAGATTTAGAGGATAAGGAGTTCGACCCATCATTCCCCAAACCACTCTAGTTGAGTTACCATCAACAGTTTCAGTTATAAAATATGCCTGATTGGTTACATGCATTGGTTTTTGGAAACGCAATTCAAAATCAATTCTTTCGCCTTTAGTCATTTTAAGGATTTCTTGTTGACCAACACCAACTTCGCTATTTCCAGACCAGGATTGAACCGCACCCGGAGTGCCGTCTACGCCGGTAATTTCTTCATCCATATTTGGATCTTTTTTTGACCACGGTTGCCAGTTTTTACCATTTTCCATCATCTTTAAATAGTCAAAAACTTCTAAACGCGGCTTATGAATTACAACCGATCTTTCGATTATAAAATCTTTCGGAGCAATTGCCGCAGCGATTAAAATCACCGCAACTAAAGCACATAGTATGATAAGTAATTTTTTCATAAAATTTCAAATTTAGTTTAAACCAACTTGAGAAATGACCGGTGAAAAATACAGGAATCAAATTAAACCTGTTTTTCAATTAATTATTGGGCAAAAGTAGAAGTCTATAAAAAGCGCTTCCTCAACTTTATTTTTTTCAAACTTGTTTCATGAAACCAAAATATAAAAAAATCGTCAAAATTTTTTGCATTTTTGTGATTTTTATTGCTGCCATAGAGACTACAACTGTAACGCTTAATAACTCTTTTTTTAAAAAAGTCAGTAATGAAGAAGCTTTAAAAAGAGGCCTCGATAAATCTACCGGTAATGCCATCAAACATGCTTACGCGGCGAGCCTGCTTTATTCGGCGCTACGAACTATTTATTTCAGCGAAAATTTTGCCGAAAATACGGTAATTTTTTTAGGAAATTCCAATGAAGTTGCCGAAATTATTTTTCGCCCGCGCCGCGATTCAACTTTGGAAATGATGAAGGATTTAGGGAATAATTTAATCGGAATTGAAGCCGCGAAATGGCTGGAAAAAAACGAAATGGGGCGCCAAATGGGACGTTTGAATTTGATTGGAGAATTGGCGGAAGAAAATATTTTATTTGTGAATCAGAAGGATGTTTTTCTTGATGCGGAAATTGTAAAAAAACCGGATTTTTTTATTGCCAAAAAATGGGCGGAAGAAAATAAAGATAAGATTCAAAAAAGGATGGCAGAATTTCAGCTCACCCTAGCAAAGCACGTAGTGCGTCGTCGAGATGCTGGCTGGATGTTGCAAAATCGAGCCAGCATCTCGAC
>JAZKII010000067.1:13785-22193 GCA_040384945.1 Pseudomonadota bacterium
CCACGACGGCCTAAAGGCCTTTGCTCGATGACCTAAATTCTCAACTAGTTTAATATTCCCGAATCCCCAACTCTTTCAATTTATCCTGCCAAATTTTCCAATCCGGCATAAATTTATCCATCAGCGCATAAAATCTTTTATTGTGATTGCGTTCTAGCAAATGAACCATTTCATGAACCACTATAAATTCTAAACATTTCGGCGGCCTTTTGGCCAATTCCAGATTTATCCAAATTCGCCGCGCTTGTAAACTACAAGTTCCCCAGCGCGTTTTCATTTTTTTCACCCCAAATTCTGCAACTTTCACGCCCATTTTCGGTTCATAATCGGCAATTAAATTGGGAATTATTTTTTTTAATTGGGCGCGATACCAATTGTCCAGAATCTTGCTTTTCTCAATTTTGGTTAGGCCTTTTTTGAGATGCAGTTCAATCGTTTGATTCTTGATAATAACCTTTTTTAACTCACTTTCCACAACCTCAAGCAAATATTCCTCAGCAAAAATATAATGCTTTTCGCCACTCATAAATTTCAGCGGCGCAACTGTTTTACGGCTTCTGATTTCAAGTTGGTGTTTTTTAATCCAGTCAATTCTTTCCAGCACAAATTTTTTGATCTGCACCAAACTACAACGCAAAGGCGCGGAAACCCTGACTTCACCGTGCGGCGCGATAATTCTTAAACGTAAATTGCGCATTCTTTTTTGGAAAAGATGAAAATTTACTCCGGCAATTTCTAATTGTTTTTCGATGATTTTTTTTGACATTTATTTCTAAAGAAGGTTTGTGTTTTTGGTTTAATTAATTTTGAAAATCATGATAAAATTTCTCCAAACTAAAATCATTTTATTTTTCACATTTATGTCGATTTTCTCAGCCGCTCAAGCCGCAAAAAATGAAACCGCAATTTTAGCCGGCGGTTGTTTTTGGGGAATGGAAGAATTGCTCAGCAAACTTGACGGCGTTGTTGCGACAAAAGTCGGCTATATTGGCGGCGAAATTCCCAATCCCGATTATAAATTGGTTTCAACCGGTTTGAGCAATTATGCCGAAGCAATTGAAGTTACTTTTGATCCGCAAAAAATTTCTTACGAAAAACTTTTGAAATTCTTTTTTACGATTCATGACCCGACAACGGTAAATCGCCAGGAAAATGATGTGGGCAGCCAATATCGCTCGGCGATTTTTTATGTGAATGATGAGCAGAAAAAAATTGCGCTAAATGTGATTGAAAAAGCGAATAAATCAGGAGTTTTTAAAAAGCCGGTGGCGACGCAGGTTTCAAAAGCTGGGAAATTTTGGGTGGCGGAAGAATATCACCAAAATTATTTGAAGAGAAACCCATTTGGCTATACTTGCCACCATGTTCGTGAGGAATGGAAGTTTTAGTTTCTATCGCCTCTCCTTGCGCTGGACGGGGTTTGTAACCCCGTTCACACGTTCAGTTCAATTTAACTTTACATGAACATGAGGACGGGATTACAAATCCCGTCCTGCTACTACCTCACACTCCGTATTTTTTTAAACCTAGTATTTAGAAATCATTACTATCTAATGCACCGACCTTGCTTAAAAATTCCAAGGTGACACCGAAGTGTCAATTGTAGCGCTAATTAGTTGTTTCTTCTTACCTCGTTATGTTTGTCACACCGCATCTTTATGCGGTAAGTCCGGTTTTTTTGATAAAAAATAATTTAAATAATGACCTCTTTTAAAAATCTAAACTTAAACCCTAAAATCCTAGCTGCGCTTGAAAATAAAGGCTACACCACTCCTACTCCAATTCAATTACAAGCAATTCCGCATGTTCTTGAAGGCAAAGATCTTCTTGGTATCGCCCAAACCGGAACCGGAAAAACCGCAGCTTTTTCTTTACCAATTTTGCACAATTTAACTGAAAGCGCGAAACCTGTAAAAAGCCATTGTGTTCGTACCTTAATTCTAACTCCAACCCGCGAACTTGCTTCGCAGATTGCTGAAAATATTGAAGTTTACGGCAAAGATCTGGGCTTACGTTATGCCGTAATTTTTGGTGGCGTTTCCGAACGTCCGCAAATTTCTAACATGCAAAAAGGCGTTGATATTCTAATCGCAACTCCGGGCCGTTTACTTGATTTGATGAATCAAGGCCACATTCGTTTCATGCATTTGGAAATTTTGGTTTTAGACGAAGCCGATCGCATGCTCGACATGGGTTTCATCAATGATGTTAAAAAAATCATCGCCAAAGTTCCGCAAGAAAGACAAACTCTTTTCTTCTCGGCAACCATGCCTGAAACCATCGCAGACTTGGCTCACTCCATTTTAAAAAAACCGGTAAAAGTTGAAGTAACTCCGCAATCAACTACGGTTGAGCGCATCGAGCAAAAAATTAATTATGTTGAAAGAGGCAATAAACTGCCACTTCTTAAACGCATTTTAAAACAAGAAGATGCCAAAAGCGTTTTGATTTTCTCTAAAACCAAACACGGCGCTAATAAAATCGTTGATTATCTTGATAAAAGTTCAATCGAGGTTGCGGCAATCCACGGCAATAAATCACAAGGTGCGCGTGAAAAAGCTTTATCAAGTTTCCGCGAAGGAAAAGTTCAGGCTTTAGTTGCAACTGACATCGCGGCTCGCGGTATTGATATTCCTGCCATCAGCCACGTAATTAATTTTGACGTGCCGATGGATCCTGAAAGTTATGTGCACAGAATCGGCCGTACAGCGCGCGCCGGCAGACAAGGAATTGCGATTACTTTTTGCGATCCTTCTGAAAATAAACTTTTACAAGCAGTTGAAAAAACCATTAAATATAAAGTTCCGGTTGACCGCACTCACCCATTTCATGGCGTAGATGCAAGCCCGGAAAGCACTGAACCGCGTCAAGAAAGACAACCTCGCCGTTCTGCTGCAGCTCCACGTACTAATTCTGCAAGTTCAAGACCAGCACGTTCTGGTTCTTCCGACAGAAGATCTGGACCTTCTTCAGATAGAAGAAGCGCACCTCGCCGTAATGAAGGTGAAAAAAGCGGAATTCTTGGATTAATGGGTTTTGGTAAAAAATCTGACGGAGCTTCTTCAGAAAGAAGACCAGCTCGTGAAGGAAATTTTAACCGCGAAGGCAATTCAACTCGCGCACCTAGAGAATCTAGAGACGATAAAAAAGGCGGTTTCGGTTTTGGCAGCTGGTTCAAAAAACCATCTGATTCAAGATCGGAAGGCAGAAGAGATGATTCTTTCGGCAATCGCGAAAGACCAGCCTCTGGAAATAGAGAAAGACCAGCGGGAGGAGGATTTAGAGAAAGATCTCCAGGTGCCGGTGCTAGAGAAAGAAGTGGCGAAAGAGCTCCTCGTGAAAGAAGAGAAGGTTCATCATCATTTGGCGATCGCAGAGAACGCCCAGCTTTTGGCGAAAGAAGAGAACGCCCAGCTTTCGGTGGATCTGAACGTAGAGAACGTCCTGCATTTGGCGGTTCTGAACACAGAGAGCGCCCAGCTTTCGGCGGATCTTCGGAAAGAAGAGAACGTCCTGCATTTGGTGACAGACCAGAAAGAAGAGAACGCCCGGATAATGGCAACCGTGAAGGTGCTTCATTTGGTAAAAGCGCCAGAACCGCAATGGTTTCAGGCGAAGGCACAAGACGCGCTCCTCGCGAAAGAAGAGAAGGTTCATCTTTTGGTGATAGAAAACCATTCGGCGAAAGAAAACCCGGTGGCTTCGGCGGCGGTGCGAGAAGATCGCCATCATCTGGCAACAGAGCTCCAAGCCCTAAAAAGCGTTGGCAGTAATCACAATTAATTTACGCAATAAAAAAGCGGCCTCTTAAAAAGGGCCGCTTTTTTTATGCGCGAAATATCTTTTTTATAAAAAAACTTGAGCAAAACCTGCGCTGGACTGGGTTTGTAACCCAGTCCACACGTTCAGTTCTAAATTAAACATGACATGAACGTGAGGACGGGATTACAAATCCCGTCCTGCTCAAGCGTTGGCAGTAATCAGAAATTAATTTACGCAATAAAAAAGCGGCCTCTTTAAAAAGGGCCGCTTTTTTTATGCCTACGCCGCGCCGTCATCCTTTGCCCTGCGCTGGACTGGGTTTGTAACCCAGTCCACACGTTCAGTTCTAAATTAAACATGACATGAACGTGAGGACGGGATTACAAATCCCGTCCTGCTCAAGCAATAATCTTAAGAAAAAGTTATTCTTTTTTTCCTGAAGAAATTTTTCTACCAACAGTCGTAATAACCGGTTTTTCGCCAGTTCTTACTGGTCTTTCTCTATTAGTTTTTGCAGGTCTTTCTTTTTCTTCTCTTCTGTCATCTCTTGCCGGTTTTGGATTTTCAGAATGAGGCTTATGATGAGGTTTTGCATGCGGTTTATGCTGCGGTTTGCCTTTGTGTTGTGGCTCTTCTTTTTTTACATGCTGCGGTTTTGCCGGCGCTTTTTTCGGCTTAAATAAATCAGTTATAAAACTGAAAATTCCACTTTTTTTCTTCAGCTTTGCATGCTGATGTTCTCTATGCTGCGGCTGTTTTTTATTATCTCTTTTTTCCATGTTATTTTTTTCCTTATATTTTTGATTTGAATTAGTTTTTTCTTCTCTTTTTTCCTGAGGCGCTGGTTTTGATTTTCCCGAAAAAGGATGTGAATCATCAACCGGAATTTTATAATTAATCGCCTTTTCCACCGCTAATAAAAGCGTGTCGTCATGCGGATCACAAAATGAGATCGCAATTCCCTGCCTTCCGGCGCGCGCTGTACGGCCAATTCTGTGAACATAACTTTCCGGATCAGACGGAATGTCATAATTTATCACATGGCTGATTGCAGGAATATCAATGCCTCGCGCCGCAATGTCAGTTGCAACTAACACTTTAATTTTTCCTTCACGGAAATTGATCAAAGCTTTTTCGCGCGCTTCTTGCGATTTATCGCCATGAATCGCCGCAACTGAAACTCGGTTTCTTTCCAGATAATCAACAACATCATCGGCACCATGTTTGGTACGCGAAAACACGATTACGCTGGTAGCATCTGGCTGTTTTAAAATATGGCGAAGAAGCGGCAATTTGTCGCGTCTTTCGACAAAATTAATTTTTTGGTCGATGCGCTCAACTGTTGTTGATTGTGGTGTAATTTCAATTCTGATCGGATTATCCAAAATCGATTTGGCTAAATCAGTAATTGCTGCCGGCATTGTTGCCGAAAAGAAAAGTGTTTGTTTTTTTTGAGTAATTTTGGCGATGACTTTTTTGATATCATTGATGAAACCCATGTCGAGCATGCGATCTGCTTCATCTAAAACCAGAACTTCAACTTGCATAAAACGAATATGACCTTGATTAGTTAAATCAAGCAAACGGCCCGGAGTTGCAATTAAAATATCTACTCCACGTTGCAAAGCCGCGATTTGCGGACGATCAGGAACGCCGCCATAAACCAGCGCCGTTTTTAAGTTTAAATCTTTGCTATAAGCCTCAACATTTTCGGCAATTTGTGAAGCAAGCTCGCGAGTTGGACTTAAAATTAAAGCGCGTACGCAACCACTTTTTACAGAAGTGCCACTTTTGGCTAAATTATGAAGAATCGGTAATGAAAATGCGGCGGTTTTTCCGGTTCCGGTTTGAGCAATTCCTAAAATATCTTTGCCATCTAAAACTGGTGGAATGGCCTGAAGTTGGATAGGAGTTGGAGTTTGGTAACCTTTTGCTTCGAGAGCGGCCAGAATTTTTGGGTTAAGGTGAAGATTTTTGAAAGATGTCATTGGTAAAATATCGTTAAAAGAAACTAGTAAACAGCATTACATAGAAAAGATTTCTAAATACTAACACTCATTTCACAAACAGTTGAGTTAATTTTTAATGGTTTTGGAAATATGGGAAATTTGTTGGCTTACTTCAAACCAGTATGGACCCTTAATTTCAGGTCATCGAGCAAAGCACGAAGTGCGTCGTCGAGATGCTAGCTCGCTATCATCTCGACGACGGCCTAACGGCCTTTGCTCGATGACCTGAAAATTGTTCACCAATTTGCTTCTATTTAAAACAGTCTAAAGCAAAAAACTTGCATTTGGTGAAGGGAATTTTCAACTAAAAAAACTAATTTTTCAGAAGACAATTTTATTTAATTTTTTATGAAAAAAATAATCGCCGTCTTTCTCTTTTTTACCTGCTTAATTTCAATCAACATGAAAATTGCTGGTTCCAGCAAAAATAAACTTACAAAAACTTATCAAGGAAAAATTGATTCAGTTGAATTTACCTTAAAACTCCCGCCGGATTATATGGTTGAAAGCGGCAATGGTTTTATTGAAGCCACAGAATTTTCCAAAGAAACATTGATTAACGGTGTCAAATTTACCAAACAAACTGGCGCGCACCAAGCGATGCTAACAGTTGAAGCCGCATCAATTCCCGATGAAGCAAAATGTGATGTCAGATATTTTCAAAGTTTTTTAGGAAAAGTAGAAATTGAATCAACAACTGACGATGTTTTATTCACTTCATCAATTTCAGAAAATGCTATCAGCAACAAATATGCCAAAGAAAAAATCTGGGCAATTGCTAATTCCAAACCTTGCATTGCGGTGCGTTATTTTTATATCACCGAACCGGAAGTTGTTGGCGGAATGATTAGTTATGAAGAAAAAAATCTGCTCAATAGTTTTGATACGATTAGGCATTCACTGATGATTAAGTAAGACAGCATTAGCGTAGCTTCATCCATGCTGACTATTAGAATTATCCAGTCCAATTTTTTTCAATTGGCCAGAAATATGACTTTGCACTGCATTATTTGGAGTTTCTAAATCTGAATTTGATGATGATGTTGTTGAAACTTGATCTTCTTCTTTGTTACTTTCGACATTTTCCTCTTTCTTCGCCCATCTTTTCTTTCTCTTCTCTTTTTCTCTTTCAACTGAGTTCTTTGATTTTTCACTCTCATTTTTAGGACGAATATTTGCTGGAATATTTTCGTCCAACATTTTTATGTGATGTTGGGCATCTACATTTACGGAAAGAAGTCTGCTACCCAGATTATTACTAAGATAGCCTGCAGCATTTCTTAAATTTTCCGAAACTATTACTTCACTTACAAAACTATTACCTTCTGGATCATTTCCCATAATAGTTGCTGGGTTCACAGTGAATGGAACCAAATACTTAGGATTTCGTATTATTGTTCCTGTTTTCAATTTATCGCCAGCAAGAGAGAAATAGGCTATTTTAACTCCACTCTTTTCATAATACGTAGTTTTAATTTCGTCGACCGCCCCTGGCCATCTCTGTGGTTTAATCGCTTCGCAAGCTGTCACACCCTTTTCAGCACCTGTCGGAAAACAAGCGCTGATGATAATCTCTTTATTTGAGTAAGATTTAGGCCCGCCATCTTCTAGATCAATTTTTTGATAATACATTTCCAAAGTCTGTGCGATTCTGGCATCATCTTCCCGCTCTCCCTGCTCTGTAGACATCATGTGCATCGTTTCGTCCAGAGTTGATCCTGCTATTACTTCATCTAGATTATCCTTGATAAATTCTTTTGCCTCATTTCGTAATGCTTTAATCCTTGCAAGCACATGTTCCAAACTATCTGTCGAGGGAGTAAATTTTATTGCCGCCTCATCAGACAAAAATTTCTCACGAAATCTTGCTTCTAGACTCAATGTACTACTACTTTCCATAAGTAAAAAATTATTTTTTTAAGAATTTCTGGAAAAGATCTAGGCGATTTCTTTTAGTAATTTCAATCGCTTTTTCCTTCCGCCATTCATTAATTTTTTTGTGATGTCCTGAAGTCAAAACTTCCGGAACGGCGCGCCCTCGCCATTCAGCTGGCCTTGTAAAATGCGGGTATTCCAGCAAATTATCATATTGTGAATTTCCTTTTGAGCCAAAAGATTCTTCTGCTAAAGATTCATCCGCGCCAAGCACGCCATCAACATTACGCAAAACCGCATCAATAACGATAAAAGCCGCAAGTTCACCGCCGCTTAAAATATAATCACCGATTGAAATTTCTTCGATTGCAAATTCGTCAAGCACGCGTTGATCCACGCCTTCGTAACGTCCGCAAAGTAAAATTATTTCTTTTTCTTGGGCTAATTCACGGGCTTTTTTCTGGGTTAAAGTTTTTCCGCGTGGCGATAAATAGAAAATTTTCGATTCCGGTTTAAGATTTTTTTCAATTGCATCGGCTAAAATATCAGCCTTCAAAACCATTCCAGCACCACCGCCGTAAGGTGTGTCATCTACTGTTTTTCTTTCATCTTTAGCAAAATCACGAATGTTGATTGCCTCAAGTGACCAGAGTTTTTTTTCCAAAGCAGCGCCGGTAACTGAAGCAGCGAGCGGTCCGGGAAATAATTCTGGAAATAATGTGAGAATTTTAAAATTGATCATGATGACTATTTTTCGCAAAG
>JAZKII010000068.1:0-6861 GCA_040384945.1 Pseudomonadota bacterium
ACGACGCACTTCGTGCTTTGCTCGATGACCTAAATCTTAATCTTTCTTTAACAAAGATTTCAGCGCAATAAATTAACCTTCTTTTTTTGTCATAAATTTATTCAGAAGATTTTTCCCTTGTTCGGTTTGTGCTAGTCCTTCCAACATTCCACCAATTTCCGTTCCGCCTTTTGCAGAAAAAATATCCATAACTTTGCTAATTCCATCAGTTACTTGACCAGTATTTGCAATCACCTTCAAATCGGCTTCTTTCAAGGCTTCAGCTTGTTTAATTCCAATCGCCTGATCCGCTTCAATTTTACGAATTGAAAGCAAATAATGCTGATAATTCTGATTTTCACCAATCTCTTTAGCCAAAGTAATTTGTGCTGAAATCGGCGCTAATTGCATGGCTTTTTCTGCTTCTGCTCTCGCCTCACCTTCAGTTTTAATACCTTCAGCGCCAAGCTTTTGCGTTTGTAAATATCCTTCCGCTTGTAAGATTGCTTTTTGTTTATTTCCTTCCGCCTGAATAATGCTTTTTTGTTTTTCACCTTCCGCAATTACCACGCCGGATTGTTTAGCCTGTTCAGCTTGAACCAGGTTTTTTTCTTTTTCGATTTCAGCTTTTTTAACTTCTTCAACACGCAAAACATTCATTTCTTTTTCTTTAGTCATGCGTTGCTGTTCTTTGATTTCTTGCGCTGAAACCTCAACTGAAATTCCCACCAATTTATCTTTTTCTGCCGTTCTTTGGCCGATTTCTTGAAGCGCTTGTTGTTGCTGCAATGAAGTTTGTTTTTGCGCTTCAATCTCGGCGATTTGCGCTGCCTGCATGTTTTTTGCAACTTCGGTACGCGATTGCATTTCAATATGCGATTTTTTCTTCTCCATGATATTTTTAATCACGTTACTATCTTTGTGATCACGAATATCCATCAACTCAATATTCTTCACGGTTGAAACGCCCCAATTCGATAATTGCGCGCCCACTTCTGCCGTAAATTCTTCACCAAATTTTGAACGCCCTTGCATGATTTCTTCAATTTCATTGCTGGCAAGAATCGTTCTAACTGCGCCTTGAACCACGGCTTTAAGCTGTTCGCGCAATTCTTCAAAAGATGCAACACGTTGCGCTGCAACATCACTATCGGTAATTCTAAAAAAGGCTTTGATATCAACAACAAATGGTAAACGACCTTTGTCATAAGCTTCATAACCAGTTAAATCCAAATCAAAAACGCTAACCGGCAAAATGGTTTTATTAACACCGATAACTGGCAATGCCGCCGGCCATTCATAATATGTGTTGCCGTTAGTCATATCTTTGCCGTAAGAAGAAGTTTTACTGCGCGACTGGACAATATGAACTTCATTAGTCGGAACTACGCGACGAAGAAAATATGGAATTGCAAAAACTACCAAAACTATAAGAACGAAAAATGATGCTAGAAAATTGAAGTCTTCCATAATTTTATTTTTGAATTTAAGAAATTTGAGAAATGATGATTGTGAAGCTTGTACCGAATCATTCTTTATCAGAATACATTTCAGTTTAATTATTCAACAAACTTCCGAAATAAATTCATTGCTTATAATTTTGCAAAAAATTTAATTCGTTAATTCAATTCTTGGCACTGTCGCAAATCAAATTTTTTTCACAAATCCATGTCAGATATCGGCAAATTAGTTAGTGGTTTCAGGGTTTTCAAAGCCACAACTTACCAAAAACAAAAAGACATTATCGGGCATTTGCTGGAACAAGGCCAAAAGCCAACTACGATGGTTATTACTTGTTCTGATCTTCGCGTTCCACCGGCAGAAATTTTTTCGACTAATCCCGGCGAACTTTATCTGGTTGCAAATATGGGCGGCTTGATTCCGAAACATGATGCGGAAGGAATTCACGGTATTATGTCAGCAATTGAAAATGCCGTGGTGAATATCGGCGTTGAAACCATTATTGTTATGGGTCACGCCAGATGTGCCAGCATTGAAATCATGATGTCTGATAAATTTACTGATGAGAAAAACGGTCTTTCCAAATCAATGAAAACCTGGCTTTCCGTTGCTGCTGAAGCGCGCGATGCCGTAAAAAAAGAAATGGCGGATAAAAGCCCGGAAGAGCAACAATCTTCCTGCGAACATGAATCAATCATCGTTTCACTGCGCAATTTGGTGCAATATCCTTACGTCGCCAAAGCAATTTCTAAAAATAAACTGAAAGTTGTAGGTTGGCATTTCGACATCGAAAGCGGCGATATCATGGCCTATAATCCGGCAACGAAATTTTTTGAGCCGATTTCTTAAAGAAATAAGTTATCGATTAGTTTGAAACAATTGGTTATAAATTTTGCATAAGTTGCAAAAAATTCTTTTCTCCCCAGAAGCCTGCTTGTAAAGATCATCTCCCCTCAAAAATTTAAGCAAGATTTCGATAGTCACAAAAAAATTTAAGCCAATGTAATTAATCGGAGGTTTTTATGAGTGAAAGATCAATCAAGACCAAGTTGCTGTTAATCGAAGATGAAGAAAAGATCAGGAAAATTTTAAGGCTCTATTTTAAAAACGAAAATTTCGATATTATTGAAGCGGAAAATGGCGAAGTTGGAATAAGAATGCTGCTTTCTTCAAAGCCGGAAATTGTAGTTTGTAAGTTGGGTTTACCTGACATGGATGGCAAAGAAGTAATTAAAAATATCCGCGAATTAAGCAATGTTCCAATCATAGTTTGCTCGGCGCGAAGCGATGATAAAGAAGTAATCGCCGCCTTAAATAGCGGCGCTGATGATTATGTTACCAAACCCTTTAATCCCGAAGTTTTATTGGTTAGAATCAACGCCGCACTGCGCCGCGCCGCAAATGCAAATCATCATGCCGTTAAAGAGTTTTTGATAAATGGGCCAATCAAAATTGATTTGCTGAAACATGAAGTAAAAATTAATGACCAGGTAGTTTTCTTCCCGCCGAAACAATATAATTTGCTGAAATTTTTATTGATGAATAAAGGCAAAGTTTTGATTCATCGCGAAATTTTAGGTGAAGTTTGGGGCAAAGCTTATTTGTGTGAGAACCAGTATTTACGGGTTCAAGTTGGCAATATTCGTGGAAAATTAAAATCAGCTTTGGGTGAGCAGAAAGTTATTCATGCTGAACCAAGTATTGGATATCGAATGGAGATTTTGGAGGGGTAATTTTTTTCAATAAACTTGAGCCAGTATGGACCCCGTCCTTCGACGGGGTCCATACGGTCTTCGATCAAACCTCCAACTACCAATTCCGGCGCGAATTAGAAATGCAAAAATAAAGTCGCAGTCATGAAATTATTTAGGATGTAAATTAGTTATAAAACCGCGTTACGCCTCAGTTTATACATAATTTATTTGCTCGCCAAAAATCAAAACTGAAAATTTATTCAGGTAAATTTATTTAAATGCGCATCAGGAAAACCTGATTCTTTTTTAAAAAAACCAGGAGGATTTATGAATAAAATGACTCATGACAAAAATAAGTATAACAGCGACTCTAAAAAAGAAAAAACCACCGATGATGAAAGCACAACTTCAAGCTCAGTTTCCGGAAACTCTTCTGACTCAAGCTCAGACTCTGATTCACTGACTAACAGCAATTCCAGCGATGAAAATTCCGGAACTTCCGGCACTAACTCATATTCCTCTTCAGCGCAAAATAACATGGATAATTCTTCCGGTCAGGCCAGAAGAAATAATTATGCGCAAAACCAAAATTCTTATAACACTCAAAATGCAAGAGATCGCAACAGCTTGAATGCAATGAGCACTGATTATGACAATAATGTCAGCGATAATTTTAATCATTATAACAGTCAGTTTGGCCAAGGTTCATGGCAAAATTCTCCGCAAAATTATGGCCATAACCAATGGCAAAACCAACATAACCGCAACCAAAATTATAATTTCCAAGGTTGGGCTGACGATCAACAACGCTATCGCGAACATGGCTATAACACTCCGCAAAACACCCGTTCACGCTATAATGATGAACATGAAAGCTATGATTCAAGAGCGCGTAATCGTTATTCAACTTATGGCAATCCGAATTCTGATTACGAAAACAATCAACGCTTCTATCAAAATTCCAACTATAACATGGAAGAAGGCGGCGGCTATGGTTCTTACGGCGTAAGAGGAGATCGCAATGCCCGCAATTACAATAATGAGCAAGAAGATTACAGCGCCGGTCGCGGACGTAATTATTCCGCTTATTATAACCAATATGATGATGACAATAATTATGCCAATTTCAGCGGCCAAAGAGCTCATAATGATTATTCATCAAATGGTTCAAACCGCAGAAAACCAAGACGCTGGTAAGTTTTTAAAAACGAAAATGGGCTTTTGCAAAGGCCCATTTTTGTATGTACATTGTAACTAGAATTTAAAAGTTACGCTTTTTTTCAAATCAGGATGTAAGCTGAATGCAACCGGGCAAGAGTAGGCTGCATCTTCTAAAATCTTTTTGGCATTTTCATCAAAATCATTGGGCGCAAAAGTAAATTCGATAATAATTTCACTAACGCGACGCGGGTTTGTCGCCATAATTTTAGTAACATCACATTCAACGCCATCAATGTTTAAACCATGAGAATTGGCGTTAATTCCCATTACGGTTAACATGCAAGTTGCAAGCGAAGTTGCGAGTAAATCAGTCGGTGAAAAAGCCTCGCCCTTCCCTTTATTATCAAGCGGCGCATCGGTGATTAAAGAATTTCCCGATTTAACGTGAGTTGAAGTAGTTCTAAGATCGCCAAGATATTTGGTTTTGATTGTTACTGACATTTTTTGATTTTTTTAATTTTGGAAAACAGGCGGGGAGCTTTTTATTTACAGAAATGTCAAAATCAAATGGAACTGAAGAGTAAAATCGTTCCGCTGGACGGGGTTTGTAACCCCGTCCACACGTTCATGTCAAAATTGAATGGAACTGAAACTTAAGACGGGGTTACAAACTCCGTCTTGCTTGATAATCTTGCTGAATCTTGCTGTAATCTTACTTTAAATCTGAATCTCCGCCTTATCCTTCAAATATTCCCGCAAATCATGTGGATGAAATTCGGTAATATTTTTATGCACTTTGTGACTCACTTTCGATTGAGTTTTTTTATCCAATGCTTCAAACAAAAAATTCAACATTTTATGCGGCGCAATCAAAACCAATTCGTCAAATCTCTCATGATTCACTGCCTCACGTAAAAAATGCGAAATCTCATTCGCGAAATGTTGTCTTTCAACATCTTTAGGATCGGTATGCGGTTCAATTGCATGTCTTCCCGCTCCCATACTATCAAAAGTGCGACCCGGCTTATCATTTGGCTCACTTTCAAATTTAAGCTCCCGCACCAATTGCGGCTCGCCTTTTTTATTTTTAATTGTTTTAAAAATTTTAACATCCTGACTATCCGCAACTGCAATCCAGATAACTTCTTGTTTCATAAAATCTCCTAAAGTTGACGATCAAATCTTAGTAAATAACCTTTCAAATATTTCGGTGGAAATGACACTACAATTTTTTCACCTTGTTGCGCCACCAAAGTAAATTTCAAACCCTTATCTTTAGCCGCTCTTAGTTCTTCATCCAAAATATCGGCCTCGATAATTTCATTATAATTACAAACTCCTTTAGCGCATTTTCCCATTTCACCATCAGAACGTTTAGCACTTATAGCTTTGTCACTATAATCTGTCATGTAGTTATAATAGCGCCAGGCTTCGTCGGAATAAGTAACTTTAATGTAAATTTGATGAAGTTTAACTTTGTTATTACTGGTACTTCTTTGCCCGGAAATTTTGCGATCCGGGCCTTCAGAAATACAAATATAATTATCCCTAAAATGATAATTGACTGAAAGCATTGGCGCCTGATATTGCACAAACTCACGCTTACCATCTTTAACCTGAACCATCCGCGAAATATCTTCCATGGAAAGTGAAGATATTTTTGGGTTGGCATCTGGAAAAACTTTCCCCCAAACCGCGGTGCCGTAGCCGCCGCAATTTGAAAGAAGCAGTAAAGTCGCAAGGAAATATAATTTTCTCATGTGATTCCTGATTCTTTTAGAAGTTATAAATTACACCAACTCTTGCTACACCTAAACGGGTTTTGATTTTTGAACCTGATTCCGCGTAACGCATGTTAAATTGTTGATAGTCGTAAGCGGCTTTAAGCGTGATTCCCAAAGGTAAATCGAACAAAATACCAACACCGACAAGTGGAGCAACTTCAGAATCGTGAACTGAATTATTCACGAAAAAAACATTGCTTTGGTAATTAACTTTCGCCGCACCGGCGGTGATGAAAGGCGTAACTCTTGGCAAGATTGCAAAACCGAGATTAACTTTCGCACCGTAGCGATCTTTAAGTTGGATATTATCACCACTTCCTCTTATTCCCAAAGTTGAGTAGAAATTTTCGGAGTAAGTATCTAAGCGGTCGTAGAAACCTTCAACTGATGCCAATAAATTCAGAAAATCAAATCGAATACCGGCATTAGCGCCCCAACCTGCTTTATCAGTATCAACAACATCACCATCCCTTGGTCCCGTTAGTGAACCGGAAGGATTATCAGCCTTATGTCTGGCATGAGAATGGATGGCGTCCGCCCCGATGAAAATACCGGTAGCGTAGGAAGAAGTGGAGAGAAGAGTGGCAGTGCAGAATATTGCGAGAAAAGTTTTTTTCATAATTACCTCTTTTAGTTTGAAATAAAAATAAGTAACGAAAGACATATCGCGAATAACTTTTCTAAAAAAAAGGATTCCGCTTTTTTCTACAAGATTATTTTAATTTGGTGTTACAGGGTGGGATTTTTAAGATCGAGCTAGCATCTCGACGACGCTTCGCTTT
>JAZKII010000069.1:0-17293 GCA_040384945.1 Pseudomonadota bacterium
TCGACGACGGCCTAACGGCCTTTGCTCCTCATGTTCATGTCATGTTTAAAATTGAACTGAACGTGTGGACTGGGTTGCAAACCCAGTCCAGCGCTGGTTTATAAAAGATGACTAAGTTTAAAATTAATAAGCCCGCGCGTTTAAATGTTCCAAAACCCCTTGTAAATGACGATGCAAATCACCCGGTTTTCTGGCGGTAATATATTGGCCATCGATCTGCAAAGCTTCATCAACATAAGTGGCGCCGGCTTTTTCTAATTCTCCTTTAACTTCCGGATAAGCGGCGATTTTTTTGTCTTTGACTAAACCCGCTGAAATCAACACTTGTGGGCCGTGACAAATTGCAGCAACGATTTTTCCTTTATTGGCGATATTACGCACAAAATCCAAAACCATTTCATTTTCGCGCAATTTTTGCGGCGCTTTTCCGCCCGGTAAATAAACCATTTCATAATCATCAGCGTCAACTTGGTCAATTGCTTTGGAATCTTTCAAACCCAAGCCGTGCTTACCTTTAAACTCGCCACCATTTTCGGTGATTACATCAACTTCATAACCTTCTTCATTGAAGCGATAATAAGGATAAAAAAATTCCGTATCTTCAACTTCATTTTCGGTTACGATGGCAACTTTTTTGTTTTTCTTGAGGTGATCGGGGATTGCTACAGCTTTATGATTATCTTCTTTGTGACCTTCAAATACTTTTTTTATATCTTGAATTGCGTCTTTCATAATTCCTCCAAAAAAAGATTTATTAGAAATTGCACAGATAGGTTTGGTGAGATTGGCATTTTAAGAAAAAGTAGCCTGGCCCTTTTTTTAAACGCATGACAAAAAATAGTGAAGCAAGTTTGGGGATTTGGGGTGAATTTTATTTTTATTGTATCAGGAAGAAAAAGGGGCCAGGCTACTTTTTCTTAAAAGTAGCCTGGCCCTTTTTTCTTTAAAGTAGCCTGGCCCCTTTTTCTTCAAAGTAGCCTGGCCCCTTTTTCTTCTAGATTAATTTATTTTTCTATTTTAGCGTCAATTAATCATTACATATTCAAGTTAGTAACTTATTTGTTACTAAAAGTTTTTCACCACAAAACTTACAAACCACATGTTCTTCCCTTTGCGTATTTATACGCTTATCAAACGCTTTTTAGCGCATTTTTCTTTATTTTGCTTCCTCTTCGAGCAATCTGTTTTGGCGCAAACTTTGCCCATTACTGTTGACGGTTCAACTGCGACGCAAGTTACTTCCACCGCTTCCGGCATTGATCAAATTAACATCGCAGCTCCAAATTCTTCCGGCCTTTCGCATAACAAATTTAATGATTATAACGTAAATTCTGCCGGACAGATAATTAATAATTTTTCGTCCAACGCTGCGAATGCCGTAACTGCAACTGCAATTGGCGGATTGGTTGTGGCCAATCCTAATCTTAATTCCGGCGCAGCTTCAGTGATTTTAAATGAAGTAACTTCCGGCAATAGCAGCCAATTACTTGGTTATGTCGAAATCGCCGGATCTAAAGCTGATTTAATCATCGCCAATCCCAATGGCATAACTTGTTCCGGCTGTGGTTTTATCAATACTGCGCATTTGAGTTTAATCGCCGGCAACAGCAATTTTGATGCTGCCGGTAATTTAGGTTTTACACTTTCTAATAATCCCAATTTGCTGCTTCCGCTAATTACAATTGAAGGGCTTGGACTTGATGCCACGCGCACTTCCGCAACCGATATTATTGCTGCTTCAATAAAATTAATTTCTGCAATTTACGGCAGCAATGCAACTTCAGTCACACTTAAAACCGGAGATGAAAATTTCGATTATAACTCAAAAGAAATTACCTCATCTGCCAATAACAACCTGCCGCTTTTTGCAATTGATGCCTCCTCACTCGCCAAAATCCAATCTGGAAATATTTTCCTAATCGCCACCAAACAAGGGCTCGGCGTGAATATGGAAAGCGAAATTCTAGCCGGAAATAATATTACAATCGATGTTAATGGTGATGTTTCTTATTCAACAATTAAGGCCGGAAATTCGGCAAATATAAAATCATCAAAAAATATTTCCGCTTCTGCTTCAACTTCCGCACCTGATTTAAAAATCACAGCGAGTGGCGAATTTACTAATCGTGGCATTATTTCCGCCTATGATTTAACCATTAAAGATAGCACAACTTTTACTAATTTTGGAGAAGTTGAAACCTTAACTCTCAATTTTTTAGACATTGAAAATATTAATAATAATTCCTCAATTTACGCCAAAAATTCTTTAACTATCGACGGTGTAAATTTAACCAATTCCGGATTAATTTATTCGCCGCAAAACTACACAATCACGCTTAGCGGGCTTCTTACCAACCATGCAATCATAACTTCCGGAAGTGATTTAGATATTTCCGCCCCCAATATTTTAAATAATTCTGAAATTTCCGCGAAGAATAATTTGACGTTTTTAGTTGCCGCTTCGACAAAAAATTTCGGTAAAATCTCAGCACTGGGAAATTTGTCAATTACTGGAACTTCAGAAATCACCAATGCAAACCAGATTCTTTCCAATCTTGCTTTGAGTATTGCGGGTAGCAGTTTAACCAATAATTCAGACAGCCTAATTGCTTCACTCACCACCTCTTTAACTCTAATTTTAACAAAAAATTTACAAAATGATGGTGAGCTTGATTCGGTAACTGAGTTAATTGCCAATGTCCAAGATTTAACCAATGTCGGTGATATTTTAAGTGACAATAAATTAACGATTTTAGCAACTAACGCCGTGATAAATTCCGGCACTTTGCAAAGTATCGCTGATTTTTCTGCAACCTCAGAAAGCCTTGATAATTCAGGCCTAATCAAAGCATTTGGCAAAAATACCATCACTTCAAATTCCATTATTAATCAAAGCGACGCGCTGATATTTTCTAGTTTTGATTCTACAATTATCTCTCGAACTTCTTTCACAAATTCAGGAAGTCTTTTATCAAATGGCAAACTTAACCTGACTTTAAATTCCGGCACCAATAACAGCGAAATTTCTTCTGCCGGAAATTTAACCATGACTTTAAATAATGACTTCACAAATGACGGCTCACTTAAATCTCTGGAAAATTTAGACATCACGACAAGCAACCTAACAAATTATAAAAAAATAATTTCCGGCGGCACTTTTGATCTTACTGCTTCAGAAACTATCACCAATAACGGCTCTTTGAAAAGTGCGGATATTTTTACAATTAAAGCTTCCGATTTCACCAACTCAGCTTCCTCGTTAATTTTATCAGAAAAAGATTTAAATATTTCAGCTGCCAAAATTATAAATCAAAACACCAAGCCCGCAGCTTCTGCCGTCACTACCGGAATCGTTGCGGCTAATGGCACTATTTTACTGCAAACTGATAATCTCAATAATAATTCCGGGCTGGTGATCGGTAAATCAACAGCTGTAAATGCTCTTAATGCCGCAAGTGTAAGTCTTTACAATAATTTGGGCGCGTTCATTTCTACGGCGGCGATCAGTTTAAATCTGGGTGCGCTTGATTATACAATTACCGGAACCGTCACGGCTGATAACATTGATATCACTGCCAATAATATTATCAACCAAGGCAATGTAACCGCGAGCGACTATATCAAATTAAATGCCACCGGACTAAGCGGTGTTAGTGATGATGGCAATATCACTAACGGATTTGCCAGCGGTGACAATTCTAATATACAATTAGCAGCAGGAACTTACATCGATTTCACCGCTAAAAATAATATTAATAATTACGGCACAATCCTTGGCACAACTGATACCACCCTCACCTCAACTTCCGGCAATATTAATAATTACAGCGGCGGCAAAATCACCGGCGGAACTGGCACTACAACCATCAATGCACTTAACGGAGCATTCAATAACACTGCCTCAACTGCAATTTTCACCGCTAACAATATTGCAATTTTTAACAGTAAAAATTTAAACAATTACGGCGAAATTTCTGTCGCTGACAATCTCACAACCAATATCAGCAATAACTTAAACAATTATGCCACGGCATTAATTTGGAGCGGCAATGATGCCATTTTCAATGTTGCCAATAATCTCACAAATAATTTAGCCGAAATTTATGTCATCAATAACCTAACCATCCAAAAAAATTCCTCGATTGATGCGACGCAAAATAAAACTGCATCTGTCCAAAATATTTCCGGAAAAATCGCAACTTATGCCGGAGATATAACTATCAAATCCACGATTTTAGAGAATAAAAGATTTTTGAGCCCAATTGCTTATGACAACACTATAGATTTTTGGTTTATTCTTGAGCATGGAAATAATGGCCGCACTTATATTCAAGACAGTGGCTATATTACGTTGCCTTATAGCTTAGGGGTTACCAACCAAGATTTAATCTATCATCAAACTAGAGCTATTTCAGAAAATACCGACTCAAAATCATCAATCATCACTTCAGCAAAAAATATAAATTTTGAAACAACGACTCTCGTTAATGACATGGCGGAAATTTATGCTGAAAATAATATAAATATTGCCACAAATTCCTTATCCAATTCTTCCTTATCCAAAACTTTCGGATTTTTCGTAGAAAGATGTGAGATCGATTCAAGCTTTTCTTGCACAATGTATCAGGAAAATCAGGGAATTTATGATAAATCTTTTCTTGCCTATATAAAATCCGGCAACTCCTTAAGCATCGTTAGAAACAACATTGATGCGACTGCAGACTTTATCAAAAACGACCATAACATCCAAAAAAATATAAATATAAGTGACACTAGTTACAAATTACGATCAACCATCATCAACAATATCAACACTTACAACCTCAGTCAAACCGGCATTATTAAAGTTGATCTTTCTGCAATCATTAATGCTATAAATGACAGCGGCACTATTGAAAGCGGATCGATATCAAACATCTCTTCCGGCGCAACAACACCTTCTTCCCCCAACAATATTTTTTCCGGCAATTTCAAAATCAATCTCGATCCCAGCGCTACAACCCCGCTGGTTGAAGGCAGAAGTCAATTCACTGACATCAGCAAGTTTTTCGGTAGCACTTATTATTTTGACCAACTTGGTTTAGTCAGCACTACAGTTTTAGCTGAGATTGACCGCCAAAACAGAAATGCCAGCGCCACCAGAATTCTGGGCGACGCTTTCGTCGAAACGACATTAATTTTAAATCAAATCAGAACATTAACCAATGATTCACTTTACCTTTCCCAAAGCACAACTGATGCCAATGCGCAAATCAAAGAACTGCTCGATAATTCGGTGAATCAATTCGCCACTCTCGGATTAAATGCTGAAGATGTGGCAATTAACGGGCTTACAACCGCGCAGGCCAATTCACTAACTAAAGATATTATCACTTTCGAAATCACCACAATTAACGGGATTAATGTTTTAGCACCGAAAATTTATTTGAGTCAGGATACGAGAAACAGATTACTCAATTCCAACTCCCAAACCGGCGCCACATCGCTTGCCACCAACTCAACAATTTTTGGCAAGAATAGTTTACTTATAGATTCACCTAACGCCAATTTATTTAATAGTGGATCAATTGCCAGTGCCGGCGATCTAACCCTCAACCTCGCCTCTTTCACCAATAAAACTTATACTTCCCAAGCGCAAATTATCGCCGGAAATAATTTAAACATAACTGCTCAAAGCGGCGATATTAAAAACCTCGGATCAAATATCGGCGCAATCGGCACTATCAATCTCACCGCTCTACAAGGCAATATCTTCAACAGCGCTATCATTCAAACCAATGATGCTAATCTTTTAAATTCAAATGCTGATTCTTACCAACTCGCTTTCAATGATGCGGCCCGAACTTCCGGCAATATTTCTTCCACACTTCTGCAAAATGCTGCAATTAAAGGCGGAGCAATTTCCATCAATGCCGCCAATGATTTTACCAATTTAGCAGCGACAATTTCTACTTTAAGCAGCTCGGGCGACCTCAATATTACTGCCGGAAATGACATTAATATCGCGACATTGGAACTTAGAAACAGAACAGAAACTTCCTGGGGAAATAAGAAAAAAGGCGGGACAAGTATTTCTGACATTACTACAAATATTGGCAGCGATATATCTTCTGCCGCTAATATCACGCTAACTTCCAATGATTCAGATATTAACATTATTGGGTCAAATATTACGGCAGTTCAAGATTTAAGCCTTTCTTCCCAAAGCAATATCAACATTTTAAACGATGTTGATAGCAGCCTGAAAGAATCTTATTCGCATAAGAAAGGAGCCAGCAGACAAAGCAAATCCACAGCAATTGATTATGTTGAAAGCGCTTTGGCCAGTAATCTTTCGGCCAATAATATAATAATTTCTTCACTTGGCGACACCACAATTCAAGGCAGTAATCTCAATAGCGACAATAATTTAATTATCGGATCATTTACCATCGCTCAAAATTCTGATGGCACTTACCAAAAAGATTCCAACGGAAATTACATTACAACTTCCGGCACTAGCGTTGATAATCTGACCATCAAAAATGCCGACTTAAAAGAATATCATTACGCTCAAACCACTCGCGGCTATTCCGGAATTGCAGCAGGTGCGATGAGAATTGCGCCTTATGCCATGATATCATTAGTAATTGTAAGTGACTTGGCAAAAAAAGAATTAGCGATGTTGTTACCGGACAGTTTGGAAAAACTTTACATGAATTACCATCCGCTGGGATTAGCATTAAAGCAGGTTGATCAAGTAAATAATGAAATAGGCAATATTAAAATCAAAAGCGAAACCACAAGCAGCACCAATAAATCAAGCGCCTTTTCTTCTAACCTCAATGTCGGAGGCAGCATGATGATAAATTCGGTGGGAGATAGTTTAATTCAAGGAAGTAATCTTAATATTACAGAAAATTTATTAGCTAATTCTCTCGGTAATTTTACTATAACCGCCGCGCAAAACACTTCTGAAAGTTCAAGCTCAACTTCTTATGAAACTGCCGGAAAATTTCATTCCGATCTCAATTTTTTCCGCGTAAAATATAAAGCCGGAACCGAAAAAGAATTTACCAAAAATGGCATTACGACTAGCGATTCAATTTTGACTCAGTCAAATATAAATGTCGCTGGCAACAGCCTTATCAACTCTTCCGATGAGTTTGCATTAATCGCCTCCAATTTCATAACTAATGGTTCAACTGAAATCATTGCCGCCAATAATCTAAATATTCTTGATGGCAAAAACACTGAATCCACCAGCAGTTACGAAGATAAATTAAAAATCGACACCGGAATTCAAATTGGCAATGCCTACGCCGACGCTGTTTACGCCGTGGTTGATGCCTTAGAAGCGCAAAAGAAAATCAAAGATGCTTACGATAAATTAAATAAAATCGAAAATTTATATAAGGAAGATCAAGCCAGTTCCAAAGCGGTTGAGCGGGCAAAATATCAGTTAGTTTTAGCTTACATCAATGCCGGATTAAGCGCTGCCGCCGCAATGCAAGCAGTTGCCAATGCCGGACAAGCGGCCGCAACTTCAGAGGGCACTGGTTTTTATGGCAGCGTTTATGCTGACATCACAAAATCCAAATCAACCAGCAGTTTGGAATTTTCACAAAGCCTCGCTTCCAACCTAATTTCCGGCACTGATTTAAGCCTGATATCAGGAACCAAAGACATCAACATCACTGGCTCCAATATTTCTTCCGAAACCGGCAATCTCAACCTCAGCGCCATGCTCGGCAATCTCAATATCAAAGCCGGAGAATCAACTTATTCGCAATCGTCAAAATTCAAGTCGCAAAATTTAGGCGGCTCATTTGGCAATAATGGCATTTCGATAAATTTAGGATTTAACGAAGCCGAAAGCTCGCTTGACCAAACCACTTTTAGCAACAGTCAAATTTCGGCAAATAACGGCACTTTAAATATTAATACCAATCTCGATGCCAACATCATCGGCGCCAATCTTGTCGCCAAAGATGTTGTAATGAATATCGGCGGAAATTTACTTTTAAAATCAAAACAAAATCTTCTGGAATCCGATTCCTATAATATCGGCCTCAATATCGGCGGCTCCGGCAGCGGCCCATCAGGAACCGGCGCCAGCTTCGGCATAAACCTCGGCGATTCCTACCAATCCCGCGCCTGGGTTGACAATGTAACATCAATCATCGGAAGTAATTCCGTAACCATCAACACAACAAACAACACCAACATCATCGGCGCCATAATCGCCAACCAAGATGCCACCGGAAATGATCTCGCAAATTTAACCATCAACACCAACTCACTTACATTTTCTGACCTAAAAAATTACAACAATTCCGAATCAAACAACTTCGGCATAGACCTCCAACTCGGCAAAAACCCCAACAACCCAATCATGCCCGGAAGCCTAGCCTTAAATCTCAACATGCAAGGAAACGAAGCCACTTCCAACAGCAAAGCCACAATTGGCAAAGGCAATATTAACATCGCCAATTCGACTGCAACCGACTTTCAACTTTCCAACCTCAACCGCGACATCACCAATATCGAAACCAACAAACGTGATTTGATTACGAGTGATTTCAATGCAAGTTTGAAAATTGATTTAAGAATATTAGCCGCAGCAGGGAATTTAATAATCGGAGATAAAGACGCGGCGGCAGGGAATTGGGATAGTTATGTAACTGATATAATCAAAGGCGTACAATTAACTAGCGATGTCGCGTTTGGAACAAATTATTCGCAATATAATCCCAGACAATCGAAAGAAGGTGACAATTTATCTTCAGAAGATGCAATTGTGGGAACGCTTCCTTGGTTGAGTAGGAAGATTAATGAGAGTAATGATCGGGTTGATAATGGAGAACCGATTATAGCTCCTGCACCGAATTTATGGGTAGGGAAAGGAGGAATACCTAATACAGGAATAAATATACAAGACCCTGCGAATGCAGAATGTGCAGCTTCTACCAGTTGCAAAATTTTACTTTCTGATCAAGGAGCTTTAGAAATAACACATGACTATATTCCTGGTATGCGCTCTGCTAGCTCATTCCATGATGCAGGACAATATCCAAGCTGGGCAAATTTCTTAACAATTCCACCGTATTTTGTAGTAAATTATCTAGGAACAGTTGGAACCATGTTTGATGTTCCGAATTGGAATCAAAATTTTCTAAATCCCAATACAAATATTTTTAAAGGCACATTTATAAATCAACCTGAACAAAAATGAAAATTATCAAATTTTTCTCACTATTCACCCTTCTAATATCTTTGATTTCTTGTGACGAATTTTTTCTAAAAAACAGGTTCGCTAAATCAGAAGACTGGTTTTATTTCGGGGAATATAGTGGAGATTTTGATAAAGAATGTAGAGAAAGACATATAGGAGAAAACATAGATAAAGTCAGCTATGCCGGGAAAGCAAAGCCTTATAAAAATGGCGTACATATGACACGAGCATGTGCAAATTATGATGGTTATCTATGTCGTATTAATATCACCTGCAAAAAATATTCAGATGAACAAGAAAGAAAAAGATGTGAGCTTGACGCGGGTAATCATTGGCTCCCAAACTGGGAGAACGCTCATAATAATTTAAAAAATAAAGTCGAAATTAGTAAAAAAGTTTGTGAAGCTCAGGCCAATAAATGCAACTCCGCTCCAAAAGGTGATCGGTCATGCCTCAAGTAGGACCGAGATAATAACTTCAAATAATTGAATATATTGTCCCCTGAATTTTGGAAAAACTAATAAGCAAAAATCATGAAATTTAAAAAAGATAGAGAAGAATACTTTGAACTTATTTTAAAAAAATCTGACGCCAATAAGCTAAATTTAAAAAGAAATTCTTTGTTAAAAAGCGAAGGCAATAAACTTTATAAATATTACGATCTTAATATTTTTTTTGATGAAAAAAGTGATACAAGTAAATCAAGACTTGAATCTCTCAAGAATAACTTGCTCTGGGCTTCAATACCTCAGGATTTTAATGATCCTTATGACTGCTTGCTTCAAGTTTTTTTAAAAGATAAGAATTATTTAAATTTTCTAGATTTTATCAAAGAAAAAAAAGATCCGCTTTGTAAAAATATACTGGAAGAAGCTCTGAAGGAAATTCAAAAAGACAAAAGTCTGAAACTAGATATATCACAAGACAAAACTACCGCCGCTACAAATCTTATAAAAAAACATCTTTCTGATTTAACGCCTGAAGATTCAAAAAAATACTTAGACAAAGATGCAAAATTCAACACTTTGGATGAGGATAAAATAAAGAATTTTTGGAAGGATCAGTTCTACATCGTTTGTCTTACCTCTAGAATGGACTCAATCTTAATGTGGTCTCATTACGCAAAAGATCATACTGGCTTTTGTCTGCAATTTTATCCAAATGATATAAAATTTACGATTGAAGAGTGTGGTAGAAGGCTTGTTGATAGAGACCCAAACTCTTCTTTATCTCCGAACGAGAAAGAAGATGTAAAAAATCTACTGAAAAATCATTTTCAGAATAAGAAGGAAGTTCTTGAGAATTGCATATTGGAGTCTGAAAAGCATCTAGACCTAAAGCTAGGTGATGCTCAAAAGGAATGGCTTATTAATAGCATTACTCCCTCATATCCAAGAGACATAATTAAAGCTCTACATCCAGTCTGTTATTTTGATGATGTAAAAAAATATAGAAAAATTCTCTCTGATGAAACCTTAAAAGCCGCCTCTTTACTCAAATATCATGACTGGTCATACGAAAATGAATGGCGAATTGTATATCCAAAACAAGACTCTGATCATGTTGCTAATAGAAACATGTTTGAAGCAATTCCAGAGGCTGTATATCTTGGATGTAATTTCTTTGAAAATAATCAAGAAAATCAAAGCAAGTTTTTAAAAATTATGCAGGACAAGGGAGTCAAAATATATAAAACATATATGAATAATGATTTTACCCTTTGTTATGAAGAATTTAAACCAAACGCTTAATTATTTTATAAACCCGATTCCCTCCAACGATTTCCAAATAGATCCCCATTCGACGGTGACCGGGTCTATATGGGTTTGAATCAAATTCAAAATTTAGAGGAGTCTTTTCATTTTTTTAATTATGCCCCTAAATTCAATACTTTAACCAAACTATTTTATTTAAATCTTCTTCGCAGATAATTTTTTCTGAAAGAACTCAATAAAAGCTTTAATTTTTGGAGAGGTATTTCTTCCGGCAGGGTAAACGATATAAAACTCAGTTTCATTGATCGCTTCATAATCTTTTAAAAGAACAATCAACTTTTTTTCCTTAATTTCATTTTCAACATCGCAAGCTGATTTCAACGTGATTCCAACGCCAGCAAGAGTTAGTTCCTTAATAATTTCACCATTGTCGCATTTAATATTTCCCTTGAGATCAGATATTTCAATAACACCTTTTTTATTTTGTTGCTTGAATTTCCAAACTGCATTTTCTCCAAAAACTATACAATTATGATTTAATAATTCTTGAGGAGTTTTTGGTGCCGGATGTTTTTCAAGATACTTTGGAGAGGCACAAACAATTTTTCTATTCATCATCAGTTTGGCTACTTCTAGGTTTTCTTCTGTAGGAATTTGGATACGCACCTGCAAATCAAAGCTCTCTTCAATAATATTAACCGGATTTTCTGTTAATTTTATATCAAGTTTAAGACTGGGATATTGCTGCAAAAATTCTTCGAGATACGGCACGATGTGATATCGACTAAAATAAGGAGGTAAAACAATTCTTAAAGTTCCATTGATTCCTTTATAGCTATCTAAAAAGTCATCCAAACTTTCTACTTTTTGTAAAAGTGAGTTACAGTGATTGAGAAAATTATGACCATCAGTTGTTAAATTTACATCTCGGGTTGTGCGGGCTAAAAGGGTCATTCCCAAAGATTTTTCAAGATCGTTAATTCTAGTTGTAACGACTGTCTTTGAAATATTTAGCGCTTCTGAAGCTCTAGTAAAACTCTTCAGTTTTGCAACATTCGTAAAAGTGATTATGTCTTTTAAATCGTATTTCATTAGATATTTAGTTTTTAATTAACTCCTAGCTACCTTATATTCTCTTTAGAAGTATTTACTAAAGAATCTGCACTTGAAGCACTTATTTTTGTACCAACCTCTTCTCCTTTTTTATCATCTTTTTTTAAACTTTTGGCAAGAGCATAAGCAAGTGCCGCAAGTAAAATAGCAGCAGAAACTGCCTCTTCCATTGATATTGATTTATCGTATCCCATGCGTCTATTAGTTTTTCCAATATTTTCATGGATGAATTCTACATCTTGAACATGTTTATAAACTTCCGATATTTCTTCTCCTAATTGCTTTCCATTGCGACCTTGGAATTTATTAAAATATTCAACAACTTCTTCTTCAAATCCTAACATCATTAAACCTTGCGCTGCTTCATAATGCCCTTTGGTAATGCCAGTTCCACCCTTACCATAACTAACAACTAAACCTTTAGCCACTTCAACAAACTCAGTTGAATTTCTAGCATTTATTGCTCTTGGACATCCATATGTTGAAAGAACTCCTACCAAATTATCACCAAAAATTTGTCTTGTATTGGCCATCAAATTTAAAAAATAAGCTGGGTTATATTCTTCTGATCCGGTGTTACCGCCGCCAGTCATTCTTACCATTGCATAATCTTCATTTCTGGCAATTAATGTCCAATGACTATTTGTCACAGATAATTGTCTTTTTACCAACTCTTCCATTCTATCATCCATCTTAAAAACAGCATTTACCGAAATTCCAGTAGATGTTGTAATATCAGTCGGCATTGGAGATTGTATTTCAAAAAAATCTTCCAACTTATTGAAAAAATTTCTTACTAACGCATTTCCATGAAATCGATTATAAGAATTTTCATCAAAGCGTAGATTTAATTTATAGCCGCCAGTCAGATGAACTTTAGTAGCATAATGAAATTCATGATCTTTTGTAACTACACCAACAACTTCAGCATCTCCGGCATCATTTTGCGTTAGCATAATTCTTCTAACTTCTACTCCATCCAACCACTCTACTCCATTATCTTGGGCGATAGTTTTATTAACTTCATGAGTATCAAATTTTAAACTAGTATCAGATTTATATTTCCATGCTGCTAATACCCCATCACCTTCCGTAAACAAAGAGCTTCTTTCTTTTTCTGAAAGTTCTTCCATTTCAACACCAATTTTTTTCAACTCTTCATTTTCATGGCGAGTGTCTTCAATATCTCTTCTGCTCAGTGCAACATGTATTGCAGTTGGGTTTTTCTCAGCTTCTCTAGCATTGCTACTAATTTTGATCCCAGCTTCTTCTTCAACAGTTTTCAGAATTTCTTGAGAAATCATTGATTCGATTCTGTTAATATCATGTTCTGTAATTTTACCTGTAAGTTCTCTATGCTTCTGCTTCCAGTAATTGATTTCATTACCAAAATAAATTCTTAATTTCGTTGGATCAATTGTGAAAGGTACATCAATTTTTCTGTAATCCGGATCAAGCGCTTCTTCAGGAGTTATACCAATCAAATTTCTCATTAAAATTAGTGGCAGTAAAGCATGTCCAGTCAAATTACTATCCGCATTTAAAGCATTACCATGTCTTGCATGAGACTGCATAGCGGAATGATTGGCATTCGCCTCTTTATAATCTCTAGTTATGTAAGTTATATTATTAAGTCTTTCTCTTATTTTTGGGATTAAACCAGCCAATACAACTTGATTTTCAGCAGCTGGACCTCCAATGCAGAGCATCACATCTCTTCCATCAGTTGCTATTTTTTCTTTCTCATATTTTCGCCTTAAATCTGTAAAATCAGCAATGTCAGAAATTAGAACATCAATTGATCTAATTTCTGAAGATGTATGCTCAGGCTGAGCAAATACCATTCTTTTAAAAAAATTAGAACCATCTTCATCAAGATCAACTGCCTTACTAAAAATATCTTCAGCAATATCGATTGTTTTTTTGTCAGAAGTGAATTTCCCCTTTAATCCAACACCTTTTCTTAAACTATCTTCATGGGAAGTAACAAACTCACCAATACTTGGAAAGTCACTTCTTCTATGCAGTGAATCAAGAGGATCTGATTGCATTGCACCACTTACCAATATCTGTGATGGCACAAATGGCTTTGATCTTTGCAGCGTCTTTCCAGCTATTTTTCTAAAGAAATTTCGCACGATTAATGAATTGTTTATGAATTATTCGTGATTTTGGATGCGATGAGTAAAAAATCGATTTGTTCAATGTTAGAGCCGATAGAAAGCATTTTCAAATTATTTATCACTATGATTTTTGTTTCAAAATAAAACACTTTTCCGTCTTAGTTTGTTTTATTTTAACAAACAGTTAATTCTTAAATTCAGAACAATTTAACTGTTATTAACTTTTGGTCAGAAAGAAATTATAAATCATTAATAATATGATTAAGGCTTAATATAAGCAGATCTCTCTGATAATCATCAAAAATATTTTTTCAAATTTATTTTTAAATCAAATCCACATGATTCCTTCTAGGGCAAAAATTTGTTCTGATTTTTCAAGTTCAGAATTCTTATTTGCAATTTCTCATGAACTCAAAAATCCATTAAATGCCATAATTGGATTTTCTGATGTTTTACTCTCAGAAATGAATGGCATAGGAAAATCTAGCCATTCTCAAACCTCGCTTCATGAATGCATAGATTATATAAGTGAAATTAATCAAGCTGCTTATGAAATGAACGAATTAATTCATGATCTTCTTGATATTGGTTCAGTTACAACAGGCAACTTCTCAGTAAATCTTGATAAGAAAATTAATGTAAAAGATGCGATAAGAAGATCCATCAAATTAAATTATAGTTATGCATTAAGAAGAGGAATTTCTTTAAAAGTAGATATTTCCGATGACCTATTTTCAATAAAACTCGACGAGAAGAGAATTAGACAAATTCTAGTAAATCTGATCTCCAATGCCATTAAATATAGTCCAAAAAATACAGAAATAAAAATTTCCGCAAAACAAGTCACCACAAACGGAAGTGTTGTACCCGGCAGCACTTCCGTTACACAAAATAATTTCCTACAAATCACAGTTTCCGATCAAGGTTTTGGTATGACTGATCCACAACTAGAAAATGCCTTCCAAAAATACCAAACCATCCAAAATCCAAACTCGGGAAGTGTTGATTCATTTGGCCTCGGCTTACCAATCGTAAAGCAATTAGTAGAACTACAAAACGGCACCATCGAAATCGAATCAGAATTAAACAAAGGGACTGAAATAAAATTAAAATTCCCATACTTGATGTAAACGATCCACCACCACCGCAAGCCCGCCATAGGCGTGTTAGCTCCGTTTGGATGACGGAAACGTCATCCAAATTTCCTTGTTAGGTGAAAAGGCTTCTTCAAAGAAATTTTGGAGGAGCCTTTTCATTTTTTTAAATTCGATTCCTACTCATTTAAGGTTGAAACACCCCCCGACAATTCCCTAGAATTGTAGAATCACCGCCCTACCATCCTCCGTTACAAACTAGTTTCTAAAATAATCCATTATCTCCTATGGCAGTCATACCACCTAAAACTCCAACCGTCCTTAAAACTCCTCACTTATCCCCGAAACTTGCTCATTTCAAACTCACAATCAAACTCCTCAGCAACAAGCTTGAGGAATTAAAAAATAAAAACAGTGACGAAGAAAGTTCGGAAAGCGAAGGCAGTCGGGATTTTGTTAGGCAGATGCAAATGATTGAAAAGGCGATCGAAGAGCAAAAGGAAAAAGAGGCGCTTACGCAAGTGAAAGTGGAGCAGGAAAAGCAGCAGGAAGAAGAAGCGAAATCACAAAAACAAAATGAAGGAATCGAGGTTTTTGAAATTTTGCTGCGCGAAGATGAGTTGAAAAAATTCCGCAAATTTTGTCAGGATAATGGCCTTGAAGTTTCTGGAGAAAAACATTTGACGCAAGCTGAAGAAAAAATTGTGGAAATTCTGCATGAAGGGCGTGGGGGTTTGCATGATCATTCCTCTGAGCGCCAGCATTGACGCGATAAAATTTATACTCCCTTAACACTCTTCGCCGCATAATTTATTGATTACTTATTTGACCCAATTAACCGGCGCATTTAAAAAACTTTCTCGAATAGTTTAGTTTCAAATCTAGTTAATTTTGGTAAGTTTTTTTAAACAAAACGGAGGGCGAAAATTATGAAAAAAACTACGTCACTTTTGGTTGTCATTCTTGCAATTGCAGCTGCTTCAGCCAGCACTGCTTATAGTAAAGGCAAGGAATATCCGGTTACAAAAACTTCGCCGGACGCGAAAAAATCTTCTTATGATATTCAGTTTTTGGATAGCATGATTGAGCATCACAGACAAGGGGTGGAAATGGCGCAAAAGGCTGTTGATCGCTCGCAAACTCAGGAAATAAAAAAGAAGGCGCAGTCAATGATGACTGACCTCAAAGGCGATATTTCAAAAATGAAATCGATCCGTGACGATATTCAGGAAAATGCTCCTGAATCGATCAATATGGATATGGAAGGCATGAAACAGGTAGATATGAAAGAACTTGATACTGTTAGTGCCAAAAATTTCGATGAGAAGTTTTTGAAAATGAGCATTGCTCATGAAGAAGGAGGACTTGAAATGTCTAAAGAAGCCAGCAAACGCGCTAAAAATCAGGCAATTAAAGATGAGGCCCGCGAGCTTACTAACAAGCAAATAGGCGAGATTGCTGAATTGAAAGAAATGTTAAAAAATCAATAAAATTACCGAACCTGCCAATTAAAAACTGGCAGGTTTTTTGTATCACCGAGAAGCAAATTAATTTTCATTTAAACAGAATTCTTGAAGAAATTATTTCTCAAAGTTTTAGTTTGAATCAGGAATTTTTTTAAATTCTGTCGGGTAAAAATTTTAAATCAAAATGAGGTGAAATTATGAAAATTTTACTTACAACTTTATCATTAATTTTTTTAGCAGGCTCAGCTTACGCGGTTGAAACTGTGAAAGAAAAAGAAGCAGCGAAAGCGCATGATGTTAAGCGTGAAGAAATAAAAAGCGCGCATCGTGCGGAAGAGCAAGAATGTGAAAAAACAGATAAAATTTGCTTGGCGAAAAAAGCGAAAAATAGAACTAAGGAAGCCACAATTTATACTCAGGATAAAGTTAGAGAAGGCGTGAATAAAGTGGATAATAAACAGTAGTTTTTTTTCACCACGAAAAAACCCGAATTTAAATATATACAAAGAAAATTTTTAGGTCATCGAGCAAAGCACGAAGTACGTCGTCGAGATGCTAGCTGGATGTT
>JAZKII010000070.1:0-16203 GCA_040384945.1 Pseudomonadota bacterium
GACGGCCTAACGGCCTTTGCTCGATGAGCTAAAATTTTTCTTTGTGGAAACTTGTCACAAATATAAATCAATCAGAAAAAACATGAACTCTAACTGCGCAATCTTCGATTTCGATTCAACATTAGTCTCAATCGAAACTCTAGATTTCCTAATTGCTAAAACTTCTCAAAATCAAGCTGAGAAAGTCGAAGAAATTACCAAATTAGCAATGAATGGCAAAATGACTTTTGCTGATTCTTTGCGCGCTCGTTTTGCCAATAGCCACATTACAAAATCTGAAATTGAAGAATTAAAATCCGAAATTTGCAATTACATCACCGAAGGCTTTATTTCTGGCATCAAACAGCTCAAATTCACATTTGATATTTACATTATTTCCGGTGGTTTTTTAGAAATTATTTATCCGGTGGCAGAGAAATTGGGCATCGCCAAAGAAAATTGTTTTGCTAATAATTTTATTTACGAAGGCGAAAAAATAATTGGTTTTGATCAATCAAATATTATGGCGCAAAATGGCGGCAAGCCAAAAATTGTGGCGCAGATTTTGGAAAAAAAATCTTACGAGAAAATTTTCATGATTGGCGATGGTTATACAGATTTAGAAGTTGCTAAAGCCAATCCTGACGTAACTTTCTGCGGTTTTGGTGAACATGCTGCAAGAGAAGCTGTTATCAAAGAATCGCCAAATTTTTTCTATAATGTTGGCGATTTGATTAAGTTTTTATGCGCCTAAACGATTTCCTTTTTGACCTTAGAAATAGCGGTTTCAACGGTGATATTGCAACTGCTGAGTCTGTTGCTATCACTTATGCAACTGATAATAGTATTTACGAAGTAAAACCGGATGGCGTGATTTTTCCCAAAAATCAAAATGATGTAACGCTGATTTTTAAACTTCTGCGCCTTGAAAAATATCGCTCAATAAAAATCACAGCTCGAGGCGGTGGAACCAGCACTAACGGCCAGTCAATCAATTATGGGCTCATTGTCGATTACTCGCGCTACATGAATAAAATCATCGCGATTGATGAAAAAAATATGCGTGCTGAAGTTGAACCGGGTTTGATTTTAGATGTGCTAAACAAAGAACTCGAAAAATTTAATCTTTATTTCCCGCCCAATATTTCGCCCAGCAATCGCGCTACAATTGGCGGCATGGTTAATACCGATGCTTGCGGAAAAGGTTCATGCACTCATGGAAGAACGTCAGATAATATTTACGATTTGACATTGCACTTACTTGGTAATGACGATGTAATTTCCAGCAAGAAAAATGATGATAAAAAGCTGGGTGAGATTTTAGCCAAAGCGCAAAATATTTATTCCTCAAAACACTTGGCGCGCACGGCTACAGGCTATAATATCGAGAAGTCTTATTCAAATGGCGATGTTGATTTAAATTATTTAATCAGCGGTTCGGAAGGCACTTTAGCTTTAGTTAGCAAAATTACAGTAAAACTAAAAAAATTACCGCTCAAAAAACGCGTAGTTTTGTTGCGTTATAAAAATTTTGATGCGGCGTTAAATGATGCGCAAAATGTTATAGCTCTTGCGCCGGCAGCGATTGAAACGATTGATGAAAACGTAATTCGTCTGGCGCGAAATGACATTTTATGGCAAGATGTAGCACATTTAATTGGTGATGGTCACGACACTTCAATTAATATTTTAGAATTTTCTTACGATGATTTGGTGGAATTTGAAAATCACGCCGACTCCCTAAAGCAGCAGCTTGAGCAAGGAAATTATCTTTTTGAAAATTTTTATCTAATCGAAAATAAAACCGAAATTGCCAATATTTGGAACTTGCGCAAACAAGGCGTTGGCTTGCTTGGGGCGATGAAAGGCAAAAGAAGGCCGATTCCATTTGTTGAAGACACAATTGTGCCGCCGCAAGAATTGGCAAAATACATTTCAGGCTTTCGCAATATTCTAAAAAAATATGGCGTGGTTTACGGAATGTTCGGCCACGTCGATGCCGGATGTTTGCACGTGCGACCAGCGCTAAATATGCGTCAGCAGCAAGATCGCGATTTGATTAGAAAAATTTCCGACGAAGTTTGTGATTTGCTTTTGCAACATCGCGGCATCATTTGGGGCGAGCATGGTAAAGGTTTTAGAAGTGAATATAATGAGAAATTTTTAGGACCGGAAGTTGAAAAAATTTTCAAGGAAATCAAAAAATATTTCGATCCTTTTGACCAATTAAATTGCGGCAAAATCGCGGCTGTAAACCAGGATTTACCGGCAATTGACGCAGTTCCGACGCGCGGTCAGCTTGATGAAAATATTGCGCCGCAAATTCATGATGAGTTTGAAAATATCCTCAGCTGCAACGGCAACGCTTTATGTTTTAATTTAGATGCCGCAACGGCGATGTGCCCGTCTTACAAAGCAACAAAAGATCGTCGTTTTTCGCCAAAGGGCAGGGCAATGCTGTTTAAGGAATGGGTGCGCCGTAATCAGAAATTGCCTTCGATTAAAGTTGATGTAGTTGATTCTTTGAAAAATTTGCCGCAGAAATTTTTAAATATTTTTAAGAAAAATCTGGAAAGCGAAATTTTTGATTCTTTTAAGAAATGTTTGGGCTGTAAGGCTTGTAACACACAATGTCCGATTAAAGTCAGCATTCCTGATGCCAAGGCTTATTTTTTATCGCTTTATTTTACCAAAAATTTTCGCCAAGCGCAGGATTATTTAATTGGAAATATTGAATGTTTATTGTTGGTTTTCGGAAAATTTCCTCAGGTCTTTAATTTTTTAACTCAGAACAAAATTGCTAAATTTTTAGCGCGTAAAATTTTTGGCGTTACAGATGTTTTAGCGATTGAAGAATCTGTACAAATTGATGGCTCTAGCTCTGAATCAAAAGATAAAATTTATTTGTTGCGTGAAGCTTACATTAATTATTTCCACAGCCACGAATTGCAAAGCGCTTATGAATTGCTGAAAAAATTGGGTTTAAATGTTGAATTCACTAAAGTTTTTGAAAATGGCAAAGCGCTTCACGCTAAAGGTTTTTTAAACCGTTTCCGTAAAATCGTTGCTAAAAATTCTGATTATTTAAATAGTCTGCAAGGCCAATTGGTAAGCATTGATCCCAGTATCGCACTTTCTTATCGTGATGAATATCGCCGTTTTAGCGACCAAAAAATTGAAGTTTTATATTTGCCGGAATTTTTAGCGCAGGTGGATTTTACAAAAGATGTTGGCGCAGAAAAAAAACATCACCTGATTTTACATTGCTCTGAACAAACCAATATTACAAAAATCACCGAAACTTGGAGCGCGATTTTTAAAAAATTCGCCATTGATTTAAACATCATCAAAACCGGCTGCTGCGGCATGAGCGGTAGCTTTGGAACCGAAGTAGAAAATTTTGCCGACTCGAAAATAATTTTTGAAAATAACTGGCAGCAATTAATTACAAAACTTTCACAAGATGAAACCAATGTGATTATGGTTAGTGGCTCTTCTTGCCAAATGCAGGTCGATCGCTTTTTAAAAGATGTGAAAATTGATAATCCGTTTGTGGTGCTGAATTCGATATCATGACATCGAATATTTATCGCAAAGACTGATTATTTTCCTTTGCTTTCAGACGCAGCGGAAAGTTTTGCTACAGATTGTCCGCGGAAAGAAGGCTTAGTAGTTGGTACTACCACTTCTTCATCAAAAGAAGGATTTATTACTTCAAAATTTTGGACTGTTTCTCTTTCTCTTGTAACTTCCCTCAAAGTGTCGTGAGTACAAAGATGGCTTAAAAGCCTTAGCATTTTGGCTTCAACTTTAAGATAGGCATCTTTGGTATATTGAATTGATTCTTGCAGTTTCTCTACATACTCATCTGACCTTGTTAAATCCCATTCTACTTGGCAATTCTCAAGTTTATTAATATTTTCTTCGCTTTCTGAAGATTGGCTTTCTCTTGCGGAATCTTTAGATTCTTGGTCAGAATCTTCTTCAGAAGAGTCAGAATCTGAGCTTCTGCCAGAAGATTCATCGCTACTTTGTTTGCTTTCATCTTCGTCTTCGTCACGAGAAGATTCAGAGGATGATTCAGAGGATGATTCAGAGGATGATTCAGATGAATCATGATTAAAGTTTACTCGCAAAGTAGATGATGTTTCAAATTGTTCGTCAGAATCAAATTCCTCTTCTTGATCTATTAAGGCTCCATTTAGAGTTTCAAATACTTCCATTATTTTTCCGAAAATATCTTTCTTATCAGTTTCCCAGCTATCATCGCCTCTTAAAGTATTGCTTCCTGATATATATTCCGAATCGCGATATTTTTCTTCCAATGCCAGAAATTGTTTTTGAACTTCTTTATATTTTTTCGCCAAAAATTTATTAAATTTAGCAACTTCTGAAAGTATTTCTTCTGTCTTTTCTGTTAGCTCTAATTCATCTTCCAAGCTTTGAGACTCTTGCAGTTTAGTAAGAATTTCTTCTTGCTCTTCGTTTAATGAAGTAAATAATTTGTGGACAGTTTGAAAGAATTTTTTTCCTTCAGAAGGATGGGTTTTTTTTATCTCATCTTCTTTTTTTAGATCTTGCTGAAATTCTAAATTATCGGCAACCAAATTTCGTAAGTTCTGTTGGCCAAAAGGAATAGTGCTATGTAATTGCGATCTAAAAACCGGTTCTAAAGCTACCAGATTTCTGACTCTTGCCACCACAACTTCTGCATAACGTTCTTTTTCTTCTTTGGTTCCGAAAGTATATCTATATGCGGTTTGATATAATCCTTCTTCAATTTCACTTTGATTGGTTTTTATTTTTTCGATAACGGATAAAAAATGTCTCGGTTCTAAATTGCGATTATAAAATGATTGAGTGCCGAGATACCCTTCATCGCGGGAGAATCTTTTTTTCATGCTTCTGCTGGCATATTGATCAGAAACCTGTTTTCCTCGATATCTTCTGATAAGATCAATTCCATCAATCACATCTGGTGACAGGCTTTCTTCAGTTCGGGCATTGCCAAAATCTATTGGAATCATCTTTTCGCCATCATGGACAAAATTATCCAATTTGATGTCATAATTTGAAAGCAAGATCATGATTACCGAATTTTCAAGTAAGTCATCTTTTAGCCTTGCTCTATATGCAATTTCTTCTTCGGTTTCTACGGGAAGAACTTCGTTGCGATATTTTCCAGCTTCAGGATCAAGTAAGCGAAGATGATCGATACTATTGGTTTCAGCATTAACCTTTATTCTGTCTCCAATAATTTTTGAGGCAATATAGACTTTAAAAGCTTCTGTGGATTTTTTTAATCTATTATGAGGTTTGTTGGTGTTGAAAATTGATTTAACCAGTCGAAATTCCGGAAGATAATTATTTTGGCCCTTTAAAATATTAAATGATTCTGCGGCACATTTTTCGTTAAAACTTTCTTTGATACCTTTGAGAAGACTTTCTGGTGACATATCGTGAGACATATCTTTTGTTTTTCGATCTTCAGAATAGTAGCGGCCACTTTTTTTCAATAGATAATCTTCTGCTGCATCTGTTTTTAAAGATACGATTTTTCCAACTGTCATCCCCATTTCTTTAGGACCTATCTTATTGAATAATGTATCATCAACTAATTCACCTTCTGGAAGTAATTCAACATTCTCCTTTAAAAGTTCGCCAATTGCTCTATAGGCTTCATTAATAGGATTTCTTGATTTTGCAGAAGATTTTTTTGGAGGCATGTTTGTTAAAATTAATTATAATTTTAACCAGTGTTAAATGCTTAACTGTTAAACAGCAAGCGCTTCAACACCAGGTAAATCCTTTCCTTCCAGCCATTCCAAAAATGCGCCACCGGCGGTTGAGATGTAAGTAAATTCATCAATTAAGCCAGTTGAATTTAACGCTGAAACTGAATCGCCGCCGCCGGAAACAGAAACTAATTTTTTATCGTGAGTTAAAGCTGCGGCAATGCGGGCGAAGCTTTCGGTTCCGATGTTGAAAGGTTTAAATTCAAAAGCGCCGAGCGGGCCGTTCCAGACTAAAGTTTTGTGATTTTGTAATTCTTCAGTAAGTTTGGCAATTGAGATCGGGCCGATGTCAACAATGATGTCGTCGTCTTTTACAGCATCGGCAGAAACGATTTGGCATTTGCCGTTTTGTTCCAGTTTTTTTGTAACTACAACGTCAATTGGCAAGAATATTTTACAGCCGTTTTTCTTGGAGCTTGCGATAATTTGTAACGCTGTGTCTTTTAAATCTTTTTCGCACAAAGATTTTCCAATATTTTTTCCTAAAGCATAAAGAAAAGTATTAGCCATGCCGCCGCCAACCACAATGGTTTGGGCTTTGGTTGAAAGTGAATTTAATAAATCAAGTTTAGTTGAAACTTTAGCGCCGCCGACAACTGCCATCATTGGTTTTTTGGCGTTTTCTAAGTGATTGGTTAAGCCGTCAAGTTCAGATTCCATCAAAAATCCAGCACAAGATTTTAAAATTGCCGGAATGCCGGTGATTGAAGCGTGGGCGCGGTGTGAGCAAGAAAATGCGTCGTTAACGTAAAGATTTCCTAAAGAGGCAAGTTCGCGCGAAAATTCCGGATCATTTTTGGTTTCTTGTTTGTAGAAACGTAGGTTTTCTAACATTATTACTTCGCCGTAATTAGTGGCTTCAACCGCTTTTTTTACTTTGTCGCCGATGCAGTCATCAACGAAGGTTACTTTTGTAGAGCCAAGCAATTCCTGAACGCGCGCCACTAATTGTTTAACCGACATTGAAGGTTCAACTTTGCCTTCCGGGCGGCCGAAATGTGAAATTACAATTACTTTAGCTTTATTTTCAGCGAGATATTTTAAGGTTGGAATTACAGCTTTGATGCGGGTGTCATCTTCGATATTTCCATCATTTAACGGCACGTTGATGTCAACGCGGACAATTACGTTTTTATTAGTTACGACGCAGTCTTTTAATCTGTTGAAGTTTGGCATTGGTTTAGTTTATTTTGTATTTACTATGCTTTTTGGTTAATCCTTAAAAGTTTTTAAGAAAAAACCTTGATTTTCGTGCAGTAGTTTTTATTTTGCGCGGCCTTGAAAAAAATCTCCAACTAAATTTTAAAAAAATCATGGGTACTAAGAATAACCCGAAAAACCGGGTAAAAGCTGCTGAAAAGAAAAAATTTAACGGCAAAGAAATCGAACCAGCTTACTACTATGGCGTTCACGCCGGACATGGTAAATACATGGCTGCAAAATATGCAGGCGTGCCTCAGTTAGTTTTAAACGCTGAGAATAAACCAATGCAATGGGACGAAATTAACTAATCTATTCGGCTTTAAATTTATTTAGAGCCGTTTGATTTTGAAATCTTGTTTGCTTTTTGCAGGCAAGATTTTTCAGTCAAATTAATGAAGAAGAGCCAGCTAAAAATCATTAGCCGGTAACTGTTAATTGTTAATTCGAAAATGCCTGAAGTAATCATCAATGGCCCAGCTGGAAGAATCGAGGGCCGCTATCATCAAAATCCCAATCCCAAAGCACCTGTAGTTTTAGTGCTACATCCGCATCCGCTTTATGGCGGAACTATGAACAACAAAGTTACCTATAATCTTTATAAAGCATTCGTAAATAACGGCTTTTCAGCTTTGCGCATTAATTTTCGTGGTGTTGGAAAATCGCAAGGTAAATTTGACAATGGAGCAGGCGAGCTTTTAGACGCAACTGCAGTTATGAATTGGCTTCACGATCAAAATATGGAAGCTACGGAATATTGGATCGCAGGCTTTTCATTTGGTGCCTGGATTGCCCTTCAAGCTGTAATGAGAAGACCGGAGTTGGAAAATTATATTTTAGTTGCGCCACCGGCCACGAAATATGATTTTAACTTTATCGTTCCTTGCACTTCAGCCGGATTGGTTGTTCAAGGCGGAAAAGATGAAATTACTAAAGAAGCAGATTCAGCAAAATTAGCCGAAAAATTATCAGCCAGAGAAGGCGCAGAAATTATTTACCAATCAGTTCACGGAGCAGATCACTTTTTCAAAGATCACATGAAAGAGTTTGAATCGATTGTTGATACTCACATCAAACATCGTTTGGTGATGGATTCTACGAAGGTGAGAAAAGTTAAAAGAGATAGAAGAAGAAGACGTAAGAAAAAGAATGTAGCCGAAGCTAAACCGGAGAGGAATCATTTTCCGGTTAAGTCTTTAACCTCGTTTGAAGAGTAATAAAAAAACCCCGCTGTCAAAATGACAGCGGGGTTTTTTATTTAATGATCTTTTTGGTTTTGATTTTGGTTTAAAAAATCAGTGATTGACCAGGATTTGCAAGAAAGCGTTGAGGTTTTACTTTTCCAACGGCTATTGGCTTTAAACTTCCACTTGGTAAGTGGGCCAAAGATGCTTCGACTTTTTCAACAATATAATCTTCACCTTTTGCTGCAATCAGGCTTTTTGCGTCCCCAATTAAAATATTTGTAATAGTTAAATCATCAGAAACATTATTTTGTTGTTGGGGATTTGTTATATAAAAATAAGCAACTTCTTCTTTCGCTTCCTCGTAGCAATCATCAATAAACTTTTGCATTTCTGGATCATTTTCAACATTTTCGATAGTAAAAATATTGCGCGGAAATTTTATCATATCACCAATTTCAACAGAAATATCAGACTTATCATTTTTGTCAAAATTCAGGTGAAAAACCTGACCTTTTTTCGGATCATAAAAAGTAATATCATCTCTTTTGTGCGATAAATTTGGATCTTTTTCTAATGAAGAATAATCGGAAATTAAATTGTTAGTAATTTCATCGGCCATGCAAATAACGATGTCTTTATCTTTGGCCTCAGTCCAAGTTTCATTATAGGGTATAGATGTTCCACCACTTAGCTCCTTATGTTTTAATATTAACTTAAACAAAGCAGGAACAGTAATTAATGGCGTGTCTGTAACATTTAAATCTGCTATAGGCAGTAAAGTTGAGGCATCTGAAGTATAAACCCTTCTACCTTTTTCCAGCGGCTCCAAAGATAATATACCATAGCTAGTGGTGCTGAATAGTTGGATTGGAATTCCGGGGAAAAGCACTGTTGCTGGTCCGCTTTTTGTGTCTTCAAGGATAGTACGATAGATCAAAGCAGAAAAGTTAGAATTTCTTTGATCATTTTCATCGGAGTTATAAGGATTAAAAATTTTATCTGGGACGAAGGATGAAAACTGTCTGGTAGAAACAGAATTTCTGAAATTGCGTGAATTATTTAATATTTGGCGGGATAAAATTCTTATCATTTTATTGTTTTCTAGATTTTATAAATAGACTTACAAGAGCGACAGATCTGGTTTTGCAACCTTTAAACGCCAATTGGCGTTTTAAGAATTCTTATGAAAAACTCCGCCACAAGCTGAAGTCGGGAAGTTTTTATCAATCACTTTATTCCCATAAACTCCAGTCGTATTTCTAAAGCTGATCGGTAAGCCCGCCAAACTTCTAATTCCTAAAAAAGCAAAAGCTTCCGCTTCAATCGCATCGCCATTCAATCCAATTTCTTCCATCGCTTTTACCGAAACTCCGGTCAGCCATTTTTTCATTTCATCCATCAAAGCCACATTTTTTCTGCCGCCGCCGCAAACGAAAATTTCTTTCGGTCTTTGAGTTAAAAAATCTAGATTAATCTGAATTGCTCTTGCATGCATGTAAGCAAAAGTTGCCAGCGCATCTTCAGGTTTCAAGCTGTTAATCGGAGATAATAAATTTGAGAAATCATCGCGGTCAAAAGATTTTGGCGGTTTTTTATGGAAGAGGTCATTTTGCAAAATGCGATCGGCTAAAATGAAATCAATAGTTCCTCTTTTGGCCATTTTGCCATCTTCATCAAAATCGAGATTAAATTTTTTCTTCATCAAATCATCAAAAGGCGCATTGCCGAAACAAATGTCAAAAGCTTCGATTTCTTCTTCTTTGTCACTCGCAAAATAAGTGATATTGGAAATGCCGCCAATATTTAAAACTGCCGCCGGGCGAGGGCGGTTGCTGAATAAATGAAAATGATAAATCGGAACTAAAGGCGCGCCTTGGCCACCTAAAACTACGTCGCGGGTTCTAAAATCTGCCACAACATTAATTCCGGTTTCATGGGCTAATAAATATGGATTGCCGATTTGCCAGGTAATTCCTTGTTCCGGAAGGTGTAAAATTGTGTGGCCGTGAAAAGCAATTAAATCAATTTCTGCGCGATTGATTTTATTTTCGGCGATGAAGCGGTTAACTAATTGAGCGTGTAAAACGGTTAATTCATTTTCGATAATCTTGATTTCAGAAAGCTTTGGAGCGTTGTAAATCAAGCTTGTAAGGCGGGTTTTAAAATCTTTTTCGTAAGGTTGATAATCGAAATTTTTGCTTTTGATTATTTCTTTGCCATCGCTTTCAATTAAGGCGAGATCGATGCCATCCATTGAGGTTCCGCTCATCAGGCCGATGCTTTTGTAGATTTTGGTCATTAGTAACAAACCTGATTAAAAATATTAATAAAACTCAGCTTTTTATCGAGACTTAATTGCGTCGTTCTACGCAATAAATTCAAGCTTTCATCTGCAATCATGAAAATTTTTTGTGAAGAGTGTTTTTGAATGAGATTTAGAAAAACTTTTTCTTCATCAAAATAAAAATTATCCAGCGCAGCATTAAGTCGTTTCAATAAACGGCTGATAAAAAATTCAAAAGATTTTTCAAAAATTATGAAAGAAAAATTTTTATCGGAGATTTTTTTCAATAATTCTTCAGAGATTTTTTTATTGTAAATTGATCTTAAAAAAAGCTCATAAAACCTTGTCAGTTCTAATCCCAACGTAATTGCTTCTGCCGGAGAATTATCAAAAATTTCTGATAAAAGCTGTAAATCTTTTGCCGGAAATTGCAGGTTATTTTGGCGCAAAATTTCAGTAAAATTCTGCGCAGATAAATCAGGAATTTTTACAATTTGGCAGCGCGATCTGATGGTTGGTAAAACGCGGTTTAAATTATGCGAAATTAAAATCAGGAAATTATTCGGACGCGGTTCTTCGAGGATTTTTAAAAGGGCGTTGGAAGCAGATTTATTAAGCTCGCAGGCTGAATCAATTAAGATAAATTTATTGGCAGAAATAGCAGAAGTTTGATTGGCAAAATCGGCGATTTTTCTGATTTTATCGACAGTGATTTCTTTTTTTTCAGCTTCTTTTTCGATTAATAATAGATCAGGATAAATGGCAGATTTTCCTAGAATTTCTTTGGCAAATTCCGCGGCGAAACTAGCTTTTCCGATGCCTTTTTTACCGTGAAGTAAAATTGCGTGATGAAGTTTTTGGGTTTGGTAGGAGTTGAGAAGGTTTGATTTTGTTTGGTTGAAGCCGATTAGCATTTATATTTACTTGGTCTGGTTTACAAAAGTTTCAGGTCATCGAGCAAAGCACTGGAGCTGGACTGGGTTTGTAACCCAGTCCACATGTTCATGTAAATGGAACTGAACGTTAAGATGGGGTTGCAAACCCCGTCTTGCATGGGCTCAGGCGAGGTTTTTGGTTTAGTAAATAAAATTATCTATTTCTCCCCACCACCAAGCGAATGTACATACAATGCCAATTGCTTAATCGTATTGTCATCCAACCTGCCAACCCAATAAGGCATTACGCCGTAATGAGCGTAAGTAACTGTGAAAAGCACATCTTCTTTTTTGCCACCATATAACCAAATCGCATCGGCCAAATTCGGCGCGCCGACTGAGCGGTCGCCTTTGCCGCCAGTTTTGTGGCAAGCTACGCAATTTGCTTTGAAAATTTCTTCACCTTTTTTATTGCTCAAAGATTTATCAGAAAGCGACATCACATATTCCGCGACATTTGCCACTTCTTCTTTATTTAAAACTTTATCCAAACCAAAAGAAGGCATTTGGCTTAAGCGGGTTTTATCGTGCGACGAGCGAATTCCATATTTAATGGTTTGATAAATATCAGTAATTTTTCCACCCCAAAGCCAATCATCATCATTTAAATTGGGAAAGCCTTTCGCACCTTGCGCACCAGTGCCGTGACAAGCGGCGCAGTTTTCTTTGAAAGCAGCACGACCACCATTCATGGCAAATTCCATTAATTCAGGATCTTTTTGAATTTGGTCAAAATCAGATTGGGAAATTTTTTCCATCAACATGCTTCTTTGCGCGGAAACTTCTTTTTGTGATTCAGTTAATTGTGAAGCTGCTGACCAACGTAATGTTCCTTTAGTATTGCCACCAAAAATTGGCCAGGTTGGATAAAAAATCCAATAGATGAAGGCCCAGATAATACAAATAATCCAAACGGTTAACCACCAACGCGGAGAAGGAACATCATATTCTGAAATCCCGTCCCAGCTATGTCCGGTGGTTTGCGGATTTTTCCCACCGTTTAATTCTTTGGCGGCGGGATTTATTGGAGTTTTATTATGTTCAGTCATGTTCTCTAGTCTTTATCCCTAGTCTTTGTCTTTTAGGGGAATTTTTGAATATTTATCGAATTTCTTTTTCGTACCTTTTTTGAAAACTGCGTAAATTATATAGCAGAAAGTCAAAAAGAAAAAAATGGTCGCGATTGTCGGCGCGTAATGAATAAAAGAATCTATCATTTTTTTACCTCATCTTTTTTTAAGTTAATTGGCTCATATTTCGCGAAATCGACAAAGCTTCCCAAAACTTGTAAATAAGCAACTAAAGCATCCATTTCTGAAATGCGACTTGGATTGCCGTCGAAATCATGAACATTAACTTTGCCGCCATAACGCTTTTGCAAAGCATCGGATTCTCTTTCGTTTGATCCTTGAATAACCGCGTCAGACGTGGCATTTTGGATCATTTCATCAGTGTATGGAACTCCAAGTTTACGCAAAACTTCCATATCATCAGCAATGCCGGAAATTTGGGCATCGCGTTCAACTAAAAATGGATAAGTTGGCATGACAGATTCAGGCACAACGTCGCGTGGATCAAGCAAATGGCGTACGTGCCATTGATCAGAATATTTGCCGCCGATTCTGGCTAAATCCGGACCAGTTCTTTTTGAACCCCATTGGAAAGGAAAATCATACATGCTTTCAGCTGCTAAAGAGTAATGTCCGTAACGCTCAACTTCATCACGCAGAACGCGAACTTGTTGCGAGTGGCAACCATAACAGCCTTCGCGTTTATAGATGCCTGCACCTACAAGCTCAAGCGGGGTATATGGCCGCATGCCTTCAACTTTTTCGATGGTAGTTTCCATGCGAAATAATGGCGCAATTTCAACAAGACCACCGATTGAAATAACAATAACTGTAAGGACTAAAAGCAGAATCGAGCTGCGCTCAATTTTGTCGTGATTAAAAGACATTTTCTAAAATTTTATGATTACGATTTAGAATTTTCTAACTCTTGTAGAATTTCTAAAATTTTCTTTTTTAAATTTGGTAATTCATTTTCAATAACGTCGTAAATGATTTCCAGATCTATGCCCAGATAATCATGGACTAACTTATTTCTGAAATCAGAAATGTCGCGCCAAGGAATATCGTGAATATTTATTTTTATTTTTTCGGATAGTCTTTGTGTGCTTTCAGCCATAATTTGTAAATTTCTAATTATAGCATCATCCACCATTTCACTATCTTTTAAATGCTTTTTATTTTCTAAAAAGCGTTCAGTTTTTTCTATGCATTCCAAAATATGAATGAGATAAATTTTATCGTCTTTCATAGTGCAATAGCTTCGTTAAAAATTTTCTCTTTTAAAGAATTATGAATTCCATTTTCTGAGATCACGTCGGTTTTTTTGTGAAATTCTTCAGAAAATTCTCTTTCAAATCTTATTAAATCAAAACCCATTCCTTTATGTTTTGAAATGCTTACAAGCAAGTCAACGTCGCTTTGAATGGTTTCTTCCCCACGAGCTACTGAGCCAAAAACACGGATATTTGAGATGCCGTATTTTTCTGCAATAGCGTAAATTTTTTCACGCTTTTGTTGAAGTTCTTCAAGAAATTTAGCCATTCTTTGAACGAATTGTTTTAAAGAAATTGTAAGCCATCAAGCAAGCGCCGGTAAGGAAGAAAGTTCCGCCGATTGCGCGAGTTAGATAAAGTGGATGTAAAGCTTTTACGGTTTCAACGAAGGAATATTGTAAGAAACCCATTTCATCGTAAGAGCGCCACATTAGGCCTTGCATAACGCCGGAAATCCACATTGAAGAAAGATATAAAACGATGCCGATAGTTGCGATCCAAAAATGGGCCGACACTAATTTTATCGAATAAAGATCTTTCTTGCCCCAAAGAATTGGAACCATGTGATATAAGGCTCCGAAGCTGATTAATGCAACCCATCCTAAAGCGCCGGAATGTACGTGAGCGATTGTCCAATCGGTGTAATGTGATAGAGAGTTTACAGTTTTGATAGCCATTAATGGGCCTTCGAAAGTGCTCATTCCGTAGAAGGCAACGGCGGTAATCAAGAAGCGTAAAACCGGATCGGTGCGCAACTTATCCCATGCGCCGGACAAAGTCATAATACCATTAATCATGCCGCCCCAAGAAGGCATCCATAACATGATTGAGAAAGTCATGCCCAAAGTTTGCACCCAATCAGGAAGTGAAGTGTAATGCAAATGGTGTGGACCGGCCCAGATGTAAATGAAAATCAAAGACCAGAAGTGCAAAATTGAAAGGCGGTAAGAATAAACCGGGCGCTCGGCGCGTTTTGGAACGAAATAATACATGATGCCGATAAAGCCGGCGGTTAAGAAAAATCCAACTGCGTTATGACCATACCACCATTGAATCATCGCGCTTTGAACACCACCGAAAATTGGATAGCTGTGAACTGAATCGATGCGAAGTGGAATAGAAAGATTGTTAACGATATGTAGAATTGCAACTGTAACGATGAAGCCGAGGTAAAACCAGTTTGCCACATAAATATGCGGCTCGCGGCGGTTTTTGATCGTCATCATGAAAACTATAAAATAACTGATCCAGACAAATAAAAGTAGTAAATCGGCATACCATTCCGGTTCGGCATATTCTTTGGCTTGGCTGATGCCATTTACATATCCGGTTAATGCTAAAACTAAGAAAAGTTGGTAGCCCCAGAAAATAAATTTATGTAAATTTTTGTGACCCCAAAGTCGGGCTTGGCAAGTGCGTTGAACCACGAAAAAGCTGGTGCCGAAAAGTACGTTGCCGCCAAATGCGAAAATAACTGAGGAAGTGTGAACAGGGCGCAAACGGCCGAAGCTGATCCATTCCAGGCCAAGGTTTAAATGGGGAAATGCCAGTTCGAAAGCGATATAAACGCCGACTAAAAACCCGAAAATTCCCCAAGCGGTTGCGGCGATGGTGAAAAATTTTATGATGTCGTAATCGTAGGAAATTGGTGCGTGATTAGCGTGTGTTGTAGCCATTTGTTGAATGTTTTTTTAAAAAACTAATTTTATCGCCATTAAAAAAAGCATGATCGCGTTGAGCAAAATCACTGCCTTAGCAATAAATTTAAATTCTGGAATTTTTGTAAAAACATGACCGCCTAAAGCTGTTAAAAACAGCGACGGAAATGTGCTTATGCCAAAAAATAACATTCCAATTGCGGCCAAAAACGGGTTTGTGATTGCGCCTGCAACCAAAAACGCGGCATATAAAAGACCACATGGAATGAAACCTAGAACCACGCCTAAAATATAGCCTTTGAAGCCTTGCGGATTCTGGAATAAAAGAGAGGTTTTTTTGGCAAGAAAATGAGGCGCATTTTTTAGAATTTTTGATTTAAATGGCAAACGAATTTTCTTGAAAGCGACGGCAGAACTGAGTTTATTATTTAAAAAAAGGTTCAGAAAAATTGCAGAGGCGCTAAATAAAAACAAAGCTGAGAAAATTTTGAAGCCAACGAAATCCTGAATATTGCTGGTTAAAAACGAGCAAAAAAATCCGATGATTGAATAAGTTGTAATGCGTCCCAAATGATAAGGTAACAACGCTAAATTTTTTAATCTTTGAAAAGCGGTAAAATTTTGTAGCGAAGTTTTTTGCAGGCGATTGCCGACCTGAGTTAAAACAAAAGGTCCGCACATTCCGATGCAATGGGTGAAACCGCCAAAAAATCCGAGGCTGATTAATGAGAATATTAAAGTGTAATCATTCATAAAAATTTATTAAGTTCAGGTCATCGAGCAAAGCACGAAGTGCGTCGTCGAGATGCTGGCTCGATGTT
>JAZKII010000071.1:0-7959 GCA_040384945.1 Pseudomonadota bacterium
CAGTCATCACACCAGCGATTAGAATTCCGATGATTACAATTACAGCGGAGAGTTCGATTAAAGTAAAAGCAGAGGTTTTGTTTTTCATAGTTTTTCAAAAAATTTTAATTCTATTAACTTACCACTTTCTTTAGACTTATAATCAACTCATTGATCATAATATCATCATGAAGTGGCGTTACAGTAATGCGCAATCTCTCATCACCTTTAGCAACCGTTGGATAGTTAATATGCTGAACATAAATATTAAATTCATCTAATAATCGTTTCGAGATTTCTCTAGCCTTAGCTGCATCACCGATTTTAACTGACACAATATGGGAATTATTTTCAACAATTTTCACCCCAATTTCCTGCAATTTACTTTTTAATTTAGCCTCATTTTCGCGCATTTTTTCACGCTCTTGGGAGCTTTTTTGTAAATGACGAATATTGCAAATCGTAGCTGCTGCAATTACCGGCGGCAAAGCTGTCGTAAAAATAAAACCGGAAGCAATTGAACGAATTGCATCAATAATTTCAGATTTGGCGGCGATATATCCGCCAATCGTACCAAAAGCTTTAGCAAAAGTTCCCTGGATAATATCAATTTCATTTTCCAATCCTAATTCTTGGCAAAGCCCAGCGCCCGTTGCGCCGTAAAGGCCAACGCCGTGAACTTCATCAACATAAGTATAAGCCTGATATTTTTTAGCCAGAGAAATTATTTCAGCAATTTTGCCAAAATCACCATCCATGGAATAAACCGATTCGCAGATAATTATTTTGGGCTGATCTTTGGAATATTTTTGCAACAATTCTTCTAAATGCGCCATGTCATTATGGCGAAAAACCTGTTTTTCAACGCGACTATTTTTGATACCGGCAATTATTGAAGCGTGATTTTTTTGATCAGAAAAAATCACCAAATTAGGAATTATTTTTGCCAAAGTCTGAATTGTCGCATCATTAGCTACATAGCCAGAAACAAAGCTCAAAGCTGCTTCTTTATTGTGCAAATCTGCGACTACTCTTTCCAGTTCAACAATTGCATGATTTGTGCCAGAAATATTGCGGGTGCCGCCAGCACCAATGCCATAACATTTTAAAACTGAAATTGCTTCCGCAATTGCAGCCGGATTTTGGCCCATTCCTAAATAATCATTGGAACACCAAACCGTAATTTTATGGCCGTTTTTATTATTAACCGCGTAAGGAAACTCGCCGCAAATACGCGAAATATCGAGAAATTCGCGGTAACGATTTTCTTGCCTGAGGCCGGTGATTGCTTGTTTGAAATAGTCTAACATGAAATTTTCTTTTTACTAAATTTGCATTTTTATCGGATCTACAGCAAGCAGTTTTTGTTTCTTGCGTTTCGGCATCACAATAATTACGCCGCATAAAATCACAATTGATCCGACTACAACCCAAAAATCAATCACTTCTCCAAAAGCGAAATAAGATATTATCGCGGTAAAAATCAAACGCGTGAAATCAAAAGGCTGAACATAAGAAAGATCAGCTTTGGCATAGGAATTTGAAATACAAATATGAGTTAAATTGGAAATTAATCCCAACAAGGCAAACCATAAAAAACTTTCCAGATTAAGCGGTTGTAGATGGGGCAAGGCAAAAGGAATTGAGCAAATCAACATCACCAGCGACATATAAGCGACAATGGTTTGCGGCTTTTCGGTTTTAGTCATGACTTTGATTATGATGTTGGAAATTATCCATAAACAAACCGAAGCGAATGAATAAAAATAAGTCGGGTTAAATTCTTTAAAACCGGGGCGCAAAATTATTAAAATGCCGGCAAGACCAATGAAACTGGCAATCCAACTATGGGTTTTTACTTTTTCTTTGAGGAAAATTATTGCTGCAATGGTGGTTAAAATCGGAATTATAAAACTGATCGAAACTGCTTCTGATAAAGGCAAAACTGTTACGACATGGAACCATATTAACATTGAAACCAAGCCATTTACGCCACGAAAAACATGCAGATGTAATTTGTCGGTTTTGAAAATGCCTTTGTGGTTTTTGATGATTTGAGGCATGAAAAATAAAAGGCCGAAAAAATTTCGCACCATCACGATGAAAAAAATGTGGAAATCGGCGGAAAGAAAACGAACTAGCGCGATGAGAATAGACGCAAAAAAGCAGGAGAGAATTGCGTAACAAATGCCTTGAGAATTGTCGGAAAGTTTATGGAAGAATGACACAGTATAATTATTTCAAACTCTTATAAAAACCAACCGCTTCACGATTGGTTGCGATGCGGTTAAAGTTAATCGACTCAATAAAAATTCCTTCCAGGCTGCGAGCGCGAGATAAAGCTACATAAGCTTGTCCCGGACTAAAAACATCCGATAAATCACAAGAAATTTTATCCAAAGTTAAACCTTGAGATTTATGAATTGTCATCGCCCAAGCCAGAATTAACGGCACTTGATTTACACCGGCTTCAGTTACAACCAATCTTTTTTCTTCATCATATTTTTCAATCAACCATTCTTCCGGTGCAATTGTGAGAATTTTACCATTGGCAAATTCTACAATCGGATAAAGTTTTTTCGGCGAAAAATTACGGATAATTCCCAACGAACCGTTACTTATTCCTTCTTTCTGATAAGTATTTTTAATCATCATCACTTGCGCTCCAACCTTTAATTTCAAGGTTTCAGCTGCAATACAATTTTTCTTCAAAAATTCGACACGATCCGGTTGGCCAAAATATTCTGCGCCATGCGAAATTTCTTCGCGGGGAATTTTTTTCAATTCTTCAAAATTTATTTTCTCAACTTTGGCGTTGTGAGTTGTCAGAATTGTCGGTTTGATCGCCAGATTTTCATCATTGGCATTAAGCCTTGCTTCTAAAGCTTCGCGGTCACTTTCATCAAGTTTTCCGAAACGTAAATTATTAAGAATCTTGATAAATTTTTGGTCAGTTTGGCGGAAAATTTCTTCCAACTCAAACATTTCCAAATTCAGTTTTTTCCAGGCTTCCGATTCAAAACAGAAATTAAAATTACCGCCATTGCGATTAATCGGCGGCAGCTGCAAAAAATCACCAAAAAACAACATTTGAATGCCGCCCATCGGAGCATTATTTTCGCGGACGCGGCGAAAAACCTGATCGAGAATTTCTAATACTTCAGCCGAAATCATTGAAATTTCATCAATCGCCAAAGCGCGCGCTTGCTTGATTCTGCGTCTTATTTTACTGAATTTTCCACTAAAAATATTTTCAACAATCTGATCGATCGGCAAATTGGCTAAACCAATTCCGGCCCAGGAATGAATTGTCGAGCCACCGATATTTACCGCTGCAATTCCGGTGCTGGCAGTTACATCAATAGTATGGCCATAATTACGTTTTAAGAAACTTAAGAGATAAGACTTGCCGCTTCCGGCTCCACCTGTGACAAAAATATTTTTACCCGCCTCAAAAGCGTCAATAACCTGTTTTTGCTGGCTGGATAATGTGGAAAAATCTGGAGAGGAAAAATTTGAAGTGGTGATTTTCATGAGAGAAGGGTTTCTCTTTTCCGCCCTAAAGACGGAAAAGAGAAATTAAACTATTTTGCGGCGCGAGCTGCGGCAATTTTTTCTTTGAAAGCTGCAAGCTCGAAAGCTCCAGGAATCAATTCTTCACCGATTACGAAACCAGGAGTTCCGTTAATTCCGATGGTTCCACCAAGAGATAAATTTGATTGTAAAATTTCATTAATTTTAGCTGTATCATTTTTCAAGGCTGATTCAAGTTTAGACATGTTAACTCCAGCTGCTTTAGCAACTTTCAAAGCTGCATCCTTGCCTCTTTCATTTGATTTCATCATGCCATCATGAAACTTTTTGTAAGAAGAAGGATCAACCAAATTAACCGCGATTGCTACAGTTGACATTTCTTGAGAAGCTTGACCAAGAATCGGAAATTCTTTATAAACAATTCTAACTTTTTTGTCTTCTTTGATCAATTCTTCAACAGTTGCCTGAGCTTTTTTGCAATAGCCGCAAGCATAGTCGAAAAACTCAACAACAGTTACATCATAGCCTGATGGTGCATATTGAGGCGATTTTTTATCATTGAAAAGCTCATCTTTTTTAGTAGAGATATTTTTTTGAGCATCTTTGGTTTTGCCTTCCATTTCAGCTTTTTGCATATTGGCAACAGCAGCAATAATAGCTCTAGGATTGGCTTGAATCCATTTTGCAACAACTTCTTCAACATCCGCAACATCTTTAACTCTTTGACCTTTATCAATTCCACTTGGATTTACTTCTTCTGCAGAAGCGGCATTTTTTTCATCAGCTTTGGTTCCTGATTTTTTACCAAGTAACGAGTAAGCGCCGCCAACAACAAGTAGGATAGCAACAACAATTACGATTGGTTTAAGCAAAGACGGCTTAGAACCAAAATTTTTATTAATGAATGACATGAGAAAATGAATTGGAATTTTTAAACGAAAGGTTCGAAATTGCACTTCTTAAAAAAAAGGCTACGTCTCGGCATTAAATTAATTTTACTTAGAAATGCAACCCGAAATTTCCCCAAATTTCTTAATCGAAAATAGCTATCCCGATTTCATTGCTGCCGGAATTGATGAAGCAGGCCGTGGTCCGCTTGCAGGGCCGGTGGTTGCAGCTTGCGCGATTTTAAATCAAGGTGATTTTCCGGATGAAATTAATGATTCAAAAAAGCTTTCAAAACCTTTGCGCAAAAAGATTTTTGCTGAACTTTTACTTAAAGCCAAATTCGGAATTGGCGTGGTTGATGAAAAAATTATTGATGAGATAAATATTCTTCAGGCCACAAAATTAGCCATGCATCGCGCTTTTCTTGATTTGCAGCAAAAATATGGCGTTTTTCCGCAATTAATTTTGATTGATGGCAATTTTATTCCCTTCAAAAAACAGGATAAAATCAAGGAAATGCTGGCAATTGTTAAAGGCGATCAAAAAAGCCTGTCAATTGCTGCCGCTTCAATAATCGCCAAGGAAACTCGCGATGAAATTATGAGAAATATTCATCAAAAACATTCGCTATTTGGTTTTGATAAACATGCAGGTTACGCCACGCAATTTCATATTGAAAAAATTCGCGAATTTGGAATTTGTGAATTTCACCGCAAATCTTTCGAGCCAATAAAATCAATACTTAATGCAAGTTATTAAAGAATCAGATTTAAATGCAGTTGAACTGGCTTGTGATTTTTTGCGCCAGGGAAAAGTAATTTCCTTCGCCAGCGACACGGTTTACGGAATTGCAGCTGATGCCAAAAACTTTGACGCTGTAAATACATTGTACGAAATCAAAAACCGTGATGCAAAAAAACCAATCGCGATTTTTGTGAAAGATTTAAAAACCGCAGAAACAATTTTTGACTTTGATGAAGTTGCCAAAAAAGTTGCTCAGGAATTTTTACCAGGAGCCCTGACTCTAGTGCTTAAAACCCAGGAAAATGTTAAAAATATTTTAGCGGAAAATTTAAATCAAAATGATAGTAAATTTTTGGGATTTCGTATTGTTGAAAAAAAATTTATAAAAAATTTACTACAAAAATTTGACGGAATTTTGGCAGTTACCAGCGCCAATAAATCAAATCACGAAGCTGCAATCAGCGCGACAGAAGTAAAAAAATATTTCACAAATTCCAAACTCGCTTTATTAATTGATGGCGGAATTTCTAAGGAAAAAATGCCTTCTACAGTCGCTAAAATTTCTGATAAAAAAATTACAATCCTGCGCCAAGGGTTACTCAATATTTCTTAAATTATGATTTTTAAACTGCTGCGTAATCCCATCATAAAAATTATCGGCATATCTATAATTCTTTATTACGGGCTATTCGCCAATAAAGAAAAACCTGGTTCGCTGGGCAATCGTTTTTCATCAGAACAAATAAAAAAAGATTTTTCTGAAGTACGCGAAAAAACAGTTTTTATTGCTGCAAACGTGAAATTGGCACGTGAAATTGCCAAAGAAAAAGAAGCTGAAAAAAAAGCAGCCGCAACAAATCCAGCTTTACAAATTTCGGTTAAAGATTTGGAAGAAGGAGACGGCGAAACTATTTCCTGCGGCGATTCTGCATATATTAATTATGGAATTTATACCAAAGACGGCAGGCAACTTGAATTTAAAGAAAACCAGATTTTGGTAATCGGCAATAAATCAAACTGGCTTCTGGAAAAAAATATCATTGGCATGAAACAGGCTGGAAGCAGATATATCAACATCCCGCAAGGATCCCAAGTAAATGATGCAAAAATAACTGAATATTTAAAATCAAATAAATCTGACTTAAAATATCAGGTCACACTTTTGGCTTTCACCAAAAATGCTAACCCTCAATTTTCCTGCAATTAGATGAAAAAGCCCAAAGAATCGACGACCAAATTTCTTTATGATTATTTGCCCTTAATTGTTTTTTTTGCTATTTATAAATTAGCCAAAACCCCAGATCCACTGGTTACAGCAACGATTTACATGGTTGCTACAACTTTTATTGCTTTAATTATTTCTTATTTTTTAACCGGAAAAATTCCGACAGTTGCTTTAGTTTCGGGAATTACTCTTGGGATATTTGGAGGTTTAACGATATTGTTAAAAGATGATATTTTCATCAAGATGAAACCGACAATAATCAACGTGATTTTTGCCGTAATTTTGTTTTACGGATATTTCAAAAATAAGCCGTTTTTATCTTATATTCTAGGAGAACAAATTAAAATGAGTAATCACGCTTGGCTTACTCTCTCAGCACGTTGGGGGTTTTTCTTTTTGATTTTAGCAGTGTTAAATGAATTAATCTGGAGAAATTTCTCTACTGATTTTTGGGTGCAATTTAAGGTGTTCGGAATGATGCCGATTTCGCTGATTTTCACAGTTTTCCAAGTACCTTTTATGATTCGGGAAATGAAGAAGATGGAAGGGAAATAATTTTTGATCTGAACGTGAGAACGGGGTTACAAACCCCGTCCTGCTAAAGTTCTTTCCTTGTTAGGTACACATAAATTTTATAGGAACTTAAGACCGCTCTTAAGTTCCGTGGTCTCAATCCCCCTAAAAATGCGCCAGCATTTTTACTTTTCTAGTACGCCATTATCGTAACAATATCCGAATTGCTCACATCTTCAACCATCGCAACACCAACATAATCCTTATCAACTTTCTTAACCACGCCAATCAATAATCCCGGTGGTAAAGTATCACCGTCACCCGATGTAAAAATCCAATCGCCTTCTTCCACAACTTTGCTTTTTGGTAAATATAAAACTTCCATCAAACCGCTGCCATTTCCGGCTAAAATTCCTCTGGCTCTAGCTTTAGAGCTAATCACCGGAATACGCGAACTTGGATCGCTCACCAAAATCAAACGCGATTTATTTTCACCAACTTCGGAAATTCTACCAATCACGCCGTGATCGCCGGTTACAATGCTGCCTTCTTTGATATCCTGGTTTTTGCCGGCATCAATATATAATTCCTGCTTAAACATTTGATGTGATCTGCCAATGATTCTGGCGGCTTTGAAATTAGAACTTTTGGAAGTGATGAAATTGAGGATATTATGTAGCTCTTTATTTTCCTGATAAACATTCAGCGACTTGATATAAAAAGTGCGAAGTTTCGCCATTTCAACTTTCAGAATTTCATTTTCTTTTTTAGCTTCGACCAGCTCGTGGAAATCAGTTAAAAGATTGATAACAGTATTAAAAGGAAAGGCCGCAACTTTAACGATCGGCATGGAAACGCTGACAAAACCAAAAGATAAATCTTTGGAAAAATCGCTGTTTAGCTTTGAGGCGATTAAAAAAATCACGCATAAAAAACTAAAAAGCACAGTTTCGATTTTTTTAAAAACTAAATCGAAACTGTGCTTGAAGCTGTAGTTGGCGCTGGTCTTGGTGAAATTTAAATATTGTTTCATCGATAAATTCTAAAGAAGAATTTTAGGTCGTCGAGCAAAGGCC
>JAZKII010000072.1:0-9154 GCA_040384945.1 Pseudomonadota bacterium
TTACGGCCTTTGCTCGATGACCTGAAAAAAATAAATTCGATAAAATTAAAAACACAAAAAATGAAAAATAAAACTCACGGCACAGTTGCAATCGTTGGCGCACCAAATGCCGGAAAATCTACGCTTACAAACGCTCTTTTAGGCCAAAAACTTTCCATCGTTTCGCCAAAAGTTCAAACCACGCGCAACTCAATTAAAGCAATTATAATCGAAGAAAACGCCCAGCTAATTATAATTGACACTCCCGGAATTTTTATTCCGCGCGATGATAAAATTCTCGAAAGAATTATCGTTAAATCCGCTTGGCAAGGCCTTCGCGATGCAGATCATGTGTGCTTTGTAATTGATGCAACTCTTGGCTTAAACCGCGAAAATCTGCGCATCATCGAAGATCTAAAAAAAGAAAATCCCAAACTTACAATCATCATCAATAAAATTGATTTGGTTAAAAAAGTTAAGGTTTTAGAAACCATGGCCGGCCTTGTTGAAATGGGCTTCGAAGATATTTTTCCGATCTCAGCTGAAACTGGCGAAAGTGTTGAAAAAATCAAAAAATTTCTTTGCGAAAAATGTGTGAATCCAGGTTGGATTTATGATGAAGAACAAATCACCGACGCACCAATGCGTTTTATCGTTTCGGAAATTACGCGCGAAAAATTATTTTTAAAATTGAATCAAGAATTGCCTTACGCTTTAACGGTTAAAACTGATTCTTATGAAGTTTTGGATAATAAAGAACTTAAAATTCACCAAACAATTTTCGTAACTAAAGAAAGTCAAAAAGGCATTATTCTGGGAAAAAATGCTTCGATGATTAAATTAATCGGCCAAGAAGCGCGCACTGATATTGCCGAAATCGCCGGCACAAAAGTTCATTTATTTTTATTTGTAAAAGTGAAGGAAAATTGGATGAATGATTCGGAAAATTATGAAATGATGGATGTGAATAAAATTCCTAAAAACAAATAATTGTTTTATGACTTCCTCAATCGACCCGCAAGAAGTAGAAAAATTTTCCCGCATCGCTGATGAATGGTGGAGCGAAACCGGCAAGTTTAAACCACTTCACAAATTCAACCCCATCCGCATTTCTTTCATCAGAAAAAAAATCGTAGAAAATTTTAAGCTTGATGAAAATTTAAAAATCCTCGATGTCGGCTGCGGCGGTGGTTTAATCGCTGAGCCTTTCGCCAGAATGGGCGCGAATGTTACGGCAATTGATGCATCAGAAAAAAATATTGAAGTTGCAAAAATTCATGCCGAAAAATCCGCTTTAAAAATTGATTACCGCGCCACAACTGCCGAAGATTTAGTAAAAACAAATGAACAATTTGATGTAGTTTTTGCCCTCGAAATTATTGAACATGTTGCCGATGTTGAAGGCTTTATTGCAAGCTGCGCGAAACTGGTAAAACCAGGCGGATTGCTATTTATTGCAACTATGAATCGCACTTTAAAATCTTTAGCTTTGGCCAAAATCGCTGTTGAATATATTTTACGCTGGCTGCCGTATGGAACTCATGATTGGAAGAAATTTTTAAAACCATCGGAAATTAATAGCGCCGCAAATGCTTGCGGAATGGACTTAAAATGCCTGCGCGGATTTAGTTATAATATTTTAAATGATGAGTGGAAGGAAGTAGAGAATTTGGATGTGAATTATATTGCGGTGTTTTTGAAGTAAAAAAACTTCAGGTCATCGAGCCCTTCGACAGGCTCAGGACAGGCGCCGCATGAAGTGCGTCGTCGAGATGCTGGCTTGGTGTTGCTACATCGAGCCAGCATCTCGACGACGGCCTAGCGGCCTTTGCTCGATGACCTGAAGAATAGTTTAAAACTTATAAACGTAACTTCCCATCAAGCCATAAACCACAGCGCTAGTGCCGCTTTCTTTCATGTTAGCTCTGGTAAAATCAATCATAATACCATTACCAAATTTATAGCCGGCGGAAAGTTGTAACATGTGATCGGAAGATTTTGGCGTGGTTTGCGCTTGTTTGATATTTCTGGTTAAATTGGTGATGCTGGCATTCCAATTGCTATATTTTCCAATCACAGCCGCTGTTGTATAAATCGCATCTCTCCCTTGAATTCCGGTGAAATTCTGGATTTTTACCGCTTCAAAAAATGGTGTGATTGTAGAATTTACACCAACATGATAAGCATAATCTGTTCCGATAGTATAACCTTTTTCTCTGCTTCTGCCCGCCATTTTATCCACATCGAGATTTCTATAACCAAGATTGTAATGCCAATTTTCAAAGCCAAATAAATTTTCGCCATTCATTGAAGCTGAATAAGAAGAAAGAGTTCCAGTATTACCAGCAGCGCCATCATTTCTAGGTGCGCGGCCACGATCATCAATCGCGCTTTTGCTTAAAGCTGTTGTGTCATTAAAAAAAGTATTAAATGAAATTTTGCTGCTTTCTAAAATTGCCACACCGCCAACACCAATTTTTTCACGAAGGTTATAATCTTCGGCAAATTGCGCCGTGAAAACTCCCATTCTTTTATCTTTTCTATAAGCGGTTCCGAAAGTTGGATCATATTTACCAGCGTAAACATCCATATCTTCATTTTCAAAATTCACTTTCAACTCTTCAATTAAAATACCTTCGTCAGACATTCCAAAGCCGCGGCCTGATTGCAAAATCGTTCTATATCTTTCCGGATAAGTTCCGTTTCTCGTGGTTAAAGTATCATTTGGTTGCAATCTCCAGTCAGTTTTAACTGACCAATTTTTATTGATGTTAAAAGAAATATTCGGCTCAACATAAATATAACCATTATTGGAATTAACTCCGCTTCTATTAACTGAACCAACGTGATCAGCTTGAATCTGAGTTAAAACATTCCCTGTAATATTTGGAAAATCCTGAGCAAAAGCTGTGAGAGAAAATGAGGAAAATAATAAAAATTGAGAGGCAAATTTTTTCATAATAATTTTTTAAATTTGATCGCTTGGAACTCGTGGAAGAGTCACAGTAACGGTTGTTCCGACATTGACTTCACTGTCAATCGCAACATCGCCACCATGTAATTCAATAAAATGTTTAGTTAGATAAATTCCGATTCCGGTTCCGGCAACTGATAAAGTATTTTTAGCACGAAAAAATTTCTGGCCGATATTTGCTAAATCATCTTTTGGAATTCCCATGCCTTGATCAATTATGCGCAAAGCTACTTTTTTATCATTGGCCTTACCGAGAACTTTCACCGTAGTATCATTTTTGGAATATTTTACGGCGTTAGAAATGATGTTGGTAATTGAGTGATCGAGCAATTTTGAATCGCCGCGAAAATCAGATGGAAGCTCGTCAATATTGGTTAGAATCTGAATATTTTTATTCATCGCCAAATTGGAATTTTTTTCAATAATATCCAATATGAATTTTTTGAGATCAAAAGTTTCATATTCAACTTTGATTTTATTGCCGCCATTTTCCATACGTGCTAAATTCAGCGTGCTGTGAATTAAGCCATTCATCCGCGAAATGCCGCTTTTAATGCGCTCAAGTGCTTTATCAATTGAGTCGTCAACGATATTATGATTTTTGATTTTTCGAGTTAGAAGTTCGCGCGTGCTATCGATAATTTGCAGCGGAGTTTTAAATTCATGCGAAACCAAAGCCACAAACTCGCTTTGCATTTTGCGCATTTCCTGCTCATGTTCTAACGCTTCTTTCAGCTGTGAAGTTCTTTCGATTAAAGAATGATTTGCCACCATTACGCGCTCGATTGAATCTGAACGATCAATCGCGATAGAAAATTGATCAGCGATCATTTCTATCAATTCAATTTCATCAGTTAGCCAGTTTTTTTTGTCACTTTGGTGAATATAAATTCCGCCATTAACTTTACCGTTAAAACTTGTAGTTACGGCGATTTGTGAAGCGATAGAAAATTTTTCGCAAATTTCCCGGATCGGATTAAAATTATTATCCACCGCAACATCTTCTACCACTACTAAAGAACTGTTTTTATCCTTATCGCCGTAGCGCTCGTGAAAGTGATTCTGGAAATTTATATATTTCGCCAAAACTTTTAAACCTTCTTCATCGTGAACATCTTTAAACATTGGTTGTGTATAGCTGTTATGATATTCCGTAACGAAATTAGTGTTGGAATTTTTATAATCGTGAAGCAAACAACGATCAGCTTTTAAATGTTCTCCTAAAATTTTAGCAATTTTTTGGGCAATTTCATCAATCGGTAAATCAGAAATAATTAAATAACCGACTTCGCGCAGCAACCTTTCATTATGCAGCGTTCTTTCGAGGTTTTTTAGAAGCCCAACATTGGCAAAGTTTTTTTCTTCATGTTGTTTGGCAACTTCTTCAATTTCCATTTTCTGGAAAGAAAAAACCGCGTGACGATGTCCGGCAAGATCAGTAAAATCGCTGGGAATGAAGGTGATTTTATATTTTGCTTCACCCAAAGCTACATCCGGCAACATCAGGATTATCGAACTCGGCTCAAAGCCTTTCACAGCTTTAATCAAGCGTACATATTCTAGTTGGTCTTCGGAAGAATAATCGAGATCAAGATCAGCAAAAAGGAAATCGTAATTTTTTCCCATTAATTCATATTCATCTAACTCGAAAGTTTCGTAGAATTTTTTATTGGCAAAAATTACCGAGAAAAAGTTGGGATTATGTTCTTTGCTTTCGCAAATCATTGAAGCGTCGGGATTAGCTTCAACCGATTGTTTTAAAGCGGTTAAGGCTTCCGGCTCTTCCGCTGGTTCTATAATTTTCTCGATTAAATCTTGTTCCGGCATGGAATTTTAATTTTACTTAATTCTTTGTAACTAGCTCTAATCTAGCGCTGGACGGGGTTACAAACCCCGTCTTGCTTGTACAAATTGCTTGTACAAATTTATTTTTTCTTTTTCTTCGTAGTAGTAGATTTCTTCCGCGCAAAACCTTTTCTTCCACCACCCGCAGCTTTTTTCTCTGCCGCCGTTGCAATCACATCAACCGCACGGTTCAAACCGATTTCCAAAATATTATCATCTTTAACCGACGTAAATACTTTGTTATGCAATAAATAAGGTCCGAACGGCCCGATATTGGCTACGATTTTTTCACCAGTTTCAGGATGCATTCCAACTTCACGTGGCAATGACAAAAGATCTGCCGCCGCTTTTAAATCAATCAAATTCGGATCGAGATTTTTTGGAATCGAAATTCTTTTCGGTTTTTTCGCTTTAACTTTTTTCTCTTTCGCTGGCTTTTTAGCTTTTGAAGGTTTTTTAGTTGCTTTCTTTTCTGCCGCTGCCGCTTCTTTTTCTTCGGCTTTTTTCTCGGCAATAATTTCACTTCCGATCAATTCTAAGTAAGGTCCGTAAGGTCCTATTTTAACCATAACTTCAAAACCGGATTTTGGATCAACACCCAAACTTCTTGGTTCAAATTGTGGTTTTCTTTCTTTGCCATCTTCGCCCTCTTCCGAGTTTTCAAAAATCTGCATAGTATGTTTACATTCCGGATAGTTCGAGCAACCAATAAAGGCACCGAATTTTCCTAAGCGCAAACCTAATTTCCCAGTACCACAAGTTGGGCAAGTATCTTTTAATTCACCTTTTTCATTGAAGCCAAAAATATGTCCGGAAATTTTTTGGTTTAAAATTTCTAAAACTTCACCAAATGGTTTTTCGCTTACAACTGCAATATTGCCGTGGAAATCTTTCCAGAATTTTTTCAAGAAAACTTTCCAGTTCATTTTGCCGTTTGAAATGATGTCGAGCTCATCTTCAAGACCAGCCGTATAATCAAATTCTACATATTTGGCAAAAAATTCTTTCAAGAAAGTTGTTACAATTCTGCCGCGTTCTTCCGGGAAAAATCGGCGTTTTTCCAATTTCACGTAACCGCGATCTTGCAAAACTGAAATAATTGCTGCGTAAGTTGATGGGCGGCCGATTCCGAGTTCTTCCATTTTTTTAACCAAGCTGGCTTCAGAATATCTTGGCGGTGGCTCAGTGAAATGCTGTTGCGGCTTCACTTCAATCAAACCGAGATTTTCTTTTTCTTTTAATTCCGGAAGGTTTTGTTTGGCATCATCTTCATCAGTTTCATTATCATCACGATCTTCACGATAAACTTTATAAAAACCGTCAAATTTAACTGTCGAACCAGTTGCGCGCGCTTTGGCGTAAGCTGGAATTGTGGTAATATCTGCAACAACTTGATCAAAAATTACATCAGCCATTTGTGAGGCTAACATTCTTTTCCAAACTAGGTCGTAAAGCGCGAATTGCGCGTCATCAAGATATTTTTTAACCCGTTCTGGCGTTAGTGAAAAATCAGTCGGACGAATCGCTTCGTGCGCTTCCTGAGCGTTTTTAACTTTGCTTTTGAAAAGATTCGGCGATTCCGGCAAATAATCTTTGCCATAAAGTGAATTGATTTTTTCACGAACTGCGGTGATTGCTTCCGGGGTTACTGCGATTGAATCTGTTCTCATGTAAGTGATTAAACCTTGCGCCGTGCCTTCAATTTCAACACCTTCGTAAAGCCTTTGCGCGACCATCATGGTACGGCTTGCAGAAAATCCTAATTTACGCGCTGCTTCTTGTTGAATTGAAGAGGTTGTAAATGGCGGATTGGAGCGGCGTTTGGCCTGTTTTTTAATTACAGAAACAACTTGGTATTTTTTCTCAGCTAAAAGTTTTTTGATATTTCCGGCTTGAGCTTCATTGATGATTGAAAATCTCTCCAGTCTTTTTCCTTCGAGCTCAACTAAACTGGCTTGAAAATCGACATTTTTTTCATTTTGTAAATCAAGTTTAACATCCCAATATTCTTCGCTTCTAAAAGCATCAATTTCATCTTCACGATCACAAATTAAACGTAATGCAACAGATTGTACACGTCCTGCAGAACGGCTTCCCGGAAGCTTGCGCCATAAAACCGGCGATAAAGTAAAACCAACTAGATAATCCAAAGCACGGCGCGCTTGTTGTGCATCAACTAAATCCATATCGATATCGCGCGGATTTTTGATCGCTTCAATAATTGAATTTTTGGTAATGGCGTTGAAAACAACACGTTCAACTTTTGTTGTCGCTTTAATTGCTTTTTTAGCTTTTAAAACTTCGAGAATATGCCAGGCGATTGATTCCCCTTCACGATCGGGATCGGGCGCTAATATTAATTTTTGGCAATTTTTGGCTTTCTCAACAATCTCTTTTACATGTTTGGAAGATTTGGCCGACACTTCATAATGCATTGCAAAATCATTATTCGGCTCAACAGATCCGTCTTTGCTTGGCAAGTCGCGAATGTGACCGAAAGAGGCCAGAACTTCATAATCACTTCCTAAATATTTGCCGATGGTTTTGGCCTTGGCTGGAGATTCAACGATTAAAAGATTTTTCATTTATTTTATATTTTAGACCTTAAGGCCCTGTCATTTAAATTAAAAACACCTGCCACAAAGCTATTACTAGTTTTGTTAAATTTTAAAAATGTTAGCAGGATGATTTGCATCGGTCTTTAGACGTTTCTTCTAACGATACGTCCTTTAGTTAGATCATAAGTTGTCATTTCAACTTCAACTTTATCACCTTTTAAAACGCGAATTTTATTTTTTCTAATCTTGCCCGACGCATGCGCCACAATGATATGGCCATTTTCCAGCTCAACGCGAAAAATTGTATTTGGCAAAACTTCGACAACAATTCCGTTCATTGTCAGTAGATCTTCTTTAGGCATTATTTTTGATTTAATTGTTTTAAAAAGTATAGAAGCGGCGGGAACCTATTTAAGAGAAAAGTAAAATTCAAGCGGTGTAAATTTGGAGTGGTTAAATTGGGAAAGAAAAATTGATTTTTGAGTTTAGTTAGAAATTTGAGCAGAACCTTGAGCAGGACGGGATTTGCAATCCCGTCCTCACGTTCATGTAAAGTTAAAATGAACTGAACATGTGGACGGGGTTACAAACCCCGTCCAGCGCAGGGGCCTTTGCTCGATGACCTGAAAAAACAAAAAAGCTCCCTTCAGAATTTCTGAAAGGAGCTTTTAAATTTTAATATCGGGAGCCACCACCACGCAAACCCGGCGTGTGTATTCATATTCCCCGTGAGGGTTTTTTATTCTGATACACTCCCGACAAAGCAAATCTTTTTTACTTAAAAATTTTTAGCAAGATATTTCTTTCTTTTCCTCTTCCCTCACCCCAAGAATATGGCAAATCGCTGAAGTCATTTCCGAGCGGTTTAATGTATAAAAGTGAAAATCATTTATTCCCGCATCATGCAAAATTCGGCACAGCTCAACTGCCACAACGCCGGCGATTAATTGACGAGTATCTTGTTTTTCATCAAGGCCGGTAAAAATATTATCCATCCATTTCGGAATTTTAGCGCCACACATTTTAGCAAAATGTTTGGTTTGTTTGACATTACTCACCGGCAAAATTCCCGGAATAATCGGAACATTAATTCCGGCTTTACGACATCTTTCGACGAAAGAAAAATAAACATCAGTATCAAAAAAGAATTGAGTGATAATGCGGTCAGCGCCGGCATCAACTTTGCGTTTCAAATTATCAATATCTTCTTCCATACTTCTAGCTTCCGGATGTTTTTCAGGATAGCCCGCAACTGAAATTTCGAAATCAGCAATTTTTTTAATTCCGGCAACTAATTCATTAGCATATTTATAACCCTGCGGATGAAGTTGATAATTGGGGCTGGAAGCTGGCATATCGCCACGCAAAGCTACAATATGACGCACGCCCATTTCCCAATAATTGCGCAGAATTTCATCGGTTTCTTCTTTCGAAACTGCGATACAAGTTAAGTGTGAAGCTGGTTTTAAATTAGTTTCATCAACAATTCTTTTAATTGTGTGATGCGTTCTTTCACGGGTTGAACCACCAGCGCCGTAGGTTACAGAAACGAAATTTGGATTGAGGTTTTTTAAATTAGAAATCGCATCCCATAATTTAATTTCCATTTCATCGGTTTTCGGCGGGAAAAATTCGAAGGAAACATTAATGTCGCGTTTGTTGGAAATGACTTCTTCCAATTTATTTGTGTAAATTTTCATTTAGATGAATTGATTAGTATGCCAATTTTTAGGTCATCGAGCAAAGGCCTTTAGGCCGTCGTCGAGATGCTGGCTCGATTTTGCAACATCGAGCTAGC
>JAZKII010000072.1:9164-10882 GCA_040384945.1 Pseudomonadota bacterium
ATCTCGACGACGCACTTCGTGCTTTGCTCGATGACCTAAATATCCCTTTTTGACAATTTATTTATAAACCGACTTCCCGGCTTAATCGCCGGAATGTTTTTTAATTCTTCCGGCACATTATTTTCATCAAAAGTTTTTACCTTAACTTTTAATAATGAAATAACCGGAACACCCATTTTATTTTGTAAATCTTCTTCGCCGCTGCGATCAACTAGCGAAGCTTCTGCCACAATTTTAGCACCGAATTTTTTAACTAACTCAAAAGTTTCCAGTGAAGATTTTCCAGTCGTAATTACATCTTCAACTACCAAAACACGTGCATCTTTTTCTAATTCAAAACCACGGCGCAATTCAAACTGACCATTAACTCTTTCACAAAAAATTGTTGGTAAACCAAGTTGGCGACCCATTTCATAACCAACAATTACACCGCCCATCGCTGGCGCAACAACAATATCAGCAAAATTTTTTCCTAATTTATTTTCAATTTTTTTGGCTAATTCGGCACACAGTTTTTCCGATCTTTTGGCATCCATTAAAACTCGCGCACATTGCATGTAGGTGTCGGAATGCAAACCGGAAGAAAGAATGAAATGTCCTTTCAAAATCGCTTTAGCCTGTTCAAATTCTTGTAAAATTTCTTGCTCTTTTATGTTCATGATGGGAATGTGAAAAAAATTTTTGTAAATGGCTCTACAACCAGCAAAATCAGGCTTAAGAAAAAAATATGCAAGATAAAAAATCCTACATAACTTCCGCGGTTAAAACTATTGAAACTGAAATTGAGGGCTTGAAGTCGCTCCTGACAATATTGGGCGAAAATTATATCAAGGCCGTTGAATTAATTTTAAATTGTAAAGGTCGCGTTGTAATTAGCGGCATGGGGAAAAGTGGGCATATCGCCAATAAAATGGCCGCAACTTTTGCTTCCACCGGCACGCCATCATTTTTTATTCACCCTGGCGAAGCAAGCCACGGCGACCTCGGCATGATTACGCAAGATGATGTGGTAATTTTACTTTCCAATTCCGGCGAAACCAAAGAATTGAAAGACATTATTTATTATTGCAAAAGATTTGAAATCCCAACTATCGGTTTCATTCGCCGCGCTGAATCTGAACTAACTAAAACCAGCACTGTTCCTTTGGTTTTACCGGCAATTCCGGAAGCAAATTCTGTAAATGCACCAACCACTTCAACTACTATGATGTTAGCTTTGGGCGACGCTTTAGCTGTGAGTTTAATTGAAGCCAAAGGATTTAGTTCGGAAAATTTCGGAACTTTTCACCCGGGCGGAAAACTTGGTTCGAACTTTTTGAAAGTAAAAGAATTAATGCGTTTTGGAAAAGACATTCCGGCAGTTAAAGAATCACAAACAATTTCCGAAGTTTTAATGGAAATGACTTCAAAACATTTAGGTTGTACCGCAGTTTTAAATGACAATGACGAAACTACCGGAATTATTACAGATGGCGATTTACGCCGTCATATTTCGCCGGATCTTTTTTCCCAAACTGCGGCGCAATTAATGACTAAAAATCCGATCGTAACCAATTCAGATACTTTAGCAGTTGAAGCAATCGCGGTGATGAATAAAAAATCGATTACCAGTTTGTTGGTTTTGGACGAGCAAAAAAAAGTTGTGGGGATTTTGCATCTTCATGATTGCTTACGAAGCGGAGTGGTTTAAAACTTAATAAATAAACGTTTAAAAAAGT
>JAZKII010000073.1:0-5003 GCA_040384945.1 Pseudomonadota bacterium
CAAAATCGAGCTAGCATCTCGACGACGCACTTCGTGCTTTGCTCGATGACCTAAACATTACTAACTTGGCTACTTACACAATGCTTTACGACCTAGATTTACAAAAACTTTATAAATTCCATCCCATTTCAGCAAAGAGATTTTATATCCTATTTTTATATTGAACCTCAGCCGATTCAAAAGTTTCGGCCAAAAGTTCCGATTTTACTAACCAATAAAAGAGGTTTATATGACTAATCAAAATGTAACTAATGCAGGCAACAACACACAAAATCAAAATCAACAAACTCAAAACCAACAAACTCAAAATCAAAATCAACGCCAAAACCAAAACACCAACAAAGAAAATACTAAAGAAAATCAAAACAACCAAAACTCTGAAACAAATAACGACGAATAGTTGTTTGCAGTAGATTTTAAGAAGACCGGTTTCATATTTGAGGCCGGTCTTTTTTTTGCCTCATTGAAAAATTTTGCTCGATTGAGAAGATTTCAGGCAAAGTTACAGGAAATTTAATTGTGTTAAAATCGAGCTAGCATCTCGACGACGCACTTCGTGCTTTGCTCGATGACCTAAAGTTATGGATTCGCGAATAAAAAATTTAGGTCATCGAGCAAAGCGAAGCGTCGTCGAGATGCTGGCTCGATCTCTAAACATCATCTTTAATAAATTTATGAAACACTTAATAATATTTTTCTCTACCTTGCTTTTCGCCACAAATGCACAAGCGAAACCTTATTTTACTGCCGATTCCGTTAGTCCAACATTACTTACACCTCCGCTAAAACAAGACAGCGCAGAATCAAAAAAAGAAATTGCTGAAATCATTGAGCTGCAAAAAAATTCTGATCCCAATGAAATAATGCAAGCCGGGAAAGAAGTGCATTACACGCCGGAAACATTGGTTTTAGCTGTTGATGAAAAAATGAGCCGCGAGCGTTTTCCGCATCTTTATGATTTGCTTGATCGCGTCGCCGACACTTCACAAATTGTAAATGATCGCGCTAAAGAATATTGGAATACCAAACGTCCTTATCTTTTAGATAAAAGGGTTAAAGCCTTGGTAGAAGCGCATTCCAACCCGGCTTATCCAAGCGGTCACACTTGCGGAAGTTTTACTACAGCGCATGTTATGGGATTAATTTTACCGCAAAAACGCGACGAATTTTACGCCCGCGCCCAAAAAATCGCCTGGCATCGCGTGATGGTTGGAATGCATTTTCCAAGTGATGTAAAAGGCGGCAAAGAAATGGCGCTGCTAGTGATTGGCGGGCTTTTGCAAAATGCAGAATTTCAGCAAGATTTAGAAGAAGTTAAAAAAGAATTTTAAAGAAATTTACAGAAAATTTATAAATTCAGCACCAATTCGGCAAAGAGATTTTATATCGCCGCTTTATATTGCAGAATTACCTGCCGCTAAGGATAGGTTATTTTTCAATTATAATGAGGTTTGTATGACTACTACTAATAGAAACAGCCAAAACGAGAATAACAGCACCAACCAGAAAAATAAGACCAACCAAAATCAAAACCAAAACTCAACTTCTAACAGCCAAAAAAATCGCTCTTCAGAAAATAGCAGCAATAATTCTTCTTCAAACCGCAATAAATAAGTTAGCTTTCTTTTAGTTAACTTTAAGAAACCGGCTTCATAATTTTGAGGCCGGTTTTTTTGTTTTACAATTTTTCTATTTTCTTCATGATCTACAGCATCAAGCACTTGATTTCCAATTCTCCGCAAGATGTTGATTCAGGAATTTTTACAATTTCCACTAATCCAACAATCATTATTGCCGATCGCGATGGCAAGCCGGTAAATTCTTACCATGAATTAGTTTCAATTGAAGATAATGATTTAAGCGAAAGTGATAAGGATTTTGTTGCTGAAGTCTGGGATAAAACCGAAAAATTCTGGATTAATAAAAGAGCGACAATGCAAGCCGAATTAGAAATGATGAAAGAAAATTCTGCTTCTCAAGAAGAAATAGAAAAAATGCAGGCCAAAATTAAAAGTGCTAAATGCTACAATGGCCATGTTACATCAGTTATTGATGTGTTGTACGACCCCGAGCAAAACACCGTAACTTACATGATGGATCGTTGTCGTTACAGCCTCTCACGCGCTACTTCAATGGATAATTTTCCTAATAGAGATGTAATAGCAAATAAACTTAGCTTTGGTCTGGGAATGGGATGTTTGATGGATATTGAAATCGCGCCATTAAAATCCAGTTTATTAATGTTAGAACGCAGCGACACCGTTCACACTGAAAAAAAGGCCTTTTGCATACCAGCCGGAACCATGGAATATACTGAGGAATGCGACCCAATAAAAATTGGCCTTAAAGCTGTAGCTTTAAATGAAGTTTATGAAGAAATTCTAGCAACCAGGCAATATATGCTCACAAAACATCCTGAATTAAGCAGACGTGAGATTAATAAATTTCCTGAATTCACTTTTGATAGTGCACTAGCTTCTATTCAATGGGCAAGAAGACCAAACGGCACTGTTGGCCTAAATAATTTTCACAATATTATTTCGGATAAAACTATCAGCATGGAAAATATTTTTACCGGTTACACTCAAGCTGAAGATGCTAATGAAAGTACCGGCGAAATGAAATTTGTTAATCTGGAATCTGAATCAAAATTAGTACAGCCTCATGTAGTTAAACCGCACGATATCGTTGCTCTTCATGACAAAATTGATCCTGAAACCAAAACCAAAAAACTCGATCACACCGGAATTGCTGCTTTAACAACAGCTTATGTTTCTCATACCCGCCAGAATTTTTCTGATTTTACTCCCAGCCTTGCCGCTTTAGCAGAAGAATTTGCTAAATTTAATATTTTAGAATTTGCGCAGCTTAATAACAAAATCATTCCACCAAATCCATATGATACAACTATTCCAAAAAGAGCACCTTACCTAAGAATTAAAGATGGAAAAGCTGATACTTCACCTTTAAAAGAAGGAAACCATTTCGAACGTACTCAATAACTTTTTAGCAAATAAATTATTATGAAAAAATTTCTCACAATCGTCTTTACGCTTTTATTCTCTGCATCCATTAACGCCGCTGAAGTTCCAACTTGGAAAATAATTACGGCGCAAAGCAAACTTAATTTCAAAGTTGCACAAGGTAAAAGCGATGTTGTTGGTTATTTCAAAAAATTTGACGGCAAAATTAATTTCGACAAAGATCAATTAGCTAAAAGCAAAGTCGTAATTGATATTGATACTTCTTCAATCGTGATCTCACTTGCCGAAGGACAAACCACAGTTCAAGGTTCAGAATGGCTCGCTACCAGCGCTTTCCCAAAAGCAACTTTCAGCGCTGCTAAATTTGCACTTTTAAAAGATAAAAAAACCTATCGCGCTGATGGTGATTTAACCATTAAAGGCCGAACTTTTCCGGTTTCACTTGATTTCACTTTCGATGAATATAGCGCTACCAAAGCCCGCGCCACCGGCAAAACACACATCCAACGCAGCGTTTTCACAGTTGGAAATTCTGACATTAAAAAAGCTAATGATGTTAGTGACGATGTGGAAGTTACTTTCTCAATTGCCGCTACCAAATAAATTTACATTCCCGACGGATAAAGTTTCATCCAACTCTTTGTGATTTTCACCGGCGTGCCATTCCGCTGTTACCTTAAGTGGTTCAACAGCGGAAGTTTCATCGAAGTAAATTAACGCATCAAATTGCCGCGAAATATTGGCGCGGTAATAATGGCTTTGTAGTTCAGTTTGTGGACGATAAATTACACCGATAAAACGCTGTAAAATTGGTTTATCGAGGCGCTTGGTTAATTCTTCATTTCCGAGAAATCTTAAGAGAAAATTTTTCTCACCAGTTCTGTGAAATAGGTTTTCAATACTGTCGCCCAAAGCTGGCAAGACATTTTTCTTTTCCACTTTTTCATCCCAATTTGCTGCGGCGCTGACTGTTCCGCTGTAGGTTGAAAAGCCGATCAACAAAGTTTCATCCTCATATTTTTCGCGCACTAATTGCCCCAAATTCCACTCCCCTCTTTTACTCATTTCGGTATTTTGTGCATCGCCAATGTGCGAATTATGCGCCCAAACTATAATTTTGGCCGGCGCTTTATTTATTCTTTCGAGATGATGCGACAAACTATCTAAAGTCTTCGCCATATGCGCATCGCGCAGGTTCCACGAAAGTTCATCACCGAAAAATAATGAACGATAATATTGCTGCGCATCTTTAACCAAAATTGCATTTTGTTCGGCGCAGAAAAATTCTTCTTCCGCTAAAAATCCGTCTTTTTTCAAATATTCAAAAGCGTTTTTGCGCAATTCCAAAAGCTGTTCAATCACTTCATCTTCACAAGAATTGCCAATTATTTCGAGCTTCACTTTTTGCAACGAAAAATCATCGAGGCAAGAATAACGCTCGCGGGCGCGCTTTCCGGCTTCAGGATTCATTTTATCGAGATAAGAAATTATCGCCGCAATCGAGCTTTGCATGCTGTAAAGATCAAGCCCGTAAAAGCGCACTGATTTTTTATTTTGATTATGGCCATGCAGCCATTTTATGAATTCCAGCACTTCTTTATTTTGCCACATCCAGGTTGGAAAACGCTCAAATTGTGAAAGTGCGTGAGTGGAATTTCCATTGTGATTTGTATGGTTTACATAACGATTTACATGATAAGCATCCGGCCAATCGCCTTCGATTGCGACGGCGGAAAATCCACATTCTTCGATTAATCTTTTGGTGATTTCAGCGCGGGTTTTGTAAAATTCTTTAGTGCCGTGAGTTGACTCGCCGATTAGAACGAAGCGTTTATCTTTCGCCATTTTGACGATCGAATCAAAATCACTTTTTTGGCCTTTAATTGGTTCGAGATTTTCTTTGATTATTTCGATTAGGCTTTTCATAAAAATCAAAATTTTAGTTGATGAAAACTTGATATTTTAGGTCATCGAGCAAAGGCCTTTAGGCCGTCGTCGAGATGCTAGCTCGGTGTTGCA
>JAZKII010000074.1:0-4130 GCA_040384945.1 Pseudomonadota bacterium
CGCTGGCTGGATGATCACGCTAGCGTCTCGACGACGCACTACGTGCTTTGCTCGACGACCTAAATTTTTATATATATGTCACCAATCATCGGTTTTGCACTTTTATTATTAGTTCTTTCCATCAGCATTTTTTTGCCGGTTTTTAATTTCGTTTCTTTACGCAAAAAAAACCCGACCAAATTTTTAGAGCTAGAAAAAATCTCTTTTTACCTCACCGCCCTAACCTTTCTCGCCGCAGCAATTTCACAAATTTGCCTGATTCATTCTTTCATAATTTCTGATTATTCCGTCGCCAATGTTTACCAAAATTCCCACCATTTAAAACCATTAATCTATAAAATTTCTGGCAGTTGGGGAAATCACGAAGGATCAATGCTGTTGCTGATTTCCATACTTTCTGCTTACAGTTTTGGCTTCGCTTTTTTAAGCAAAATTGACAATGAGAGAAAAGTTATTATCTCTTCGACACAATCCTCAATCATCGCACTACTCGCGGCTTTCACAGCTTTTACTTCCAATCCTTTTGAAAGAATTTTTCCCACTCCCGAAGTCGGACTTGGGCTAAATCCTCTATTGCAAGATATCGGCCTCGCACTTCACCCACCAATGCTTTACACCGGTTATATCGGATTTTCTTTAATTTTTTCTTTCGCAATTGCCGGACTTTTATCCGAAAAAATCGATAAAAAATTCGCTCATCATTTAAAAGGCTGGCTGTTTTTTTCTTACGGATTTTTAACTTTCGGAATCGGTCTTGGAGCTTGGTGGGCCTACCGCGAACTTGGTTGGGGCGGCTATTGGTTTTGGGATCCGGTGGAAAATATTTCACTAATGCCCTGGATTGCCGCAACTGCTTTAATTCACTGCTTAAAACTTTTAGAAAAAAAAGAAATTTTCAAAATCTGGACCGCATTTTTAGCAATTCTAACTTTCATTTTATGCCTGCTCGGCCTTTTTCTGGTGCGCTCCGGCGTGTTAACTTCGGTTCATTCTTTTGCCATTGATGCCAAACGCGGATTTTTTGTGATCGGATTAATTTTCTTAATCGGCGGCGCGGGGCTTTTAATTTTAGGAGCTAAAATGCCAAAACTAAAAAGTGAAAATAATAAAATTTTTCTTTGGTCAAAAATCGGATCGATTTTACTCAATAATTATTTTTTGATCGTAGCTTTATTTGTGGTGCTTCTCGGCACAATTTACCCGATTTTTTCACGCGGAATTTTCGATGAATTTATTTCAATCGGGCCCGAATATTATAATAAAATTTTTGGTTTTTTAATTACACCATTTTTGATTTTTTTGGCGATTTCAAATCAGCTAAATTATTCAGAAAAAACTGCTATAAAAAAATTTATAAATCGTAAAATTGCTTTGATTTTAGGGCTTTCCGCACTTCTCACTTCTTTGGTTTTTTTATATCATAAAAATGCCGATTTTCTGCAGATTTTAATTTTATTTTTGGCGATTTTTTCAGCTGTAATTACACTTTTTTCCGGGGGAAAGATCCTGAAACAAGTTCAGGATGACGATGGAGGAAAATCTTCCCAAAAACTCCGTCATCCTGAACTTGTTTCAGGATCTAACCTTACAATGACTTTAGCCCATTTCGGCTTTTCAATAATCATTGTCGGCATTGTAATGACTTCGTCTTTCGGCCTCACCAAAGAAACCAATCTCAAGAAAAATGAATCACTAAAAATCGCCGATTTTGAAATCAAATTTTTAGACGTAGAATATTTCGCCGGCAAAAATTTTATTTCCCGCCAAGGTGATTTTTTAGTCACAAAAAATGATCATGAAGTTGCACGTTTAAAGCCGCAATTGCGCTATTATCCAATCTCAGAACAAACAACGAACGAAGCCTCAATCAAACATGGATTTTTTGGTGATCTCTATTTGGTAATCGGAAATAAGGACGAAGAAGAAAATTACGCCGTGCGCGCTTATTACAAACCATTCATTTACTTAATTTGGCTGGGTTGTATCTTAATTTTTCTCGCCACTTTTTTAAAAATTTTCCGCAAAAAAACATGAAAAAATATTTTCTGATTTATTCATTTTTATTGCTCGCAGCTTGTAATCACAAAGCTTCAAACTTTAGTCTTTCTGATATTTGGATTGGCGAACCCGATTCCGGTTTTCGCGATTTAAAAGTTGTCGAAGGGAAAAAATTCATGATTTCTTCCGGTAATGAACTTGCGAGCCAAGCTGGCTCAGACATTATGGCGCAAGGTGGAAATGCCATTGATGCCGCGATTGCGGCGCAGTTAGTTTTAAATATTGTCGAACCGCAATCTTCCGGAATTGGCGGCGGCGCTTTCATTCTTTATTATGATAAAAAAAGCGGCAAAACCATTTATTTTAATGGCCGCGAAACTGCACCGAAAAATGCCAAAAGTGACATGTTCTTAGATAAAAACGGCAAGCCGCGTGAATTTAATGATGCAGTTCGCGGCGGCCTTTCAGTAGGAACGCCAGGACTTTTAATGGCAATGTCCGAGGCTCATAAAAAATATGGAAAATTATCTTGGGAAAAACTTTTTCAACCGGCGATTAAAATTGCCAATGATGGTTTTGTTGCCAGTCCAAGATTTCACACTTTATCTAAAAATATTTCTTACTTAAAAGATTTTGATGAAACCGCTGAAATTTATCTCGATCACGACAAAAAACCTTTCAAAGTTGGTGACAAAATCACCAATCCGAAAATGGCAAAAACTTTGGAAATAATTTCGCAGGAAGGAATTGATCCATTCTACAAAGGACAGATTGGGCATGATATTGCAAAAGCAGTGCAAAATTCAAAAATAAATCCCGGTTATTTAACTTTTGATGATCTGAAAAATTACCAAATCAAAACCGGAGATTTGCTGTGCGATACTTATCGCAAAAAATACAAAATATGTACGATGCCATTACCTGCCGGTGGCATTACACTTTTGCAAATTATGGGGATTTTGGAAAATTTTGATTTGTCAAAATTTAAGCCAAATTCGGTTGAAGCAATTCATTTGATTTCTGAAGCGACGCGCTTGGCTTACGCTGACCGCAATGAATATTTAGCTGATGTCACAGATGTTCCAATTCGCAAAATGTTAGATAAGGATTATTTGGCCAAACGCGCTGAATTAGTTGATCCAAATCACGCGATTGAAAAAATTGAGCCGGGAAAATTTATCTATAAACAAAATTCTGTGATTAATAATCGTGTTGTTGAACTGCCTTCGACAACGCATTTATCGGTGGTTGATGCTAAAGGAAATGCCGTTTCCATGACCAGTTCAATTGAATATTTTTTTGGTTCAGCAATTTCGGTTGATGGATTTATGCTTAATAATCAATTAACTGATTTTTCTTTTGAGCCGGTAAAAAATGGTAAGTTAGTTGCGAACCGTTTGGAACCAGGAAAACAGCCGCGCAGTTCAATGTCGCCAACTTTTGTCTTTGATGAAAAAGGCAAATTAATCATGATTGTCGGCTCTCCCGGAGGGCCGCGAATTATTCAGTTTGTAGCTAAAACCATCATTAATCATTTGGATTTTGGACTTAATGCCCAAGAATCAATTTCCATTCCGACATTTGTGGTTTTAAATAACGTAATCGAACTGGAAAAAAATCAGGACATTATTAAGTTAGAGTCTGAACTAAAAAAAATGGGTCACAAAACCAAAGTGATCGAGATCGTTAGCGGAATTCACGCAATTACAATTGATAAAAACAAAATCGAAGGTGGCGCTGATCCTAGAAGAGAAGGCGTTGCTGTCGGTTTTTAAAATTTATTTAAATATGAAAGTAAAAATTTTTCGTCCGGCAAAATCGGCGATGCAATCGGGAAAAAGAAATATCAAAAAATGGTTAATGGAACCGATTGAAGAAAATAATATTCGCTCGGTCAGCCCAGTTACTGGCTGGGTTTCAGCAAGTAACACTTCTTCGCAATTAGAATTTGTTTTTGAAAACAAAGAAGAGGCAATAAAATTTGCGGAGAAGCGCGGATTTGAATATGAAGTTGAAGAACCGAAAGAAGCGGTTGTAGTTAAGAAATCTTACGCGGCGAATTTTACTGGGTAAAAAATTTCAGGTCGTCGAGCAAAGCACGAAGTGCGTCGTCGAGACGCTAGCTGGATGAT
>JAZKII010000075.1:0-5228 GCA_040384945.1 Pseudomonadota bacterium
CTTTAGTTTTAATCACGTCGCCATTGTGAACTTTTCCCAGACCTTCGAGCAAAATTTTGTCATTCTCACCAACACCCGAGGCAACAACAAATAAATGCGGCACTTCGGCAGACACAGTAATTTGCTGCGAATGAACCACGTTTTTTTCATCAACAATATAAACAAACTTTTTATCCAAAACTTCGTAAGTTGCTTTTTGCGGAATCACCAAAGCATTTTCATATTTTTTGGTCAGCAAAACTGTGCCGGTTTCGCCATGGCGCAGTAAGAGTTCTGGATTTGGAAAAGTAGCGCGGAAAGCAACGTTGCCAATTTCATTATTAAAATCGGCTTCAATCGTATCAATTTTTCCGGTTTGAGAAAAGAGTTTGCCATTGGCTAGAACCAGCTCAACTGCCACTTCATTCTGTGTGGATTTATTTTGCATATAATCCAAATAATCAGCTTCGGAAACATTAAAATATAACCACATATTACTATTATCAGATATAGTTGTCAGCAATTGCCCTTCATCAACCAAGCTTCCCAAACGAACTTGAAAGCGATCCATTATTCCATCAAAGGGCGCTTTAACTAAAGTGAAATCCAGATGTGTTTGTACTAATTCCATTTCAGCATGAGCCTTGTCCAGACGTGCTTTGGTCAATAATAATTCATTAGTTGAAACAACTTTTTTCTGCTGCAACATCAGCGTGTTATCATATTCAATTTTAGCGAGTTGATATTCGGCTTGGGCTTTTTTCAATTCCGCTTCAATCAATGACGGCATGATCTGAAACATCTTTTGGCCTTTTTTTACAAACTGGCCTTCATCAACATAAATATTTTGCAGGTAACCTTTTTCCAAAGATCTCAATTCGATATGTTGCGAAGCGCGAATTTGCGTCACATATTCTTTTTTAATATCCAATGATTCGCGCCAAGGCGCTGCGATTGAAAATTCAATTTCTTCAACAGCATTTTTTTTATGCGTAAAATGCAAAAATCCGAAAACTCCGACTAGAATTACAAATAAGGAAACTGTAGTTATTGCGGTATAATTTTTATTTTTCTTCATGAGCGATACTTAAATTAAAATTTGAGCCGCGATCATTTTTACCAATCCTTAAAGTTTCCTTAATTCAGATTATTTTTATGCGAATTCTGCTCGTCGAAGATGATTTTATGTTGGCCAAAACCATTAAAAACGCGCTGGAAGATGAAGGAAATGTGGTGGATGCGGTTACAGATTGCGAAGATTGTGAAGCGGCGCTGGCTACAACCAAATTTGAAATTGTGGTTTTGGATATAAATTTACCCAAAAAATCAGGCTTGGAAATTTTAAAATCGATGCGTTTGCGCCAAGATTTTACGCCGGTTTTAATGTTAACGGCGCGCGATTCTGTCGCCCAAAAAATTGAAGGATTAAATTTGGGCGCTGATGATTATCTGGCCAAACCATTTGACTTAGAAGAACTGCTGGCGCGCCTTCGCTCTTTAGTGCGGCGTAGCAAAGGCATCGCCAGCGCGACTTTAATTTGTCGAAATATCGAGCTCAATCCGCTCAACCACACTATTTATCGCGATGGCGAAAAAATTGATTTAACACCAAAAGAATTTGCGCTGTTAAAATTGCTTTTGGAAAATGCCAATAAAGTAATTTCGCGATCCCGCTTGGAAGAGCTGCTTTACAGTTGGGATGATTCTTTGGAAAGCAATGCGCTCGAAGTTTACATTCACTTTTTGCGCAAAAAATTAGGCAGTGATTTAATCAAAACAATCAGAGGCGTTGGATATATAATTGAAAAAAAATAGCAAATCGCAATCAATCAAAAAGAATCTCATAATCGCGCTTTCAACCTTGATTGGCGTGACTTTGATTGTGGTTTATTTAACCAGTTTTTTTGCCACCCGAAAAGAAATCAACGAAGTATTTGATGCTAACATGGTGAAATCTTCGCGCTTGATTTTTGCCTTGATCAAAAATGAAAAAGTTAAAAAAAATGAAGGCGATTTATCGCTGAATTTTGATGATGAATTAGAGCAGAAAATTTTTCACCGTTATGAATATCGCATTCACTCGCAAGCTTGGAAAGATGGGAAATTAATTTATAATTCTGATAATAATTTAGTGGTTCCGATCCCTGAAAATGATGGGTTTAACAATATTGAACTCAATAAAAAAGATTGGCGCGGTTTTTCATTTTATGATGCAAAATCCCGTATCCGAATTTTAGTTTTGGAAAAGCATCATATCAGAAATGAATTGTCGCTGGAAATTTTATTTTCCCTGATCGTACCTCTTTTATTATCATTCATTCCCTTACTTTTAATAATCATCACAACGGTAAATAGAAAGCTTAAAACCCTTAATCTTTTGGCGATAAAAATTCAGAAAATGTCCGGCAATTCGCTGGAGCAATTTCACGATGTTAACGTGCCGTTAGAGTTAAAACCTTTTGTAAAATCTTTTAATCAATTGTTGGAAAAACTTGCGCAATCAATGGAATCAGAGCGCCGCTTCACTGATTATGCCGCGCATGAATTAAAAACGCCGTTGGCTGCAATTAAAATTCAAGCCCAGCTTTTACTCAAAAATAAAAATAAAGAGCGCGAAAAAGAATATTTGGAAAATTTAATTGATGGCATCAACCGCGCGTCACACATGGTGAGCCAGCTTCTAACACTTTCACGACTTGAGCCGGAAAATAAAAATATCGAAACAGAAAAATTTGATTTGGCCAAAAGTGCGGAATTTATTTTGCAGAATTATGAAGAAAAAATGGCAGCAAAAAATTTAACTACCGAGTTTCAGGCTACAGAATCACTGATTGAAGCCAATAAAATTTACATCGAAATTATGCTGCGAAACCTGATTGATAACGCCATAAAATATAGCCCGAAAGCTGGCAGAATTTACATCGAGATTTTAGGACAGAAAATAAAAATCAGTAATCACGGCGCTGAAATTTCTAAAGAAGAAAGCAAAAAAATCTTCGATAAATTTTACCGTACCGATTATTCTGATCCTGAAAATGAAATGAGCTGTGGGTTAGGTTTGGCGATTGTCAAAAAAATTGTTGATATGCATGAAGGCACTATCGCTTTTGAATCAAAAAACGGAATTAATTCAGTAGAAATTGAATTTACTCCTTCTTCCCTTCCGTCAATTCCTTAGAAATTTCAGTCTCTTTATAAAATTCTTCACCAATTTTAATTTCTTCGCGTCCGTTCAAAACACGCCAAGAATTGCTGTCTCTTAAAGAAAAAATACAACCGCAATATTCCTGCTTATAAAATTCTTCTTCCTTGGCAATTTCATACATCCGCGCCGCACCGCCGCCTTTGCGCCAGTTATAAGTCCAATAAGAAATTCCTTCGTAATTTTTCGCGGCACGAATTCCGCAATCATTAATTTGATCCATATTTTTCCAGCGCGAAATCCCAAGAGAACTGGTAATAATTTTAAAGCCATTTTCCGCCGCATAAAGCGCGGTGCGTTCAAAACGCATGTCGAAACATTTTGTACAACGAACGCCGCGTTCCGGCTCCCATTCTAAACCCTTGGCGCGCTTGAACCAATCTTGCACGTCATAATCAGCATCGATAAATGGAATTTGTAATTTTTCGGCAAAACGCTTATTTTCGTTTTTGCGGATTTCATATTCTTTTTTCGGATGAATATTGGGATTGTAGAAAAAAATTGTCTGGTCAATTCCGGAATCTTTCATGCGCTGCATTAAATCTCCGGCGCAAGGCGCGCAACAGCTATGCATTAAAACGCGGTTATCAACGGCTTCAGGTGGAAGTTGGAGTTTATCGATCATTTTGTTAGTTGGTTTTTTAAGAAAATTTTCTACATTTTTTAAAATCTTAAATCTTAAATCCTAAATCTTAAATCTTAAATTATTTATGCCTGAATTACCGGAAGTCGAAACTGTACGCAAAGGTTTACAGAATTTAGAAGGTAAAAAAGTCAAAAGCGTTTTTCGTTCTGATAAGAAAATGCGCATTGGTTCAACGCTTGATTTACAAGATTTGAAAGATGCGAAGATCTTAGAAATCACCCGCCGCGCCCGTTATTTAATCATTCATTTTGATAATAAAAAAAGCCTGATTGTTCACTTGGGAATGAGCGGAAAAATCACGCTGCAACATGATTTTAAGCAACTAAAACATGACCATTTCGCTTTAGAATTTGCCAATTTATGGCTGGTTTTCAACGATCCGCGCCGTTTTGGTTTTATTGATTTAATCGAAACCAAAAATCTCAAAACCCATAAAATGCTCTCCAAACTTGGGCCGGAGCCACTTTCTGATGAATTTAACTTAAGCGATTTAAAAGAAAAATTAAGCCGCAAAAAAATGAATATCAAAACCACGATGATGGATAATGAAATCGTGGTTGGCGTTGGAAATATCTATATCAATGAATCGCTTTTTGATTCCAAAATTTCGCCCCTGCGCGATGCTAATTCGCTTTCTGATTCAGAATTAAAAAAACTAATTTCTTCAATTAAAAAAATTATCGCCAAAGCCATCGAACTAGGCGGCTCTTCAATCAATGACTATGTTGATGCCAAAGGCGATTTGGGAAATTTCCAAAATAGTTTTAAAGTTTACGGACGGGAAAATAAAAAATCTTCCGCTCCTTCCGAGGGAAATTGTTTGCTTTGTAAAAATTTAATCAGAAAGATAAAACAAAATGGCCGCTCGAGCTTTTATTGCCCACAATGTCAGAAATAATATGAAAAAATTTTTAGCTCTAATTCCACTTACTTTTTTGATTTTTTCTTGTGCAAAAACGATCAAAAATAATGCTCCTAAAAAAGAAACTGTTGAAGTACGCGTTTCGGAAGATTTTGTCCAAGGCAGCGAAGATATTCCTCTTTTAGTGGGAATGAATAAAATTTTTGATGATAGTTTGGGTTTTGATTCTAGTTCAGGAAGCATCATGACTTCGAGTTATGAAACTCAAATTGACTTGGAAAGAGTGAAGAATTTTTACCACAAAACCTTGCCGCAAATGGGCTGGAAGTTGGTTTCGAGTGATATTACAAAATCGAAATTTAAGCGTGAAAAGGAAAAGTTGGAAATCGATTTTGTTAATCAGAATGGGAAAGATGTTGTGAGGTTTTTTCTTTCTTCGGCGGTTTAGAGATCGAGCTAGCATCTCGACGACGCTTCGCTTTGCTCGGCATAATGAAAAAAATGGGGTGCTAATTTCCCCCCTGACGCCTTATCCAATC
>JAZKII010000076.1:0-7166 GCA_040384945.1 Pseudomonadota bacterium
CCACCTATAAATAGAATTTAGGTGGTCGAGCAAAGCGAAGCGTCGTCGAGACCCTAGCTCGATCAACAACAAATAAATCCCCATGACAATTTTCCGCTCCATCTTCACCATTTCATTCTACATCTCCCTTTCTCGAATTCTCGGCTTCATCCGCGACATTTTAATCGCCCAGTATCTTGGCGTTAGCATGTTATCCGACGCATTTTTCGCCGCTTTCCGCCTGCCAAATTTCTTCCGCCGCGTTTTTGCCGAAGGCGCTTTCAACTCAGCATTCGTGCCGATCTTCATCGAAAAACTTCACGAAAAAGAAAATGACAAAGAAGGCGAAAGAAGCGAATTGGTTTTTGTGCGCAATATTTTTTCTCTGCTCTTTTTCGCCCTATTAATTTTCACTCTCATCTTCCAGCTTTTCATGCCCTTTTTCATGAAAATTCTTTTCCCCGGATTTTTCGGTGATGCTGAAAAATCGGAACTTTTAATCAATCTTTCTCACATCACGATTTTCTATTTAATTTTCATTTCCCTGGTTTCGCTTTGCTCTGGCGTTCTTAATTCCATCAACAAATTCGCTGTTCCAGCTTCCGCACCAATCGTTTTAAACGGAACTTTAATTGCCTCGGCTTTTGTCTTTGGCGCAATCACTCCAAACTACGCCTACGCTTTTTCCTGGGGCGTTTTCATCGCCGGAATTTTACAATTTTTATGGGTTTTCATTTTCACAATTAAAGCCGGATATTTGCTTTATCCAAAAATGCCGGTTTTTAATTCCGACATGAAAAAGTTTTTCCGCAAATTAATTCCCGGCGTAATTGGCGCTAACGTGATGCAAATTAATTTGTTAGTCGATTCAATTTTCGCCAGCATGATTGCCGGAGCTGTTTCTTATCTTTATTACGCCGACCGCATCAATCAATTGCCTCTCGCCATGATCGGCATCGCGATTGGAATTGCCTTGCTTCCTGCCCTTTCAAGAAAAATAAAAGCCCAAGAACATGAAGGCGCAATTAAGCTGCAAAACATTGCTTTAGAAGTTGGATTAATCCTGGTAATCCCAGCCACTCTAGCGCTCACAGTTTTAGCTTATCCGATTATTTCTTCACTTTTCGAACGCGGAAAATTCACTTCTGATGAAAGTTTTTTCGTTGCTAAAGCTTTGATGTTTTATTCTTTTGGCCTGCCTTCTTATGTTTTAGTAAAAGTCATGGAGCCAGCATTCTTCTCACGTGGCGACACTAAAACTCCAATGAAAATCGCCTTTGTCTGCCTGATTAATAACGGAATTTTCAACGTAGTTTTTTACTATCTCGGTTTTGGTTATGTCGGAATTGTGATGGCTTCAATAATCTCAACTTACCTCAATTTAACCTTGCTAATCACCACTCTAATCAAGAAAAAACATTTTCATTTTGAAAAGGATTTTCCCAAAAAACTGGCGATGATTTTAATTCCATCAATCGCCATGGCTTTAGCTTTATTCTTCATGCGCGAATTTTTTCATCAAAGCGATTCTCTTGGAAAAATCACCGAATTAACTATCATGATTGCAATTGGTTTAATAATTTACGCCACTTCCGCTTATTTCTCCGGAAGCTTGAATATCCTGCTTCAATCTAGCTTTTTGAAGAGGAAAAAAAATGATATTATCCCAAGTGCCTAATTCAAAAGAACCAACGCCATATCTTGATTTTCCAGATCTGGAGGAAAAAGAATATCGCAAAATCAAACAAGAAATTCTCAATGCTTCCTTTCAACAAACTCAGAATGAGATTGATTGGATTTGGATTGGACCACATTCACGCCGCAAAATAACTTTGCAGGTTGGGCCGCAAAATGAGGTAGGATTTTTTCTCCCAAAATCCAAAAAGATTATCGAGATTTCTGATTGCTCAATTGCTGAAAAACAAATTTCAGATTTGATTTTACCACTGAAAAAATTCTTAAAATCACAAGACCAAAATTTCTTCACCCAAATCTCCATAACCTTGTTTGACAATGGTTTAGACCTGATTTTTAGCGGTGCAAAAGATTTAAGTTTTTCCCAATCACAAAAATTAATCGCTTTTGCTAAAGAGCAAAATTTCAATATTTCTTACCGCGTTAAAAATCACGTAACTCCGATTTTTAAAATCAGGAATAACCAGATTTTTTATCCAGATTTTAAAATTGATGTCGGTTCTGAAATCTTCATTCAGGCAACAAAATCAGGCCTTGCCGCGATTACAAAAATTATCCGCGATTTTCTTCTGGCAAATAAACAAGTCAAAAATATCGCCGATATTTACGCCGGATTTGGCGCTTATTCTTTTGCAATTGTCGATTTAGCAAAATCAATTTCTGCTATTGAGGGCGATCAGAAAATGGTCGATTCAATCAATAAAAACGCCGCGGCAAATAATTTTGCCAGTAAGTTAAAAGCGGAAGTAGAAGATCTTTTTTCCAATCCCGTTGTCAAAAGAACTTTGGACAAGCTTGATTTAGTAATCATCAATCCACCTAGAAATGGCGCGTCGCCACAGGTTTTAGAAATTGCTAAATCTACTTTGAAAAACGTGATTTATGTTTCATGCAACCCTGAAAGTTTTGCCCGCGATGCCAAGATTTTAATTGACTCAGGATTTGTAATTACAAAATTAACAGCACTGGATCAATTTTACTCTACCAAGCATTTAGAACTTATTGCGATTTTTCAGAAAAAATAATTTTTCCCAATCTCATGACCAAAAAAACTCTTCAAACCCCACCAAAGTGGGATTTATCAGATTTTTATTCTTCAACCAAAGATAAAAAAATCGCCGCTGACATTAAGAAAATCGAAAGCGAAACCAAAAAATTTGTCAAAAATTATAGCGGCAAAATCGCAAAATTAAATGCTTACGATCTTTACATTGCCATCAAACAATATGAAGAAATTTCCGAAATAATCGGCAAAGTTTCCTGTTATGCCCAATTGCTTTACGCATCTGATCTATCCAATCAAATCAACATCGCATTCAACCAAAACACTTCTGAAACTTTAAGCAAATTTGAATCTGATTTAGTTTTTTTCACCTTAGAATTAAACAAAATCGAAGACAAAAAAATCACCACTCTTTTAAAAAATTCTGACCTAAAAAAATACCAACCTTTAATTCGCGATATTCGCCAATTTAAAAAATATCAACTCTCAGAAGAGTTAGAAAAATTCTCTTTAGAAAAAAGCATCACGGGACGTGGAGCCTTTGTACGCTTGTTTGACGAGACTGTTAATAATTTGCAATTTTCTTACCGCGGTAAAATTTTAAACTCGCAGGAAATTTTCAACCTGATGTCGAGCTCAGAGGAAAAAGTCAGAAAAGATGCGGCAAAAGCAATTGGAAAAACCTTCGAAGAAAATTCCAAACTCTTCGCTTTCATCACCAATATTTTAGCCAAAGATAAAGCAATTGATGATTCTTGGCGCAGCTTTGCCCGACCAATATCCTCGCGCAATTTGAGCAATTTCGTTGAAGATGAAGTTGTCGATGTGCTGGTAAAAAAAGTAAAAGCTAATTACGCCAAAATTTCACATCGTTATTACAATGTAAAAGCCAAGATTTTAGGCAAAAAATCCTTAAATTATTGGGATAGAAATGCGCCTTTAAGCAAAGCAGAAAATAAAGTTATTCCTTGGGAAAGCGCTAAGGAACTGGTTTTATCAGCCTATGAAGAATTTTCTCCGGAAATGAAAAAACTCGGCGCTTTATTTTTTGATAATAACTGGATTGATGCCGAAGTTAAAACCGGCAAAGATTCCGGCGCTTTTTCGCATCCTTGCGTGCCGTCAGTTCATCCTTACATTTTGATGAATTACCAAGGCAAAACCCGTGATGTCATGACTTTGGCACATGAACTTGGACATGGCGTACATCAATATCTGGCGCGCGCTCAGGGTTATTTTATGAGTGGAACTCCATTAACTTTAGCTGAAACTGCTTCAGTTTTTGGTGAACAATTAACTTTCCAAAAAATCCTTAAAAACGAAAAAGATCAAAAAAAGAAAAAGCTGATTATCGCCGCCAAAGTTGAAGATATGATTAACACAGTTGTGCGCCAAATTGCTTTTTTGGAATTTGAAAGAAAAGTTCACGATGCCCGAAAAAATGGCGAAGTTCCTTTGGAAAAAATCTGCCAATTTTGGATGGAAGTTCAAAAAGAAAGTCTGGGACCAATTTTTAAATATGACGAGGAATACCGCTTCTTCTGGTCATATATTCCACATTTTATTCACTCACCTTTTTACGTTTACGCCTATGCTTTTGGCGATTGTTTAGTGAACTCACTTTATGGCGTTTACAAATCGAAAAAAGTGAAAAATTTTGAAGAAAAATATCTCGAAATGTTGCGCGGTGGTGGCATTAAACATCATAAAGAAATGCTCGAACCTTTTGGGCTTTCAGTAAGTGATCCGAAATTCTGGCAAGCTGGCTTGGACGTTATTATTAATTATATTGATCAGTTGGAAAAATAATGATTGCTCCCGGCTACGCCCAAACTTTATTCAACCATCTTTATGGTCATATTAACGGCTACGGCGTTTCCAATGCTGCTCGCGCCAAGTCCGGACAAAATACCGAAAAATTACTTTACGGTGAATTACCTTTTGAAACCTGGCAACAAATTGTTGAGCGCGCCGCACCAAAATCTGATGGAATATTTTTTGATTTAGGATCAGGAACCGGAAGAATTATAATCGCCTCTTATTTACTTTTTAACTTTCGCAAATCAATCGGTATAGAATTGCTTGAAGGCTTACATAACAAGGCTTTAGAAGTGAAAGATGATTTTGATAAAGTTATAAAACCACAAGTTGAAAAATATATCGCCGGACGTGAATTGACTTTTATTAATGACAATATTTTTAACATCGATTTGCGTGAAGCCGATTTTATTTTCATGAATCATCCTTTCAAAGAAGGTGATGATTTTGCCCGTCTTGAAGAAAAATTTTTGAATGAATTAAAACCGGGAACCAAAATTGTTACAACGATCCGCGCCTTACAGAATCCAATGTTTAAAAATTTAGGAAACTCAAATTATAAATTTAGTTGGGGCGATTCTACAGCACATTTTGCCGAAGTTTAAATGGACTATCTTCTTGAATCATCACTGCTTTTTCACAGCCTTTATCAAAATATTGATGGCTATCAAATTTCTTTTCAAGCGCGCGCAAAACTTTCTGAAAATTCCAGCGATTTAACTTACGGCGAAATTCCTTTTGTTAGTTGGAGACAAATTATTCTGCGCGCAAATCCAAAAAATGGCGGCGTATTTTTTGACCTGGGATCAGGCAGCGGAAGGGTTGTTCTCGCTTCTCACTTATTATTTAATTTTAGAAAATCGGTTGGAGTTGAGTTGCTTTTGGAACTGCACGAAGCTTCTTTAACAATTAAAAATAATTTTGAAAAACTGGCAACTCCGCAAATAAAAGAACAGATTGCGGGACGCGAATTACAATTCATTCACAGTAATTTTTTAAATGCCGATTTGCGTGAGGCAGATTTCATTTTTATCAATCATATTTTGGGCGATAAAAAATCTTTCGAACAATTGGAAAGAAAACTTTTAAATGAATTAAAACCAGGAACAAAAATTGTGACAACGATCCGCCGCCTTGCAAATCCTGCTTTCAAGAGGCTAGGAAGCGAAACTTACAAATTTAATTGGGGAAATTCGCGGGCGCATTTTTTTGAGGTTTAAAAACTTCTCGTATTGACAATATCATTACTCGAAATCATCTTTAAAAAACTTATTAATCTTTCAAATTTATATGAAGAAAAAATCAAAAATCGTTGCTCCGAAGAAAAAAGCAGTTGTTAAAACTAAGAAAGTTTTAAGCAAAAAAGTTGTGAAAAAAGTGGTAGCAAAAAAACCGGTTGCAGTGAAAAAAACTGTGACTTCTTCCAATGTTAAAAAATCAATTACGATCAGAATTTCCGGAAGCGATATTCAAGCGATGAAAGTAAAAGCAGCCAAGATGGGCGTGCCTTATCAGACTTATATTAATATTTTGATTCACCGTGATGCGGTGGGTGAGTAAAAATTAAAATGGTTTAGTTATAATTGTATGAACTTAAGCAGGACGGGATTTGTAATCCCGTCCTCACGTTCATGTCAAATATAATGAACTGAAAATGTGGACTGGGTTACAAACCCAGTCCAGCACAGCCTTTGCTCGATGACCTGCAACTACAAACTCTTTTGAAATTTCTAAACAATCGGAGCTTCTTTCGATTTAAAAAAATTCTTCCGCGATAAATTCAGAATAAATTTCATACTGATTAAAATCGTCAGACAGCCGATTACTTTATTAATCGTTAAAAGTTCTCCCAAAAATATCGTTCCAAAAATTGTTCCGAAAACCGGAATCAATAAAACCACGCTAACCGCTGCTCTCGGGCCTTCTTCTGCTAATAATCGGAAATAAAAAATATAGGCAATTCCGGTGCAAAGCGCGCCGAGACCAAGTAAAGATAAAGCAACTCTGGGAGTAATTACGCTAAAATCCGTAAAAAATAATGAAGGTGATAAAAGCAAAGTTGCACATAAAACGCTGCCGGTGGCGATTAATATCGGCTCAATATCTTTGCATTTTGCATTAACATAAAGTGAGGCGGCAGCGTATGAGGCTGTAGCGCCAAGGATGGCGATTACCGAGAGGATTTCTTTCATTCCCATCGAAGCATTGGTAACACTTCCCCAAGATGTAATTACAATTCCGATTACTCCAAAAAACACACCGAGAACGGCGTTTTTATCAACCAAACGACCTAAAATAAAAATTGAAATCAGCACTTCAAACATCGGAACTGTGCCATCGAGAATTGAGACCACGCCACTATCTAAGAATCGCGCCGCAATCGCAAATAACGTGAAAGGAAGAGCGGAATTAAAAAATCCAACCAACATGTAATGCTTGAAATTTTTAGCCATTAAAATTTTTTTACGCTGGAATAAACAAAGGGCGAGGAGCATGCTGCCGCCAAGGGCTAGGCGCGCAAATGAAACGAAAGTTGGAAGTAAATTTTCGGAAGAAATCTTGGTAAAAATGGCGAATGTTGACCAGATGATGCCGAGGACGATTAGGAGAATTAGGTTGCTGTTTTTTTTCATAAAATTATTGGTTTAGAAATATTTACCACAACCCCCCC
>JAZKII010000076.1:7207-12887 GCA_040384945.1 Pseudomonadota bacterium
GGGGGCTTTAGACTGAACACGGATTAAAAGCCCCCCTGATAAGGGGGGTTGGGGGGTTGTGGTAAATATTTAATATAAGAAAAAGGGGCCTGGCCCCTTTTCATTAAATGTGGTCTAAAGCATAAAAAAACCTCGTCCACATTTTTGTGAACGAGGTTTTTTTACAAGAACATAAGTGCAAGAAAGATTAATTAAAATCCTCCCATGCCTCCCATTCCTGGCATTCCGCCGCCCATGCCGCCGTGGCTGTGAGCAGATTCTTCTTTTTTCTCAATAATAACTGCTTCAGTTGTAATCAATAAAGCTGCGATTGAAGAAGCATCTTGTAATGCTGTTCTTACAACTTTAGTTGGATCAACGATTCCGGCTTTGAACATGTCGCCATATTCGTTAGTTTGCGCGTTATAACCGTAAGAAGCTTGGTTTTTAGACAATACTTCATTCGCCACAACCGCACCATCAAAACCAGCATTTTCAGCGATTTGACGGATTGGAGCCTGGATAACTTTTTTGATGATATTGATGCCGACATTTTGTTCATCATTAGCACCTTTTAATTTCTCAAGTACACGACCAGCGTAAAGTAAAGCCGATCCGCCACCTGCAACAATTCCTTCTTGCATTGCAGCGCGAGTAGCGGCTAAAGCGTCTTCAACGCGATCTTTTCTTTCTTTAACTTCAACTTCAGTTGTGCCGCCAACTTTTAGAATGGCAACGCCACCGGAAAGTTTAGCTAATCTTTCTTGAAGTTTTTCACGATCGTAATCGGATGTGGTTTCAGCAATTTGCGATTTGATTGCAGCGCAACGAGATTTCACATCACCAGATTCACCAGCACCAGCAACAATAGTTGTGGTTTCTTTATCAATGATGATTTTTTTAGCTTGGCCTAATTGTTGGATTGTAACAGTTTCAAGTTTCATTCCCAAATCTTCAGAAATTAATTGGCCGCCAGAAAGAACTGCAATATCTTCCATGATTGATTTTCTGCGATCACCAAAACCTGGAGCTTTTACAGCCGCAATTTTCAAGCCACCACGAAGTTTGTTAACTACCAAAGCTGCAAGAGCTTCGCCTTCAACATCTTCCGCAATAATCAAAAGTGGGCGCGATGATTGAACTACAGATTCAAGCAACGGAACCATTGGCTGCAAGTTGGAGATTTTTTTCTCGAACAACAAGATGAATGGATTTTCCATTTCAACTGTCATTTTTTCAGCATTGGTAATGAAATAAGGAGAAAGATAACCGCGGTCAAAATTCATGCCTTCAACAACATTAACTTCAAATTCCAAACCTTTAGCTTCTTCAACTGTGATTGGGCTGTCCGGTCCAACTTTTTGGACGGCTTCAGCAATTTTATTGCCGATTTCAGAATCGCCATTAGCAGAGATTGTCGCAACTTGGGCGATTTCTTCTTTGCCGTTAACTTTTTTGCTCATTTTAGTTAATTCTTTCAGCAAAGCTTCAACTGCCAAATCAATACCACGTTTCAAATCCATTGGATTAATTCCCGCAGCAACTGATTTCACGCCTTCGCGAACGATAGCTTGAGCAAGAACTGTAGAAGTTGTAGTTCCGTCTCCCGCGATGTCGTTGGTTTTAGAAGCAACTTCTTTAATCATTTGCGCGCCCAAATTTTGGAATTTGTCAGCAAGTTCAATTTCTTTGGCAACAGTAACGCCGTCTTTAGTGATACGCGGAGCGCCGAAAGATTTTTCGATAACAACGTTACGACCTTTTGGTCCTAATGTAACTTTTACTGCGTTGGCGATGATATCAACACCTTCAACGATTTTAGCGCGGGCTTCTGCGCCGAATAATATTTCTTTTGCCGCCATTTTTTCTCCGTTTGTTTTGTTAATAAATTTTAGCAGGACGCGGTTTGTAACCCCGTCCTAATGTTCATTTCAGAAATGCATGAACGTGGGGAATGGGTTACAAACCCATTCCCGCTCTAGTTATCAAAGCCCGCTCACGTCAATCTTTTAAATATTTTTTCTTATTCAATTACCGCCAAAATATCTGATTCTTTCAGAATGATAAGCTCTTTGCCATCAACTTTAACTTCGGTTCCGCCCCATTTAGCGAAAAGAATTCTGTCACCTTTTTTAACATCTAACGCAATTCTTTTACCATGTTCGTCGCGAAGTCCTTCGCCGACAGAAACAACTTTACCTTCAGCTGGTTTTTCTTTGGCAGTGTCTGGAATGATAATACCACCGGCAGTTTTGCTTTCGGCTTCAATGCGCTCAACGAGCACGCGGTCATGTAAAGGTCTGACTTTCATTTTTGGAATTTTTTAAGATTGTAAGAACTGAAGACATCTTCAAGTAGGAATCAATTTAGTGAGCTTCCCTTGTTAAACAAGTGGTTGGTGAAAATTTTTTTACTGCTTGTCATTTATCATCTGCGCCGATTTTTCGCGCTCTTCCAAAGTCTGATCGGGCTCCGATGAATCATAACCCGAGGGCATTACATAATATTGGTCAAAATCGCCATAAGGATAATATTCCCGCGGCGGAATTGCGTAAGGATTAGAATAAACTTTTGAACCGGGCGCAATTTGCGGATAATAAGTTTGCGGTGAATAGTGGTAATAAGGCTGTTGTCCGTTGGGATAATCTGTAGTAATTGAATTATTAACCGGTACTTCCGCACAAGAAAATAAAAAAATCAGGCTCAAAATCGTAAAAGAAAAACTATATAATTTGGGCCTGAAAATTTTAATAAAACCTCGTTATTTTAATAATTCGTCAAGCTTGCCTGCGGCATCGAGCGCATATAAATCATCACAACCACCAATATGTTTTTCATCGATAAAAATTTGCGGAACCGTCATGCGACCACCGGATTTTTCAATCATCTCTACTTTAATTTCATCACTAGTGATTTTAATTTCAGTGAATTCTACACCCTTTCTTTGTAAAAGATTTTTTGCACGTACACAGTATGGACAAGGATCTTTGCTATAAATAATAATTTTTGGCATAATTTAATAAATTTTTAGAATAATTTTTAGAACGGACCATTAGTTCCCGAACCCATAACTGGCGCTCGTTCTATGTTATTAGAAGAAGTTGGCGGAACATAATATTGATCCGAATCATAATATTGACTCTGGGTTGAAGGTGGAATTGCGTAAGGGTTGGAATAAAAACGCGATCCCGGCGTAACTTGTTGGTACGGCTGGTAATAAGTTGGTTGCTGCTGATAATAATAAGGTGACGGCTGCTGATATTGCGGCGGCGCATATTGTGGCGGCTGATATTGTTGTTGTGGACGATAATATTGTTGCTGATTTTGTATCGGATTAATATGGCTTACTTCAACAGTACGGGTGCAGGCTGAAGCTAATAGCAAAAAGCAAATCGCAGAAAGAGCAGGCAATATTTTGCGATAAATTCTGATGTACATTTTTGACTTTTTCTTGGAAATTTTTAAAAAAGAAGGATAAATATTTTGTTAATCTATGATCTGTTCTTATTCAAATCAAGTAAGCGCAATTAATATTTTGGTCGATCTGGAGCTTGCTGCACTGGCTCAGTATTTTGTATATAAGCCGGTGGAACATAATATTGATCAGCATCGTAATTAGGATAATAATTTGCCGGCGGAATTGCGTAAGGATTCGAGTAAAAACGCGATCCACCTTGCGGCGTATAATAAGGTTGTTGCTGATATTGTTGCGGCGGTTGATAATAAGGCGCCGGTGCTTGATATTGCTGTTGCGGTGGATAATAAGGTGCTGGCTGTTGTGGCTGATAAGAAGCTTGCGGCGCATAACCCTGTGGCGCAGAATATGCCGGCGGTTGGCGATAATAATAATCCGGGGCAATATGAGCCGGAGCGCTAGGATTTGGTTTTTCTACTGCCGGTCTGGCTCCAGAATCAAATCCTGCTTTGTCGTAAAGATAAGGATCACTTTTACAATTAAATAACAGGCATAAAAAAGCCAAAGCAACAAAGCGCTGAAAATTTACAGCAATTAAAATCAGATTTTTTTGTTGCACTTGTTTGACCATCTAAGTTTAACTAATATTTAGTATCCGCCCCCGATCCATAGTTACGCTCAACATTTCTATAATTTGTTGGTGCAACATAATATTGGTCGTAGTCGTAATAAGGAGAGTAATTATATGGCGGTGGTTGGTATGGATTACTATATGCTCTTGAATATGGTTTTACGTATGGGCTATAACTCGGCGGATAATTATAATTTCCGGGCGCTGGAATTGAGGATGTGAATCCCGTCCTGTCATAAAGATTTGCATTATTATCTTTTGAACAAGAAGAAACCAACGCTAAAAAAGCAAACAGAATAAAAACACGATTTACGGGTCGTAAATTTTCTGATTTCATGTTTTGGAAAATATAAACCTATTCGAGCTAACTTTGGTGGGGCGAACAACCTAGGTAGCACTAAAACAACAATCAATATCAATCGCCTAAAAATCTGTGTGCAGAGAGCTTCTGTTCTAAAACGAAAAAATCATGATTACTAATTCTGACGAAAAATTCATTTCTTACGCGCTAAATCTGGCAAAAAAAAATCTCGGCCAAACTGCGCCGAATCCGGTTGTAGGCTGTGTAATTGTTAAAGATGATAAGATCATTTCAAGTGGCATTACCGCAAAAAACGGTCGTCCGCACGCGGAAAAAATCGCCATTGATAAAGTTACCGACAAAAAAAAATTGGAAGGTGCTGAAATTTATGTAACGCTGGAACCCTGCTCCCACTTTGGTCAAACCAGCCCATGTGTTGATGAAATCATAAAATATAAATTCAAAAAAGTAGTAATCGCGATTTCTGATATTGATCCAAGAGTTAATGGCGAAGGAATAAAAAAACTACGCCAAGCCGGAATTAACGTGGTTTGCGACGTTTTAAAAAAAGAAGCCAAAGAAATTAATCGTGGTTTTTTCAAAGCCAAAACCAGCGGATTGCCATTCGTAACACTAAAACTTGCAACCAGTCTGGATGGAAAAATCGCCACTAAAGATTTTGACAGCAAATGGATTACCAATGAAAAATCACGATTTTTTGCTCATAATTTACGGGCCAAAAATGATGCGATTTTAGTTGGCGCAAACACAGTTAAAAAAGACGATCCGAACCTTGATTGCCGCATCTTAGGATTAGAAGATTTTTCACCAAAAAGAGTGATTATTGCCAGCGATCTAAATTTTAATTTAGGTTTAAAAATTTTTAAAAGCGCTAAAGAAAATCCGGTAATTATTTTAACCAATAGTTCGAAAAAAATTCAAATTCCCTATGTTGAAATAATTTTATGCGCCGAAAAAAACGGCAAAGTTGATTTGCATGATGCGCTAAAAAAACTGTGCGAGAAAGGAATAAATTCTGTTTTGGTTGAAGGCGGAAAACAAGTAGCAACGCAGCTTTTGCAAGAAAATCTAGTTGATGAATTAATTTGGATTAGAAGTAAAAAAATAATCGGAAATGATGGCTTGCCCGCAATCGGCGATTTGGGATTTTCTAATCTTTCGGAAATTTTGAATAATTTTGAAAGAGTGGAAAATAAAGAGATGGATGATGATTTAATTGAAATTTTTTGCCGCAATTAAACCCGACAAACCGCATAAACTTTATACATATCGTCATCCTTGGCATAATGAAAAAAATGGGGTGCTAATTTCCCCCCTGACGCCTTATCCAATC
>JAZKII010000077.1:0-4929 GCA_040384945.1 Pseudomonadota bacterium
GGATTAGATACCCTGGTAGTCCACGCAGTAAACGATGAGTGCTAGTTGTCGGGACTTTGGGTCTCGGTGGCGAAGTTAACACGATAAGCACTCCGCCTGGGGACTACGGTCGCAAGACTAAAACTCAAAGGAATTGACGGGGACCCGCACAAGCAGTGGAGCATGTGGTTTAATTCGATGCTACGCGAAAAACCTTACCAACCCTTGAATCCCATTGACCGGTACAGAGATGTACCTTTGGAGCAATCTACAGTGGAGACAGGTGTTGCATGGCTGTCGTCAGCTCGTGTCGTGAGATGTTAGGTTAAGTCCTTCAACGAGCGCAACCCTCATCCTTATTTGCCATCGGGTTATGCCGGGAACTATAAGGAAACTGCCAACGACAAGTTGGAGGAAGGTGGGGACGATGTCAAGTCATCATGGCCCTTATGGGTTGGGCTACACACATGCTACAATGGTGGTTACAGCAGGAAGCGAAAGAGCAATCTGGAGCAAATCCCTAAAAGCCATCTCAGTTCAGATTGAGGGCTGCAACTCGCCCTCATGAAGTTGGAATTGCTAGTAATCGTAGATCAGCACGCCACGGTGAATACGTTCTCGGGTCTTGTACACACTGCCCGTCAAGCCATGGAAGCTGTTTCTACCCGAATAGAGTGAGCTAACCGCAAGGAGGCAGCTCTACACGGTAGGAGGAGTGACTGGGGTTAAGTCGTAACAAGGTAGCAGTAGGGGAACCTGCGGCTGGATTACCTCCTTAAGAAAAGAAATTGATCTTCGGGTCGATTTCCAATACGTAATGATGCTTGCATCATTACACAAAAAACAAAAACATGCGGGCTATCGTCTTTGTTTTTCTTAAAAAACGCGAACTAATTCAACTCACGATTATATATATGCCACATCTCATCATCGAGCATTCAGCTAATATCTCAAAAAGTTCAATCACAAATCTACAAAAAAATATCCAAAACATAATGGGTACTGTTGAAGGTAATTTTGACCCAGATCAATGTAAGACCAGAGCAGTGGCTTATGATGATTATTTAGTGGGTTTAAGTGATCAAACTACTTCTTCATTTATTCATATAACCTTAAAAGCTTTAAGCGGAAGAACAGTTGAGGTGAGGAAAAACCTGGCGGAAAAGATTATGGAATTTAGTAAGGAATTTATTGCCGAATTAAATTTGTCAGGAACCAGGAATGATGTTTCGGTGGATATTGTTGAAATGGAGCGTGAGACATATCAGAAGGTTTCGATTAGGTAGTAGTTTTCATCAATTGAAACATTAATTAAATAAACTCTCTCCTCAAAAAATGTTTGGTAAAAACAAAATCCTAAAACCAGAACTTCACGACGGCACTTTCCTCGATATTCAAGAAATCTTTCCCACTCTTCAAGGCGAAGGACCGTACACTGGCCATCCATCGGTTTTTATCCGTCTTGGCGGCTGTAATCTAGCCTGTGATTTTTGCGATACCGAATTTGAATCTTATCAAAACTTTTCCATAGAAAAAATTATTGCAGAAACCTTAAAGCTTTCAAAAAATTCTGAAGGAAAAATTGTCAGAAAATTAATTGTAATTACAGGCGGTGAGCCTTTACGTCAGCCAATCGAAAGACTTTGCGCCGAATTAATAAAATTAAATTTCCTAGTTCAAATCGAAACCAACGGCACTATTTATCGCGACTTACCACCCGAAATAAAAATCATCTGCTCACCAAAAATCACCAACGAAAAATACCATCAAATCAGGCCTGATCTACTCCCACGCATCAACGCCTTTAAATTCATAATTTCTAAAACTCATAAAAATTACCAAAATGTTGGCGAGGTGGGGCAGGTGAGATTCGAAATCCCGGTATACTTACAGCCGATGGATGAATATGATGAAGAGAAAAATAAAGAGAACCTGAAATATGCAGTAAAATTATGCGAAGAAAACGGATATTTACTATCTTTGCAAACTCATAAAATTTTGGAAATTCGCTAATTGTAAAGCAGATCGTGGTTTTACTGATGTTGTTTAAACAGGCTTAAAAGTTTCAAGTTTTTAAGATTTATTGATAATATCTGGAAACGAACTTCTAAGCGCCGCTTTCGTAACTTCTCTAATATCACCAACCGCTAAATCACCAAGCGTGAAAGGGCCAAATGAAACGCGGATTAGGCGGTTTACCTTTAATCCTAAATGTTCCATAACTTTTCTAATTTCGCGATTTTTCCCTTCTTCGAGTGAGATTTTTAGCCAGGAATTGGAATTTTTTTCAACTTCAACTTCTACTTTAATCGAGCCATATCTAATGCCTTCAACGGTAATTCCATTTTCTAATTTCTTTAATCTTTCGTGATTAACTTTTCCAAAAACGCGGGCGCGATATTTTCTGATCCATTTATTTTTTGGCAATTCCATGTAGCGCGCAAGCTCGCCGCTGGTGGATAAAAGCAAAAGTCCTTCGGTGTTAAAATCGAGCCTTCCAACTGTCACCGTACGCGGCATATTTTTGGGTAATAAATCAAAAACAGTTTTGCGATTATGCGGATCTTTCGATGTAGTTAAAACCCCTTCAGGCTTGTGAAAAAGCCACAAGCGCACTGGTTGTTTGGCGTTAATTAATTTATCATCAATTTTGATTGAATGGTCAGTAATAAAAGTCGCCGGGCTGGTAATAACTTCGCCATTAACTTTGACGCGACCTTCCAAAATCATTTCTTCCGCTTCTCTTCGCGAGCAATATCCGGCTTGGGCAATTACTTTGGCAATGCGAATTCCTTTTTCTTCAGCTTTAATTTCAGTCATTTTTTTTATTTTTTAAGATTACTTCGAATCTTTATATTTTTTTGCCGCTGCAACAAAAGCTGCAAAGATTTTTTTATCGGCTTCCGTCACTTCAAATTCCGGATGCCATTGCACGCCAATGCAAAAAGGATGTCCCGGTTTTTCAACTGCTTCAATCACGCCATCACTAGCGCGAGCTGCAACTCGCAAACCTTCGCCAGCATTTTTTGCGGCCTGGTGATGCGAAGAATTAGTTTTAATTTTTTCTTCGCCGACAATTGCAAAAAGTTTAGAATTTCTCTCAATTAAAATATCGTGATAAGGTGTTTTGTAATCCTTAAATCCTTCAATATGGCTTTGTTCATGATCCATGAATTTAGCATCATCAGGAATATGTTGAATCACTTTTCCGCCATGCAAAACATTGATTAATTGCATGCCGTTACAAATTCCAAACAAAGGAACATTGGTTTTAATCGCTTTACTTCCAAGTGCATGTTCAAAATTTTCGCGAACGTCGTTTAATTTGACAGTCGGGTGAATTTCTTCTTCGCCGTAACGTTTCGGATGAATATCAAAATATCCGCCAACCACAACCAGACCGTCGAGGGAATCGAGATAAGAATCAATCAAATCATAATCATAAGTTAAAATAATCGCAGCACCGCCGGCATTATTAATCATTTCAACATAATTAGCGCGCAGGGCATAATAATTGCGAGTTGAATAGCCGCCCGGGCAGCCATCTTTATAGTCCGGAACAATGCCAATTAATGGTCTGGTTGTTTTCATAAATACTATGAATTTTTTGTTGAAATATTGAGGCTGTTTTCAACCGCTGAAGCGAGTGCCGCGAGCCTTGCAATTACTGAGTAAATTGCAGAAATTTTATTTTTTTCTAAACCCAATTTTAATTGAGTTTCAGATAATTTTTCTAAATCAAAAAAGCTGGCGCCGGCAGCATTTAAGCTGATTTTTTCATCGCGATTTTCATTAACCCGAAATAAATTTCCTACAACTTCGCCGCCGATCATGTAAATCATTGGTTCGGCAATTTTATCATCGATGCGATCTACCGTTTTAATTCCTTCCTGAATCATCACTTGCGTATTTTGAACGGCGCCTTTGAGCATGTTCATTTTATTGCGTTCTTTTTTATTTATTTCCAAAACTTCTTCACCGGAAGAAACGGGCCAGACCGCGATTCCGTAGGTTCCGTTATCGGCTTTAATATAACAATAAGGTTCATCCGAAATTCCATATTGCTGATATTTTTCTTTTAAATCGGCGATGATTTTATCGACATGCGCCGCCAAACATTCCATTCCGGTTTGTTCTTTGAAATTCACTTTTTGGCAGGAAGCGTGAAATGAAGAAATCAGCCACGGATCAATTTCAATAATTTGTGCCAATTCAACAGCTAATTTATTATAAATATCAAAATGATGAGATTTGGTGCGAGCATGCCAGCCAAGGTTTGGTGATGGAATTATTGCTACAGAAAGATTTTTTAAAATTTCCGGAATTCCGTCAGTTAAATCATTATTTAAAATAATTAAGTCGGGCGTAAAACCTTCTTTTGTCGAAATTTTATCACCATTTTTTTGCAAAGGATGAAGAGTCGTGAAATGGCCATTTTCTAGGTCAATCACAGTTTTCTCTAGAATTTCTTCCGATAATGTTCCGACAATAACTTCTCTTTTTGCGCTTAAGATTTCCTGCAAATAAAAAATATTATCCAAATAACGCAAATTACGAGTGTGACTTTCCGGTAAAATTAAAATCTTTTTTGCATCAGGAAAATAAGTTGCAAAAAAATCATCAGCGATGGTTTTTGCTTTTTCTTGCGAGATGTCGGAAAGGTTGTTAAATCCGGCTGGAAAGCAGTTTGTATCAACTGGTGCAATTTTTATTTCGCTGTGACGCAGATCAACCGAATTATAAAAAAGTGGTGGATTTTCACGAAATTTTTGCGCAAAAAAATCTTCAATTTTTTGGTGATTCTCGCTGATTTTTTGTGAAAGGATTGCGGTGATTTTTTGCATTATTGATTAATTGTTTTTTATTTTTTGTTCGAATTTCAACTAAGAAAGATATTTAGGTCGTCGAGCAAAGCACGAAGTGCGTCGTCGAGACGCTAGCGTGATCATC
>JAZKII010000078.1:0-33493 GCA_040384945.1 Pseudomonadota bacterium
TGGGTGAAAGAAATTGTTCCAACTCCATCGGACAAGCCTTGAACTGCGCCAGTCACCGTTCCACTGCTTAGTGTTAAAGTACTTCCCGAGCCAAGTGTAGTTGTAGTTGCATCAATATTGTAACTTCCGACAGACAAAGTTCTACTCGCAGAAATTGCGATTGAGGAAAGTGAATTTGAAGAAGTTCCAAAATTTCCAGCGGCAGTAAAATCTTGAGTGAAAGAAACTGTACCAACTCCATCGGATGAGCCTTGAACCGCGCCAGTCACAGTTCCGCTGCTGAGTGTTAAAGCACTTCCCGATCCAAGCGAGATGGTAGTTGCATCTAAATTATTGGAACCGGTGGTTAGAGTTTTACTCGCGGAAATTGCGATTGCAGAAAGTGAATTTGAGGAAGTTCCAAAATTTCCGGCGGCGGTAAAATCTTGAGTGAAAGAAACTGTACCAACTTCATCGGAAGTGCCTTGAACCGCGCCAGTCACACTTCCGCTGCCGAGAGTTAAAGCACTTCCTGAGGCGAGTGTAATTGTAGTTGCATCAAGATTATTTGAACCGGTGGTTAGAGTTTTGCTTGCTGAAATTGCGATTGAGGAAAGTGAATTTGAGGAAGTTCCGAAATTTCCGGCGGCGGTAAAATCTTGGGTGAAAGAAATTGTTCCAACTCCATCGGACAAGCCTTGAACTGCGCCAGTCAGCGTTCCACTGCTTAGAGTTAAAGTACTTCCTGATCCAAGCGTAGTTGTAGTGGCATCAATATTGTAACTGCCAACCGACAAAGTTTTATTCGCAGAAATTGCGAGTGAAGAAAGTGAATTTGAAGAAGTTCCGAAATTTCCGGCAGCAGAAAAATCTTGCGTAAAAGAAACTGCGCCAACTCCATCAGATAGACCTTGAACTGCGCCAGTTACAGTTCCGCTGCTGAGTGTTAAACTACTTCCCGAGCCAAGAGTAGTTGTAGTTGCGTCTAAATTATTGGAACCTGTAGTCAAAGTTTTTCCGGCAGCAAGCGCAATTGTTGCCAATGAATTTGATGAGGTTCCGATATTTTGATCTAGCGTGCGATCGGCATTAAAATTAACGGTTCCTGATCCATCTGATGTGCCTTGGATAGCACCGCTAATGGTGTTAGATCCAACTGTCAAAGATGAGTTAGTGCCTAGCGAAATTGTGGAAACGCGAATTGAATTACTATTGGTTTCAATGTCTAAAGCATCGCTATCATTGACTGTAATTGAATTTACTAAAGTTGTGGCGCCGATATTTCCGTTTAAAATTACTGACGCAGCATCGATAATAATTTGCCCGACGCCGTCAATTGTACCAGTCAAACTGCCGCCGTCGTAAGTTGTAATTTGGGCGCTATTATTCATGGTGATATTTCCTGTAACTGTGCCGCCGCTGAAATTTAAAGTTGAAGCGCTATTGCTGCCTAAAGTAATATTGCCGCTAATTGTGCCGCTGCTATTTGTAATATTTAAACTACTGGCAACACCAGTGATACTGCCGGTTATCGTACCGGAATTAGTGATATTACCAGTATAGCCCGTAAGAGTAATTGCGGTTCCGCTTGCGCCAGCAGTAACTGTACCGCTATTATCCAAGATTAAAGATGAGCCGGAATTACTGTCGACACCTCTAATCGCAACGGATGAAGCATTATTGTTGGTGCTAATCGTGCCGGCATTGGTGATGGTTAAATTGGTGTTGGTAGTTGTAACCGAATTTATGCCATATCCAGAAGTTGCAGTGTTGGAAATTGTGGTATTTGCCGATGTTGTAATGCTGCCTGTGCCACCTGCGCCCATTAATGAAATTGTGCCACCGCCGGAATAATCACTGGTCATCAAACCGCTATTTAAAACGATAGTTGCTAGAGTTGCTGAAGAAGTTAATTCAAAAGCGCCGCGCCCGCCGCCTGAGGAAGTTATACCTTGCCCGGAATTGGCATTAACCTCAACTTTTAAACTGGTATTATTATTGTCGCTGGCTGCTGCGCCGAGATCCACAATTGCATTACTTACTGATAAATTTCCACCAGAGGCAATGGTTAATTTTGCGCCGTTGCTGTTAAAAGTTTGGGGTAAAATATTGCTGCTGGAAATTGTAACATCAGAGGCGCGTGATTCCTGATTCAAGAAAAAAATATTCAGGCATAAAATTACCTGCAGGATTGTTATTAATAATTTTCGAGGATCGGAAATCTTGCGCATAACAACCACCTTTTAGATAGTTTTTAAAACGAAACGACACCAACTTCAAAATATAAACTTCCTTTGTGAACTACTTTGTGATATACTTCCTTTGTGAACTACTTCGTAATATGTAAGATTTTGAGAACATCAAAAAAACACTAATCTTCTTTTTTTATAATTTTCCAGAATGGAATGGCTTTGCAGAAAAAGAATTAAATAATTTGTTTCCTTTTGGGAGGAGGAAATGAGTAATAAAATCCTAATTTAGACCAAATTTTCACAAAAAATGGAAAAAGTAACAATTTTCGTCGATGTTCAAAACATCTACTACACTACAAAACAACGCTTCGCGCGCAATTTTAATTACAATGTATTTTGGGCAAAAGCGACAAAAAATCGTGAAGTAGTTGGTGCTTACGCTTACGCAATTGGGCGCGGTGATGAAAAACAAAAACAGTTTCAAAATATTTTACGCGCAATTGGTTTTGAGATAAAATTAAAACCTTTTATCCAGCGCGCCGATGGTTCGGCAAAAGGTGATTGGGATGTCGGAATTACGCTTGATGTGATGGAATATGCTAAAAAATCTGATGTGGTAATTTTACTTTCCGGCGATGGCGATTTTGATTTGCTGGTTCACAAAATCAAAAAAGATTTTAATAATATCGTTGAAGTTTACGGCGTTGCCGATCTTACAGCTGACTCACTTGCCAATGCTGCATCAAAATTTATCGCAATTGAAGAAGAGCTGCTTTTATAAATAGTTTTGTCGCAATTTTTCCTCAAGAATTTTCGTCAGAAGTTAGGTATTTTGAATTAGGTTGGATATGAACTTTACAGATTTTTACCACGATTTCTTTTAATCGATTAATTCTTTCAAGCAGATATTCCAGAGCTTCTTTGGTGATTTTATAATCCTTGTTGTAGCGCGCTTCAACATAAGCTCTTTGCAACATTTTAAAAGCATTTTTATGCTTCTCATCTCCTACAGGAAAAATCGTTAAAAACACATTTGATTGCACGCAGCAAAGTTGGTTCAACTCTTCAAGATCATGGGTTTTCGGCTTGTAACCGGTTAAAGTTAATAAGGCGCAATTATAAAGACTTTCGGCTAATTGATGAAGTTGAAAAGCCGCATCGGAATATAAATTTTCTGCAAAAACTGCCTTGAAGCTGATTGAAAATCCTTCCGCTTTTCCCAGCCAATGTTCACAATCAGCTTGAGTAATTGCTTTCATTTTAGCCAGGCTTAAAGGTCGCGGATCAGCTAAAACAAACTGTCCGGAATTAAATAGTAAAATTCCTTCTTTTTTTATATCAGAAAAAAAATAGCGGCCTTTTTCAAGTTCAGAATTTACGTAATTAAAAGATTCAATTACCAAATGGATTTTATGGTCTTCGCGAACAACAATCTTTTTATCAATTTCACGTTTAATTTTGCGGTCCAAATCAAAAGAGATAAAACTTTCCTCATCATTTTCTTTGGGATTTGTAACCACTAAAAAATCAAAATCTGAAGCATATTCATAAACAACATTGCCTTCTGAATAACGATCGCGTACCCAATCGCCACGGGCAAAAGAGCCAAACAGAATTACAAAAGCAATTTTATCATGGGCAGCATTGACGATAATATCAGCGATTTTGTGGATATGATCTTCAAAGATCCGAGATTTTTCAGGTAAAAGAAGCTTCATTGTAAAAAATGATTACAATTTAAAAGGGACGAAAAAATATTATTTAAAGAAAAAATCGCAAATAAATTTTCTATAAATTGTTACATATTTAGAAATTTTCGCCAATCAATCATTTGAAATCTTGAGCTTCTAAAACAGCGCTGTTAATGCTTAAAAACTCTCAATTTAGAAAAATGAGGTTTTTATGCGGCCATATTGGACAGGGCAAATTCGTCTTTCTTTAGTTTCACTTGCGGTTGAAATTTTCCCGGCGGTAAATAATTATCGCACCATTCCGCTGCATGAAATTTACCGAAAAACCGGAGAGCGCGTAAGGCATCAAAATGTTGTAAATGACCAGCCCGTCGAGCGCGAAGACATTATAAAAGGTTATGAATATGAAAAAGGTGAATATGTTGAAATTGAGCCGGAAGAAATAAAAAACCTCAAACTTCCATCGAGCGATGTTTTGGAAATTGTACAATTTGTTGATTCATCGGAAATTGATCCACTTTACTTCGAACGCCCGTATTTCGTGGTTCCAAAGAATGATGCGGCCAAAAAAGCTTTTGCCATAATTCGTGAATCTTTGCGTAAAACTAAAAAATTTGGGCTGGGACAATTAGTAATCGGAGGTCGCGAACGCCTTTGTGTGTTGAAACCGTGCGGTCGAGGAATGATGATTGATATTATCCGTTACAAAGAAGAAGTGCGAAGGGCAGATGCTTATTTTGATGAAATTGAAGAAGTGAAATTAAAGCAGGATGAATTGGATTTAGCGGAACAATTAATTAAACAAAAAAGTGCAAAATTTAATCCGGCAAAATTTCACGATCATTACAACGAAGCCTTGCAGGAGCTGATTGATTCGAAGTTGCACAAGAAGAAAGTTAAAAAAACCATTGAGCATAAATCCAATCCGAAAGTGATTAATTTGATGGATGCGTTGAAGAAAAGTTTGGCTGAAAAAAACTCTCCCAAAAAACCCACTCCTAAAAAAAGAGCGGGGCGAAAATGACAAAGAACATGCTTCGTACATACAATGCAAAGCGTGATTTTAAAAAAACTTCTGAACCTGCCGGTAAAAAAAATAAAAGTAAAAATGGTTTTTCCTATCTCATCCAAAAGCACGCCGCCAGCCACTTGCATTATGATTTTCGCCTTGAATTAAACGGCACATTAAAAAGTTGGGCGGTTACAAAAGGCCCAAGTTTAGATCCAAGCGTTAAACGCCTCGCTGTTGAAGTTGAAGATCATCCAATTTCTTACGGCAGTTTTGAAGGCACAATTCCTAAAGGACAATATGGCGGTGGAACCGTGATGTTGTGGGATGTCGGAAAATGGGAACCGATTGGTGATCCGGTAAAACAGTTAAAAGCCGGAAAATTAAGTTTTTATTTGCATGGCGAAAGATTGAAAGGCGAGTGGAGTTTAGTACGCATGAAATGGAGCGAAAAAGCTGGGAAAAATAATTGGCTGTTAATTAAAAAAGACGATGAATTTGCCAAAAAAAATGATGATGACAAATTATTAAAAAAATTTCAAACCAGCGTCACTACTGGTCGTAAGATGGATGAAATTTCAGGAATTGAAACAAAAACTAAAATCAAAAAATCAAAACTTCCAGCTTTTATAAAACCACAACTTGCAACTTTAGTTGACGACACTCCGCAAGATAAAAACTGGATTCATGAAATAAAATTTGATGGTTACAGAATGCAGGCGCGGTTTGAAAATGGTAAAGTTAAAATCTTTACGCGCACAGGTTTGGATTGGTCAAACAAGTTTCCTTTTTTGATAAAATCTTTAGAAAAAATTCCGCTAAAAAATGCTATTTTTGACGGTGAAGTTGTGGCGCTTGATGAAAAAAATCGCAGTAATTTTTCTCAATTACAGGAAATTTTAAAAAGCCAAAAAACTGATGAATTACAATATTATATTTTTGATTTGTTATTTTTGGATGATGAAGATTTACGCGGCTTGCCGCTTATAAAACGTAAAGAAAAATTAAAAAATCTCTGTGATAAAAAAGCCTTAAAAAATATTTTTTACAGCGAACATTTTGAATTTAAAGGCGAAGAATTTTTTCAACAAATTTGCGATTCCAATTTTGAAGGATTAATTTCAAAACTAGCCGTGAAGCCTTATTCCAGTGGCCGCAACAAAAATTGGTTAAAATCAAAATGTCACAAAAGACAAGAATTTGTGATTGGTGGTTTCACGCTTCCGTCCAATAAAAGTAAAGGAATCGGTTCGCTTCTTTTAGGAATTCACAAAGGAAAAGATTTTATTTATTGTGGCCGCGTTGGCACTGGTTTTGGCGCTGATGCTGCAATTGAAATTAGAAAAAAACTCGAAAATTTCACTCACGAAAAATCGCCATTTAAAGAAGTTTCAGCTTTGGGGAAAAAAGGCGCAATTTGGGTAAAACCGCAATTAGTTTGCGAAGTTGAATTTTCAGAATGGACCAATGACGGTGCGCTGCGCCATCCATCATTTCAAGGTTTAAGAATTGATAAACCGGCGAAAGAAATTACTAAAGAAATTCCCATTTCTAGATCATCGAGCAAAGCGCGCAGTGCTTCGTCTGAAACTTTTTCTGAGATCAAAATCACTCATCCCGAACGCGTAATTTATCCCAAAGATAAATTTACCAAACTCGATCTTGCTGAATTTTATGATAAAATTTCGGATCATATTTTACCTCATATTCAAAATCGTTTAATCAGTTTGGTGCGCTGTCCGACTGGTTTGAGCGGTGAATGTTTTTTCCAGCGCCATGACAATAGTAATTCCAAATTTATCCATGAATTAAAAGTTGGAAATACGTCTTACATTTATATCAAAGACAAAAAAGGTTTACTGACTTTAATCCAGTTTGGTGCGATTGAAATTCATGCTTGGGGAAGCACGATTGACAAGGTTTTGCAACCTGATCGCATTATTTTTGATCTTGATCCCGATCCAGAAATTCCCTGGAAAAAAGTAGTTGAAGCGGCGGCAGAAGTTAAGCTTCGCCTTGATGATTATGGTTTAGAATCATTCCTTAAAACCACTGGTGGCAAGGGTTTGCATGTTGTTGTGCCATTAAAACCAAAATTAGAATGGCCGCAAATTAAAGCTTTTACCAAAAAATTTGCCGAAGAAATGGCAGCGGATAGCCCGCAAAAATATGTCTCGATAATGAGTAAAGAAAAACGCCGCGGCAAAATTTTTATCGATTATTTGCGCAATGATAAAAGTGCCACCGCGATCGCCGCCTTTTCTGCGCGCGCACGTGATAAAGCTACAGTTGCAATGCCGATTTCATGGCATGAACTTGATGAAAAATTGGATCCCAAAAAATTTACGATTGAGACGGTTTTTTCTAGGTTAGAAGAAAATCCATGGGAGGATTTTTTTAAGATTAAGCAATTAATTAAGTAACACCTATAGTCACCCTTCGACAGGCTTAGGGTGAAGGGTGACTATGAGAATCTAGAAGTAGGCTAAACTCATGAGATCCTCGGCTCTTCGAGCCAAGGATGACGATTTTATTTGATAGGATGACGAGAAAAATTTATTCTGGTTTTTATTTATCATTTCCCTAATCATTTGCCTTTCTCGCAATCTAGTAATTTCCTCAAATGTTTTTCGAAGTCCTCTTAATCGGCCTTGTTCTAAGCGCCGATTCATTTTCTGCTGCAATCGCCATGGGCATGCGCCCATTTACCTCCAAAGACGCAATAAAATTTGCCATCGCATCTGCTGCTGCCGAAGCACTTGTGGCTTGGTTTGGCGCTTTTGCCGGAGAAAATATTGTCAGCAGTTTTAAATCATACGATCATTGGATTGCTTTTTTCCTATTGATGGGCGTCGCGCTGCACATGGTTTTTGAAGGCTTTAGAGATTTTAGAAGTAAGAAAATAAAAGAAGAGCAGCTCGAATTTCACGGTTTTGCCAAAATTTTAATCGTTTCTTTTGCGACAAGCCTTGATGCATTTGGCGTGGGAATTGGCCTTGGCGTTGCCGGCGAGCCGATTTTGCCTTATATAATTTCAATCGGAATCTGGGCTTTTGCGGCAACAATTATGGGTTTGAATTTAGCTAAAAAACTTTCCAGAAAATTCGGACCCGTAGTGACTTTATTCGGCGCTGCGGTGTTGATGATTATAGCGTTTCAGATGTTGCAGATTTAATCCTTATTCAATTTAATCGTCTCTTTCACATATTCCAAAAGCCTTTCATCAATGCTTTTTGTTTTGTCGGTAATGATTTCTTCGCATAGAAAAAAGTTGAGCGGAATATAATTAATCAGGCTGGTGGCATTTGAACAATAGTAAGTAATTTTTCCGATTTGATAAGAACTGGCTTCGTAGTCAGCAATTTCGGGAGCGAATTTTTTATCCAGAGTCAGGGCAATATGTTTCTTTTTCTTAAAAATTTCCCCATGCGCCAATTTTAATTCTTCTTTTTGAGATAGGTTTAGAGCGGTTGATTTATCGATTAAAGTCAGGTCGTTATGTTTTTTGATATAAGGAATTATAGTTTTATTGACTAGCTTATTTATTGAGGCGACGGTTTCTTTTTCGCCGGATTTGTGATGGAATTCAACGAAAGTTTTGCGGTCACGATCTAAGCGATATTTTTTGATGATTTTAAGATTTTCGGGAGAGAAAGAAAAAATCATTAAAGTATTTCTAAATGTCGGATTGGTGCTAATCAGGAAATTTTTCTTTTCTTCACAATCTTGCAGAAGCAATTCCAGCCTGGCTCCTTCTGATTTATTTATTGCGCTGACAATATTAATTACATCTTTTTCTACGGCATCATTTTTGTCATAAAAGCAATAGCCTTTAGGCGCTTTTAGGGACATGAATTTATTATCGTTTTTTAGTTCAACAATTTGGTTTTGTTTTTTGTAAGACTTGATTGATTCACAAGATTGAAGCAAAAAAACTAGTGAAAAAATGCGTAGGAAATTTTTCATATATTTTGGGATTTAAGTTTAATTATTTGTTTTTCAATTTACCTAAACTAATCACAAATAAAAACTACAATAAAATTCATGCAAAACCAATCTCATTTGCTGAAATCAAAAAGATTTCTTCCGCTTTTTATTACCCAGTTTTTTGGCGCTTTCAATGATAATGTTTTTAAAAACGCTTTTCTAATTTGGTTTACTTACGACATTGCGCAAAAGTTCAACATGGATGCGCAAATCATGGCCACAATTGCCTCAGGACTTTTCATTCTTCCCTTCTTTTTATTCTCTTCTCTAGCCGGACAAGTGGCAGATAAATATGAAAAATCGCGAATAGTTCATATCATAAAAATCGCTGAAATTTTAATCATGATGTTTTCTTTCATCGGATTTTATTTTGAAAATATTTATCTACTTTTGACCTTGATGTTTTTAATGGGAGTTCATTCAACTTTTTTTGGCCCAATCAAATATAGCCTGCTTCCGGAAACATTGAAAAACCAGGAATTAGTAAGCGGAAATGCTTTAATCGAAGGCGGAACTTTTTTGGCAATTTTACTCGGAACAATTCTCGGCGGCTTGGTAATACGTTTCCAAAACGGCATTGATATAATTTCAAGTTGCGTGGTTTTATTCGCAGTAATTGGCTATTTAAGCAGCCGCTTCATTCCGAAATCTTTGGTCTCTGATTCAGAATTAAAAATCAGTTTCAACATTGCCGGCCAGACCTGGAAAATCATCGATTATGCCAGAAAAGAAGAAACAGTTTGGCTTTCAATAATCGGCATTTCCTGGTTTTGGTTTATTGGCGTAACTTTTCTGTCGCAATTTCCGGTTTATACCAAAAACATCATTGGCGGTGATGAATTTATCGTAGCTTTATTTCTCTCAATTTTTTCGGTGGGAATTGGAATTGGTTCGGCAATGTGCAATAAACTTCTAAAAGGTAAAATTGATGGGAGGATGACACCGCTTGGTTCAACTGGCATTACGATCGGCATTTTAATTTTTTGTTATGCCAGTCATTTTTATCAGACACCTGATAATTTAATCAGTCTGAAAGAATTTTTAACTTCAGGATCACATGCTTGGTTAATCATTTGTGGTTTGCTGACAATCGCAGTTTTTTCCGGTATTTACATTGTACCGCTTTACGCAATTATGCAGCATCGCAGCAATGCCAAATATTTATCCCGAATTATTGCCGCAAATAATGTGTTAAACGCTTTATTCATGGTGTTTTCCAGTATTTTTATTATCGCTTTATTGAAAGTTGGTTTTAGTCTTTTGCAGATTTTTCTGGTAGTTGCAGTTGTTAATATTTTTGTTTTTCTCATCATCAGAAATATCGCAAAAAAGAGGATAGTTACCTAGAAATTTTCTCTTTTGACAAAATTTAATATCAAGCCAAACTCGCTTAATCCTAATTAATAATTTTTTTGTAAATGTTACCCCAGAAATATGAGTTTGATGTAGTAATTCCCGTTCACGAAAGAGATAAACCAATTTTAGAACATTGTATAAATGGTGTTAGAAAAAATCTAATTGGGGTTCGTAGAATCATCACTGTTTCCAAAGAAAAATATACCAAAAATGCTGAATGGATTGATGAGGCGATTTTTCCATTTTCATATGATTTGGTAAAAAGCTATCGAGATGGTAAATCTACCGGCTGGTTTTTTCAGCAGTTGCTCAAGATGTATTCGCCAATTGTAATTCCTGATATTTTACCAAATGTAATGGTGCTGGATAGTGACACCGTTTTCTTTCGTAAAATCCCGATGTTCGATAAAAAAGGCTGCGCCTTTTATAATTTAAGTAAGGGACAAAGAAAAGAATGTCACACCTTTACAGCTGCGGTTAACACGCATATAGAAGAGTTTTTACCGGCAATTGCGCGGAAAAATATTCCCCCACATTTTAAATTATTTTCCGCGATTAGTCATAATATGATTTTCAATCGCGAGATCATGAAAGAATTATTCGAAATGGTTGAAGAGCGTGATGCTAACAAAGATCCTTTTTATAAAATATTCCTCAAGAATCAGAGTGGTGGTGTAGCTTCGGAATATCAGATTTATTTCAATTTCATGATGGTTTTCCATCCTGATTTAATCGCGATTCGTAAGCTGAAATTCAAAAATACTTCTGATCCAAATATCACCAAATACAGCATTTTCCCCAAATATCATTTTTGCTCATTTCATCATTATTTACGCGGAACCAAGCAGAAATCCTTGCGCAATAAATTCCGGGAATATTTCTATAAAATCATACAAAAGTTATTTGTAGAAACTCCTGTTTCATAATATTTCGGAAGTTATACCAAACTAAGAATTTAATTTGGGAGGAAATATGAAGAAAATTATCATGTTTTTATGCACTTTATTTTGTTGTACAACCGAGGCACAGGCTGCATCCAAAACGATTAAAGAATATGGAATAGTGCTATTGCTACCAGAAGTATTTGCTGATGAAGCGAAGAAAGTTAATGCCGAAATTGCGTCACAAATTCATCCCGAAGCGAATTTACTCAATGTTTTCCACGTGACTTTATTTCAAGGCCGTTTTGCGGAAAGTAAGATTTACAATTTATTCCAGGAATTAAAAAAACAGAATTTCAGGAAAGTCAGAATTACCATGGATTCGAAATTCGAAATTGCGCAGGATCGTTATATTAGCTGGCCGCTGGTTAAAAATGATGATCTAAAAAATCTGCATATCGAAGTGGTAAAAATTGCCAATCCATATCATCAAGGTGTTTTGAAAAGATTTGCTGATTCATATTCTGAGCTTGATAAAAAGCAAAAAGAGCAGGTTGATAATTACGGAATGTCAGGATTATTTGACGAATATAATCCTCATGTAACTTTATTTTATTTTCCTGCTAAAAATTCCGGAATTAAAAATTTTATTAAAGATTTATCGCCACAAATTACCAAAAAAGTCAAAGGCGTTGATGCTACATATTTAGCCATCGCCGAACTTGGGGTGAATGGAAATATTGAACATGTTTTGTTCAAAATTGAATTGGGACGATAGGTTAAATTAATTATTAAAAAATATGGCTGACGACAATATTTTAGAACTCACATTCAAAGAAATTACCACGTCAAACGAGTTATTTTGTCAGTTTGATGATCATCACGGTATAATTTTGCTCGATGTTAAAAATCCTTTCACAGCGGAAGATTTTAAAGCTATTTTAAGCTTGATTGATCCTTACTACGAGGTACATGGCGAGCTTATGGGAATTATTATTCATTCAAAGAAATTTCCTTATTGGACTAGTCCGCAAAATCGTTCTGAATATTTGAATTTCGCTCAGACTAATCATTTCAAATTCAAAAAAGCGGCGCTGGCGATGGGAGGATTTTTTACCAAAATTGTAGTTCAAATCGCGAAAGGTCGTGTTCATCCCGAAGTAAGAATGTTTAAATATAATCAAATCGAGCAAGCGCAGAGTTGGATTCTGGGACCATCAGTAATTTAAAATTTTAAGTAAAAGAAACTCCTTTCGATAATTTTTCGAAAGGAGTTTTTTTAAAATTTTGAAGAAGTTTCTAAAATTTATTGATGAGCATCAATCAGGCGAGTTTTCATTTCTCCGCCGCCATTATTTTCAACTGGTTTTGCTGTTTCTGGTTTTGCAGATTCTTTTTTACTCTGTTTTTGAGCCTTATTTTTCTTTGATTTATGAGCTTTTTTAGCTTTAGAAACATGATGTTTTTTCTGATGAGATTTAGCGTTGGCATCAGCAACGGCAACGGTAGATAAAGATAATACCGCAACAATAGTGGCAATAATTTTGTAAGAAGTTTTCATATTTCTAAGAAAAAATAATTTTAATAATTGGGTGATTTGTGAATTTTTATCGTCCTGATTTGAAAAACAAATAAAAGAGTTCATAAACTAAAAAAAAACTAATTTGTAATTTATGATAAAATTATACGGAATTAAAAATTGTGATACGGTTAAGAAGGCAATGAAATGGCTGGCGAATCATGGTGTTGAATATCAATTTCATGATTACAAAAAAGATGGTGTTGATCAAGTAAAACTTACAGAATTTGTTAAGAAATTTGGTTGGGAAAAAATAGTTAATCGCAAAGGTACAACTTGGCGGCAGCTGAGTGAACAAGTGCAAAATAACATAACTAATAATCAATCGGCGCTTGAGCTGATGCAAGAAAAACCGTCAGTAATTAAGCGTCCCATAATTGATCTTGGTTCAAAACAGTTGATTGGTTTTGATGTTGGTGAATATGAAAATGTGTTTATAGATCCTGATTCAAACTAATAACCCAATTGGTTCAATATAAGTATTTCTTCTTATTTATGCTAATTGAGCGTTGTAAACCAAATATAATTAGTCTTATACAAATCGGTTAAAAATTACTAACTTCAATTACAATAATCTGCTATGTCAAAATCAAAAGTGATAACATCTGGAACTGAAATGACGACAACTGAGGAATCGACATCAGAGTTGCAAGTGTCGGGAGATTATAAGCCAATTGTACAAAATAAAATTGAAGTAACCGATCCAGATGTAGAGCAATTAGATTTTGCAGGATTAATTCAAGAGGCTTTTACCAACATTGATAATGACGAAAAAATAGGTGAGGTTTTTGCTGCATTATCAAATCACCTCAATCCCGAATCAGACATAGCCAGCTATGAAGCGTCAGAAGTTATAGATAAACTTGTGCTATACTTGAACCCAGAAGATACAACAGTCAGTGAAAAAACTAGGAGCAATGCTGCGGCCGTTTTATGCAACATAGCTAGTAGTGAAGAAGGTGCAAAGTTGTTGGCAAGGGAAGAGATTATCGAGAAAATTGTAGAATTTGGTGCAGCTGTACAAAATCAAAATAAAGATGCGCGGAGAAATGTCACAGGATTAATTGCTAATATTGCCCGATACCCAGTTGGCAAAAAATTATTAGGATCAGATGATCGCGTAAAACACCTGTTAATCCGATATTCGGATGGCTCGATTGAACATAAAGATGAACTATTAGATGAACAACTTTCTGCAGCGATTGGTAATATTGCCAATAATCCTGAAGCAGAGGCTCAGCTTTTTAATGACGCAAAAACAAAAGAAACACTTTTTGCCATGGCTGAAAACGCCGGCAGTGATGCTGCTGCAAGTGGTGTTGCTAGAGCGATAGCATCTATTTGTTTTTGCGCTAGCGAGGATACGAAAAATCTATATAGTGACGAAGATACGCGAGATGTATTAATGGGTTTATATAGTCGACACCAAGGTTCTGCTGTGAGTATTGCCAGCGCTATTTCCAATGTTTGTACTCTAGAAAAAAGGCAGATTTACGACACAGAAAAGACGTACGAACTGTTGATGAACGGTGCGAAACAAGCTAAAAACAATAATGATGTTAGTGCAGTTGCTTGTGCTATCACCAATGTTCAGTTTTGTGGCTCGAGTGTGAAGGATTATAAAAGTGAAGAAACTCGTGATGTCTTGATTGGCATGACAAAAGTTAAAGAAAAATCATGGCTAGGCGGTCAATGGCTAGGCGGTCAAGAAAAAGGGATTAATGATTCTATAATGCCGATAGCAAGTGCGATGCATCGCATTTCTCAACAAGTTATTTTTGATGGGGATAAAGAATCCCCTTACTTCGACGCAACAACTAGAGATACGTTGCTTGAAATGGCACATAACATCCCGGATGGAATCACTTCCAAAAATCGCTATATAGCTAAGGGTGTTTCTTCAGATGAAGCCAGAGGATCTGTTGCTTCTACAATTGCAACAATCAGCTCTAATAAAGATGCGAGAGAATTATACGCCATACCAGAAGTTTCTTCTGCGATAATGGACATGCTAGAAAAAACAACCGATCCAAGAGATGGTGGTCAAATAGCTCGTGCAATTACTAATATTAGCGCTTGTGAGCAGGGTAAAAAATTATTCTGCGAAGGAGAAAATGCCGTTGCCATCAAAAGCAAGCTGATGCTATGGGCTGAAGCTGCGATGCAAGAAAATCCAAGCGACAAAGTGTCAAAAACAGATTATGATAATGCAGTAAAATCCATCATGGGTGCATTAGAAACCTTCAGTAATTCAAGCCCTAATTTTCATGATGAGGAAGTAAAAGAAACAATTTTTAAGATGGGTGATCAGGCAAAAAGTCCTTTTGCAGTTGCCTCGGTTTTAAATTCAATTTCTCGTATTACTCACAACAATAATGACGCAGCTGAACTTTATAGTGGTGAAGATACGCAGGATTTTCTGATGAGAATGGTGGCGAAACACCCAAATGATGATCTGGTTCGAGGAGCCGTTGCCTATACTATCGGAAACATTGCTTCATGCGAAAAAGGGGGAGAACGTTATTGCACCACTGAAACAAAAAACATGCTGTTAGATTGGGGCAATAGTGCAAAAAGTGATGAGGCTATTATCGGCATTTCAAATGCGATTGGTAACCTTGCTAAATATGAAAATGAAAAAACACAGAGTAATATTTTTGCTGGTCAAGATGTGAAGGATTTATTGGCAACAATGCGGGATAGATGTGAGGCAAATAAATTAGGTAATAAACAATCAAAGGCTCAGTCATATGTTGATGCAGCAGCAAATCAAGTTGCTCAAAAAGATAAGTCATTGGATTTAGAAACATCATCAGATCTTGATGATGTTATAGCTCAACTTTCTAAAGCTGACTTAGGAATTTCGTCAGATCTAGAAAAAGAAGAAGATAAAAAATCATTTGTTGATCTTGTAAGGGAAGAAGTGCAACAACCATCAGAACCGTCAGAGGACAAATCATTTGTTGATCGTATAGCTGAAAGATCTGACCAACACAAAACTAGTAGCTCAAAAGGTAGTATTATTGGTAGTTAGAGCCTTAGAGACAAGCTCCAGTATAATTTAATTAAAAAGGGGCCTGGGGGCCCCTTTTCTAGGAATAATAATTAATTAAAAAGGGGCCTGGCCCTTTTCTAGGAATAAGGGTTTTAATTGACAATCATATTAAAAATCTCTTATTTCACTGTCCAAAATTACCACATCTACCCACCGCAATTTCCACCACATCCCGGTTAAAATCACATCACAAAAATTAAAGCCAAATTCATCTAAATTAAATTCAGATTTCAGAATTATTGGCTATGGAAAAAGCTTTTCCTAACGATTTATATATTCATTCGCAATTTTGGAATTCAAGGCTCGAAAGCCTGTCGCATCCTGTTGCTATAAGGATGGCGCAAGATTTAGATTCTGATGGACCACTGGGAATTGGTGATGGCAATAAAGCTTTTTGGAAAGGTTTTAAACATGATTCAGGTAAAAAAGATGCCACTGTTGATTTTCTTTTTCGCATCAAAAAACAGCATCCCCAAAAAATTATTCTGATTCAGATTGGCGAATTTTATGAAACTTGGGGCATAGATTCGGTTTTTTTAGTTGAATATTGCGGCATCAATCGAATGGGCAGAAAAGGCCCGAGGGCAGGGATGCCACTGGCGAATATTCAATCGGTTTTAGATGATTTAACCGGCGCCGGATTTTCAATTGTGGTTTGTGAGCAAGCCGATGATGCTCATAAAAAAGGCCGCAAAATCAGGTTTATTTCGGAAGTAATAACTCCGTCATCTCCAACTTACACTTACGGTTTGGCGATGAGCCATAAAGCCAATATTTGTTTTCCCGAAGCGCCGCCGGAATTTGGAATCGCGGTTAATAGCAAAGGAATTAAGGTTGTAGAAATTAATCCTGATTTAAGAACTTCATTAGTTTTGGAAGGCTTAACCGAAGAAGCCGCGATCATCCGCCTTAACAAATATAGTGGACGAATGAATCGGATTTTTCTTCATGAAAAAACTCCGAAATCATTAATCGCTGCGGCAAATTTAAAGTTTCAAAATTTAGTCCGAATAAATGGTTATTCTTCGCGGGCTTTTGCCACGCGCGTGGAAGAGTTAATTAAAATTGACTTAGGGCTTGATGCCAATATTGCCTTTTTAAAAGCGGAAAATCTGAGTGTAAAAGATTGTCCTTTTCCGCTTTACCAGCAAACGGCGGAACAAATTGGTGTTTTACCAAAAAGAGGAATTCCCGATCTGATTCAATTAATGTTGCCCAAAAGTAGTCCGGCGACTTGCAAATATATTGTCAGAAATATTTTACTAAATCCACCGCCCAAAAAATATGCCGATAGTTTAAGAGAAGCGATTATTGAGTTGCAATCAAGTAACAAGCAGCTTCCGACGTTGATTGTGTCAAATCCGGTTCGATATATTAAAACTTTGAATAAAAACGAAGCGCATCCGGAAATTTTGAAGGATTTATTTTGTTTGGCAGAAATTTTTCTGAATTGTCAAAAAAACCTGACGAAAAATTTTATCAAAAATAGTTTGGAAATAGTTTCTTACATTTCGTCGATAAAAGCTGAGTCAAATATTTTGCAAGATACGAGCCAGAAAATAATTGCGATGCTCGCACCAATTTTGCCAAAAGAAGAAGATTTAGCTTATATTCCGCAAAGTGAGTTGGTTCCAGCAACTTTATTTGAAAGGATTGAAGAAGAATTTCGTGGCAGAATTGCCCGAACTTCCAGTGCAGAAATTTCAGATTTATATGAAAAAACTGAAAAAGCGGCGAAAAAATATGAAGAAATTTTGCGCAAAAATTTGACTTCTATAACAGAATCTTTCGATGAAGAAAAAGCCAAAAGAGCTAGAAAACCAGCGCTTACTTATGATATGCATAATTGCGCTATTTGGATTTTGGGAAGTGTAAATGCGAAACAGCAATTGATACATCCGCTCGATCGTTTTGGTAAAGAAGTGAAAGATCGCTGGACGACAAAAAAAGCAGAAGATGCTTTGCAAGAATATAAAAATGCCGCCGCCGCTACGTACGAAGCAATTAAGAAAATTCTCAAACAGGCGTCAAAAGAACTTTCACCTTTTTGTTTGCCGATAATTCATTTGGCGACTTTTTCCAATTTTGTGAAGACGCTTTATTTGCATATTAAAGAATGCCAGCCGCGCAATTGGACGACTAATTTTGTTAGCGACGCAGATGAAAATAAAATTTCTCTCGCAGATTTTTTTCCTTATTGGATGAAGCCGGGTGAAGCAGTTTCAAACACACTTTCTTTTGACGGAACTTGTTTACTAACCGGGCATAATATGGCTGGGAAGTCAACTCTCATCAGGTCGCTTGCTGCCACGACACTTCTTGGTTCAAGTGGTTTTATGTTTCCGGCGAAAAAACTTTCTATCGCGCAAGAAATTGACGGCTGGTATGTCAGAACCGGCGCTGGCGATGATCCGGAAGCTGGTCTTTCCGCTTTTGCTGTAGAAATGAATGACATCAAAGTTGCGCTTCGCGATGCTTCATCCAAAAGTTTTTTACTGATTGATGAACTGGGAAAAGGCACAGAATCAAAAGCTGGTCACGCAATTGCGGCCAGTGTTTTGGAACATTTGGCGCAAAGAAATATCCGCTCAATTTTTGCAACTCATTGGCATGAAATTTTCGAAAATAAATCGGTTAAATTACAAAATATAAAACTGATTAAAATGCTCTGCGACGGCGATGTTCCGACTTATAAAGCAATTGATGGAGTAGATTTAAACTCCTCAGCTTTTTACACAGCTTTGAAAGTTGGCGTAGATTCAACGATTGTCGCCCGGGCTCAAGAAATTGCTCAAAGTTACGAAGGATTTGCAATTCCAAAAAATAACAAACCTGAAATTGAGCTGATAAAAGAAATTCTTGCTGTAACCGCCAAAGCAGAATTGGCGCAGATCAAAAACCTTAAAGAAAATGAGATGCCATCTTTAAGTGACATTAGTTACAGCATTGTTTATGTTTTAAAAACGGCGAATAATTTTTTCTATGTCGGTGAAACTGATAATTTTTTACACCGCATAATGGCGCATAGAAACCGGCTTTCCGACAGCAAATGTGAGTTTTTTTACGTGACGATAAAAGAAGGAAAAAGCCAAGCCCGCGCAGTTGAACAACAACTTATCACCAAATTAAAAAATAGCGGTTTTCCCATGATTTCAATTTCTGATGCTAAAAATTCAAATTTTGGTGTGTTACTTTCTTGAAGGCATTGCTCTTCTCATAAAATCATCAAAAAGAGGAACGGTAAATTCGATATCTCCATAAGAAGGACTATGAATCATCCCTTTTTTGATAAGGCTTGCTCTTGTTGGGGCAACGCTTTGTGGTTTTACTTTTAATTTTTCGGCAATATCGCCAGATCTATGTGGGCCGCTTCCAAATTCTGCTAAAGCAAAAAGGTATCTTTTTTCGGATAGGGTTAAACGATCAAACCGGACTCGGAAAAAACTTTCATCAAGTCTTTGTAATGAAACTTCTGTAGCCTTTTTAACAACGTCTAAACCAATTTCATTAGTTGATGCAAGATTCCAAGCTTGATATCCCCATTCTTGTAGAAAATAGGGATATCCTTCTGTTTTAAGAATTATTTCTTCCAGAGCTTCATCAGTAAAATTTACACCTTGTGCTTTAACCGGTTCTTGAAGGGCAAGAATTGCATCAGCATGATTAAGTGGTCCAACTGGGGGATAATCAAATAATCTTTCGGCATAAGATTTTGAATTACCTGCAAGTCCCACAAGCTGAGGTAGTCCTGCTCCAATTAATACAAGAGGGAGTTGTCTTTGAGAAATTTTATGAGTTGCCATAATCAACGCACTAAATTCTTTTTCGGATAAATATTGAATTTCGTCAATTATAATTGAGATAGCAGTTCCTCTGTCTTTTGCTGCTTCTGCTATTGCTTCCAATAATATAGGTAAATCAGATTCGAGGTCACCACTATCTCCTCTTCCTATTTCCGGATCTATATCCAAAGAAATTTCTATATCACTAACTTTTAATTTTATTCCGTTAAAGAAACTTTTGAGAACACGTAATCCTATTTTTACTTTCTCGCTCATCTTTTCCATTTGATCTAGGCTAAAAAGAATTTGGCGCAAAGGTGGAAGCAATAGAGATGCTAAACTTTTACCTTCATGCGCTTCTACTAAAATAGATTTAAATCCGTTGTCTTGGGCGTAATTATTTATTTCATTTAATAATACGGTTTTTCCAACACCTCTAAGCCCTACCAGTAAAAAACTTTTTTCTGATTTCCCGGCTTTTAATCTTCCAAGAACTATTTCGGATTTATCTAAAATATTTTTACGGCCAGCTAGTTCTGGCGGAGGTGATCCGGCACCAGGAGAGAAGGGATTTTTTACGGGATCCATATGAAATATATAAAGTTTATAGAGATATAATGATAAATGACTATAACTTTATAAACTTTATATACAATTAAAATAAGTACATTAGCTAACAGTGTCTAACCCACAATCTTAGTTTACCTTGCTTTAGATTTTTCTGGAGTTTGTGATCTTTCTAGAGCCTGAAGAGAAAAGGGGCCAGGCCCCTTTTATCTTTTTATTAGAAAAATTTCCCGAAATTAACTTGAATATATTAGTTGCTGCTACATTGGTGTTAAATATTGCAATAGCTGCACTATCTTATCATTTTATAGAAGTAAAAGCGCGGGGAAAAATCTCCAAAGACACCAATCACTAATATTTCAACTATGATAAATCATCAGAAAAAATCTTCTTTCGTAGAATTTGTAACCTTAATGGCGCTTTATGTGGCACTGATGGCGCTGTCGATTGACATGATTTTGCCGGCACTTTTTTTAATGGGAAAAGATTTTGGAATTATTGATCAAAACCAGATGCAATATGTTATCGGGATTTTGTTTTTAGGTTTTACTTTCGGGCAAATAATTTACGGCCCGCTTGCGGATAGTTTCGGACGCAAACCGACAGTTTATTTTGGACTGATAATTTTTGCAGTGGGCAATGTTTTGAGCATCACGGCGCAAGATTATTCAATTATGTTGCTGGGTCGATTTTTGCAGGGATTTGGAGCAGCATCTCCTAGAATTGTCAGTATTGCAATTATCCGCGATCTTTACAAAGGGCGTGACATGGCGCGCGTGATGTCATTTGTCATGACGATTTTTATCATCATTCCGGTGATTGCGCCAAGCATTGGCCAAGCTTTGTTATTAATTGTCAGCTGGCGTTTTTTTTTCGGTATTTTTTTGGCAGCTGCAATTATCGCAACTATTTGGACATTTATTCGCCTTCCCGAAACCCTGAAAAAACAAGATGTCCGCCCCTTTAATTTGCCGGCAATCTGGAAAGATCTTTTGGTTGTATTGAGTAATAAATTTGCTTTGGGTTACACAATTTGCACCGGCCTGGTTTTTGGTGCGTTGATTGGTTATCTGTCTTCAAGCCGCCAAATTTTTCAGGATTATTTTCAAGTAGGAGAATTATTTCCGATTTATTTTGGCATCTCAGCGCTTGCGATTGGCATTTCTTCAATTGTGAATTCGATGATTGTGAAAAAATACGGCATGAAATTAATCTGCCATTACGCCTTGATCTTGATGATGGTGATGTCAGCTATACTTATCATCACATCAATCGCGCAGAATCACCAATTATTGCTTTGGCAATTTATGGTTTTTGCGGTAATTACTTTTTTTGCTGTCGGAATGTTATTTGGAAATCTTAACGCTTTAGCGATGGAACCAATGGGACATGTTGCCGGCGTTGCGGCGGCGGTTACCGGATGTTTGTCTTCCGGAATTTCCGTGATTATCGGAACTGCAATCGGCCAATCTTACAATAACACTTTAACACCGATATTTTGTGGTTTTCTGCTGCTAACAACTGCTGCTTTTTTACTGCAAATGTGGCTGGGAAAACGGGAAATTAGTTAGCAGGCTGAAATGTGGTTTCGGAAAACAGCTGTAAAACAGGGCTAAACCCTTTTTCTCTTTTATATATTTTTACCTTTCGAGTTTTGACCAAAAAACATATTACAAATTTTGGCGCATAATGATGTGGATGGCTTTTGTTCTGGCTCTGCTTCTAAAACATCGACTGACTCTGCTTCTAAATCACTTGATAGATCAACTCCGGTTACGTTGTTTTTTGCGTTTTTTTGTAGTACTACTACTGGATTTAATGGTCCACAATACAGTGTATTTTTGTTAGGAGTTTCTAAAGGATTATTTGTCTGATGAACTTCAATGGATGGCGTTCCACCTGAATCTAAGTCTGCATAAAACCATGGACTTTCATTAGTTTCTTTTTCAGTTGCTTTGGTTGTAGCAGGAGTTGTTTCTTTTGACATTATTTAAGTAAAAAAATTATTAAGTTATTTAATCAAAATTTGTAATTAATCTTGCAGATAAAAGGATGTATTTATTTTGGTCTAGATGGTTTTACATCATTATGCCTTAGATTTGGTGTCGCTGCTTGAATTTGATACTATTAATTATCTTTTTGAGAAAATTCTCAAAATTACCTTTTCTTTTTGTTACTAAAAAAAAATATCAACTTGTGCTTTGTTTTGAAGCTTTGTGAAAAGCTCATTTGTTAAAAATAATTAGTTAAATTTTTTTTGTAAAATATGAGAAATTTTTGGTTAAGAACTTTTTTGGTTTGTGGTGTTATTTCTTCTGCTTCGTCTCAGGCGTTTGGTAGCCAGATAAATGTTAGTTCTGACAATCAGGTAATAACTGTTGGATCAGGCGAAACTATTATAGCTGATTCTGAAAACGGAGAGACGGCTATCTATAACGTCTCTTTTGTTAACACACAAATTTCAGTTGATACCGGTGATTCATCAAAAGGTATTATAGAAACTGGGTCTGCCTCTGGTGCTCTAGAATTTAATAATGGTGCTTCTCTTGGAAGCCTGACAATATTATCAGGTTTAGTAACTAGCCAAGGTCCAAATGCAGTTGGTACTCTAAATTTTGGTGATATTAGTAGCGCCACCATAGCAATTATTGTTGGAAAAGATTCCGGAAGTTCAGCGACTTTATCGAATACCTCTGCCGATACTGGCAGTGGCAGGGTCCTTTCCTTTACAGGCTCTCCTGATATAGCTTTAACTGTTACCAATAAAGCTACGGGAATCATCTCTGCTTCTGAAGGCCAAGTATTCAAATTAACAGATTATGATGGTGGATCGTCACTAACCGTGTCTAACGCCGGATCAATTACTGCTGGAGCAGACCAAAATCTATTCGACTTAAGCGGCTATGACGCCACTGTTAGCAATAGTGGAACGATGACAGGAAATATTAATTTAACTAATTCAAGTTCATTAACTCTTAGTAGCGGAACAATTACCGGCGATGCTACAATCGACTCTACCAGCTCTCTATCATTTGGCAGCGGCGCTTCAGTAAGCGGCAGTATCAATTCCAGTGGCGGCCTGTCTTTTGCCGGAACAAGCAATTCAGTTAGCGCTCTTACAACTAGTGATGGCAGTTCTTTATCACTAACTCTTAATCTCAATTCTCTTGGATCTAGTGCGATAGAAGTTGCCGGAGCAGCTTTGATTTCATCCAATACAACTTTAAATCTAACAATTTCAGGAACGGCAGTTTCTGGAACTACTGCGGTTTTGATTAGCGGTGGCGATGGTTCATCTATTTCTGCTCTTACCATCAGTAAAATTAATGGTTCTAGCACCAGTGTTTTGAATGGCCAAACTTACACTACTTCAGTTGTGGATAATCAGTTAATTTTGACTTTGACTGGTGATTCTACTGGGGGTGATGACGAGGAAGACGACGAAGATGAAGAAGAAACAGTTGCCGTTCCGGTTCTCACCAACTCCAATGATCAAAGCACTTACGATGCAATCACCAGTATTACTTCTGCAACTGGAACTTTAGCAACTGTACAAAATTTCCTAAACAGCGCTAGCTATTCTTCTAGCCAAAAAGAAGAAGTTTTAAAATCTGTAACTGTACAAGCTGACAATTCAACTAACCGTGTTGCTTTTAATAATATTGCCACAACTGGTAATATTATTTCCTCTCGTTTGGAATCGGTGAGAAGCAATAATTTCGCTACTTCAATCACTGATTTATCTTTTGCCAATAATCTTTTTAATCAAAATTCTTCGGCAGCGGTTTCAAATTTAAGTTCTAAATCATCTTTGTTAAATCCACTGCGCGACAATAATTTGCAAACTTCTTATCCATCATTCATCACGATTAAAGGTGATGATGCGGCAGCTAAATCATCAGCTTGGATTCAAACTTTCGGTTCAAAAATTGCCCAAGGAAATACCAGCTCCGGAGATGGCTATGACGCTAATTCAGGTGGTGTGATTATTGGAGCCGATCATAATCTTACCAAAAACTTTATTTTGGGTGTTACTGCCGGATATTCTAAATCCAGTATCAGTGCTCGCAATGCTTTCAAAACCACTAAAATTGATACTTACCAAGCTACTATTTACACCGGCTATGATGCTAAATCTTATTTCCTAAATACTTCTCTGGGAATTTCCCTCAATGATTATTATTCCGATCGTTATATCTCTGTAGCTAATGTCAGCGCTAAAGCTAATTATTCTGGCAAAAGTTACACCGCAAGAGCTGAACTCGGATCTAATTATCACTTCCCAAATGAGATTTTATTCACACCTTCTTTTGCTGTAACTGCCGCAAGAAATATCGTAGATTCTTATGACGAAGGCGGGGCGGGAACTCTTAACCTTCATGTTAAAACCGACAGCACTAATTTCTTTGAAGGTAGATTAGGTGCAGAAATCAGCCAATTAATTATCACGAAAAACCTGACTGAAATGCGTCCGATATTTTCCGCATCTTATGGTTATGACTTTGCTGCTAATAAACAAAAATCTACTAGTAGCTTTATCGGACAAACTACAAACTTCTCATCAAATGGCAGCAAAGTAGCACAAGGAAGTTTAAGACTTGGAACTGGAGTTTCTTTCTATACCAAAAAAGATGTAACCCTAAGTCTGAATTATGGCTTTGAACATCGCAGCGATTATATCTCACATTCTGGATGGTTGAGAATTGGATATAAATTTTAGTACCAATCAAAATAACAGGTAAAAAATCACATGTCTCTTAATGCAGCTCAGAGTGAATTATTAAGCGCTAAAATTCAGAAATGGTTTGGTAATGTAGAAGAGATTGAAGGCAGTAATGCTAGAAAACTTTTGGCGGCGCTGATATTGATCGCTGAAATGGCAAAAGATCCGAACAGAAATATAAGTGAAGCTGAGGAATATGGTTTAAAAAAATGGGGTAATTTTGCTCTTGTTAATCAAGTAGTGGAAATTTTAAGAAGCGATAATCCACAGGATGAATTAGGACTTACAGCCCTTAATGTTGCGGGCGAAGAAAGAGTAACAAAAGAAGATGTCGGAAACTCTATCATAAATGTCATTAAAGCAGATGTTGCCTTATTACGAAAAAAACGCATTCCGGAAAATCCAAATAGGTTCAAAGATCTTTATGAATGTCGATATTTGAGTGAGAAACGCGGACTTTCTTATAATGATCTTTGTGATTTGGATGATCAAAATCCAGAAATATTCCGCCCTTCATCTTTCTTACATGACCCTCGAGTTAAAGCTTTGATTGGAGATTGCAAAGCGCCAATTGATGAGGTTCATGCTCTTTATGATGAAAAAGATCAGAAACAGTTAAACGCGATTTATAAAGCTCAATATTTACTTAAAGATCACGGATTTTCGTTGGAGGAAGTTATTGTTATGCGCAATAATAACCCAAAGTTCGACAAAATTTTTCAATCTAGTGACGTTCAAAATTTTATTAAAGATTTCAAACCTCCAATTGAGGAGGTTCCTGCTCTTTATGAGAACTCAGAAAAATTCGAAGCAATTTCTCAATCTCGATATTTGATCGGATATTCCTACAAAGATATTTCTGATCTTTATGAGAAGGATTCAGAAAAATTCAAAGCGATTTCTCAATCTCAATATTTGATTAAATATTACGGATCCTACGAACAGGTTTCTGATTTTTATGATAATAATCCAGAAAAGTTCGCAGCTTTTTCGCACAGTAAAGTTCAAGATCTCATTACATCTGGAAAAACATCATATGATGACATGTCTGATTTCTACGACAATAATCCAAAAAGCTTTACGCATTCTCTGAACTATGATTTAGAAAAGTTAGAAACAATTTTTAAATTTCGATATTTGATTAAGGATTCTTCTGAAAGTAGTTCTGATTTTTACGAAAAAGAAAATAGTTATGAATCTCGCTATTTGATTCTGGAAAGTAAAATGTCCCTTGATGATCTTTCTGATTTTTATGAACATGATCCAAATTTAGCAGTTTTTTCTGACGAGAGAGTCAAAATTTTAATTCAAGATTACGAAGCTACAATTGCTGCAATGTGTTATCTTTTTGAGAATGATCAAAAAAAGTTAAACGCGATTTATGAATCTCGATGTTTGTTAGAGGAGGAATGTTTTTTAGGGGGGAGGATAGTAGATTCCCTTGAAGATCTTGTTACCTGGTATGATAAAGATCCAGAACAGTTAGAGAATGCTTCTAACCAAGTAAAAGAACGATGGAATAAAAAAGAGAATTTTGTTAATAAGATGCGTAATAAAGTTCGGTCTAGTACGGCGGCAGTAGAAGTAACTCAGTTAAAAAATACTGATAGGGAAAGAGGTTAGATAGACTAACTCAAACTAAATTCTATGGCTCACCATCATAATCATGATAAAAAAGATTTCGGCACAGCTTTTATCATTGGGATCGCGCTGAATACAATTTACCAAATGTAAAAGAGATTCATGATTTGCATATTTGGGCGATGAGCACCAGCGACGTTGCGCTATCAGCTCACTTGCTGATGAATTGTCATCCTAAAAATAATTTTCTAAAAGAAGTCGAACATCATCTTGTTTATCATTTTAACATCTGCCATTCCACGATTCAGATTGAAGTTGGTGATTCTGACGCGAAGTGCAATCTTGCCAGAAGGCATATTCATTAAATAATTGAGTATTTTCTCCGTTATGAGATCGGATAGATCCTGAATCATTATGTTTCGACTAAGTTGTCGGCTTTTTAAAAAGGTATCTGGTTTGATATCTTATTCACTTTATTCTAATCACTGCATTAGCAGGATAGTTTAGACAAGCATTTTTAAAAGAAATCGGGGTAGCGTAAATGCAATTTCAATATTTTGGATTGGATCAAAAATCTGAAAAAACCAATCTCTTTCCTGAATTTGAAGCGCAAATAAAACTTCCGCTAAATTGTAAAAAAGATCCGTTTAATCTGCCGCCGGTTCAAACAATCCGCGCTATGGATCTGTTAAAATTCCGCAATGTTTTTGTCGGCTGGCAAGGCATTATTTTCAAGGGTTTGCGTTATTCGGATGAATCACTTTTTCACGATGATGTAAAGAATATCTACCAAAAACCTGCCGCGAAATTTAAATTTTTTAAAAGAAATTATCTTCAATATAAAACCATCCGCGTAAAAAAAGCGGTTTTGGCTTTTGATCCCTGGTCGCAATTAAATTATTTCCACTGGTTTTGCGATACCATGATGCGTGTAGCAGCTACAGCGCCAATTGCTCCGGCAGATGCAGTTTTTATCCTGCCTTTTGACAAGTATAGCTTAAAAAGCACAATAATTTTAGATTCTTTGCGCGCTTTCGGAATTGATGAATCGCGCATTTTAAAAATGGAAAAAAACCAGAAAATAAAAGTTGATGAATTACTGATGCCTTCGCATCAGGCTCAATATGGCCAGGTTTATTTCCGCGATAATTTGTTAAATTTAATTGTCGGAAAAATTAAAAATTTTTACCGCGCCGATCTGGATTTTTCTTTGGGTGAAAAAATTTATATCAGTCGTGCTAAAGCCGCGACGCGCAAAATTTCTAATGAAAATGAACTAATAAACCTGCTAAAAAAATACGGTTTTAACGTGGTGAATATGGAAGATTTTTCTCTCAAGCAGCAAATCGCCATTGCCCACAATGCCAGATATTTAGCCTCTTGCCACGGTGCCGGCCTGACCAATATTTTATTTATGCAAAAAAATGGTTTTGTGATTGAAATGATTAATGAAAATATGGACAGACCACATTTTTATAGCCTCGCTTCTGCTGTTGGCGCTAATTATTTAATTAGAAAATGTCGGCAATCTCTCGCAGGTAAATATCAAGATAATGCTGATATTTTTGTCGATATTGCAGCGTTGGAAGAGGATTTAAAAACTATTATTTCTTAATGTTTACTGATTCTAAAAATCTAAAAAGAGTGAAATGAGACTAGATCATAATTTAAAGAAAGGAGCGCTATATAACTTCGTTGTTTTTTGTAAGGAGTCTTCCAATGATTCATCTCCTACATTCCTTTTTTTGTAGAATTGGATTTTTCAATTTTGATCAGCGGTGACTTTGGTTTATTGGTTGGTGTTTCTGCTGGTTTATCAAATTGCTCTTGAGAAAAAGTTTTCTTGTGAGCCTTCTCAGCTTTGTAAAAGGTATTAGGATTTTCTCCCGCCCACTCCTGAGAAATATGGTAAAAAATTTCTTCGGGAAAATTATTCATCAAGTTAGATTTGTTAGCAGAGTCAGTGAAAAAATTTACCTCGTTTTTAAAAGACTGAGGTTGGTTAAAGTAATGAGCCAACAAATCATTCACAGATTTTTCGCGATTTTGCTCTTTGATGGTCGGAAACTCAAAGCTTTCAATGTTTTGACGCAAACGCTTTATTCCATTAAGTAATTTTAATTCGCGTTTCTTCAGTAATTCTTCAAATTCAGGAGAACTTTCATTAAGTAGAGCGTAAGTTTTTAACCGTGCTTTTCGCTGATCCATTAAATGCGGCAGAATGTTTTCTTTAGACCACAAATAATGAGATTCTAATTTAGCGTTGTCTTCTTTCTGTTCTAAAGTGAGGTGAGTTAAGAAATCTTTCCTGTCTGGCAGACTCATCCTGTCAATAATTATGGCGCAAGATTCAAAATTAATCATTGGGGTTTTCAGTAAGGCAAAATTGTCGCGACGCACTATTCCAGAAACATTTTCATCAGAAACTTTTGAGAAAAATTGGTTAAAATTTTCAACCTCAAAATTTGATGTTACCAAAATTTTTAGATCCATGAAGAACTCTTCCTGATCATTTGCCACTTGTTCAAAAGCAAAATCAATTATAGCAGGCTGATCTGGATTTAATAAGTCATCAATGTGAATTGCCAATTTTTCTTCTTCATTCAAATAGGGATAAAGTGAGCGTATAAGTTTAATCTGCTGGTTTGTTGCGGCATAGTGAATTATTGTTTTCGGTGTATAATCTGTAAGTTTTTCAATCAGATTAGCTGCAACTTCTTTTCCAACTATTTCAAGAATACGGTCTGAAGCCAAAGAACCAAAGGCTAATATTTTAAACAGTTCATCCTGTTTTTCGATAATGTCCTGAGGTGAAATAGTAGCAAGCAACTCTGTGGCAATTTCAGGGTTTTGAGTCCATTGCAGAACAAAAAGTTTGTAGTCCAATTTAAGTTGTGGATCTTCAATTTGTTCGTATGTCTTCTTAACTAAAATTGGGGAATAAAAATTTACTCTTTGTACAGAATGGTTATTTGCTATTTCCTGCAATTGTTCTGGAGTAAAAATTTCATTTAATACCTCATCAGATAAAGGACGGTATTGTAAATTTGTGGCCTTTCTAATTATTGCATTCTGCACTTCTTGCGGCGGAACCTCGCGGCATAGAACTTCGTAAAACTTATCTGGTATCAAATAATTCGGACTATTTGAAATCTTGCAAAACATCTTAAATTGCATTTCTTTCACTTCTTTTTCGGGCAAATATTCAAAAACTGCCTGCCGTAAATTTTCACAACCTTTCAACATTGCATGCCATACAAGATTTTGTATGCTGCCTTTCTTTTCCGAAAGCTCTGTCATCAGCGAGCTTATTAAATTACTCCGACGCTCTAAATTATTATCCTTCTGTTCCTCAGTTCCTGAATCAGGAAATTCTCCAAGCAATGTTTCGTAGAGCCCGAGAGATTTTTCAGCCAACGCAATTTTATGTAAATGCGGATAATTAGCATAAGCTTCTTGGTAAAATTTCCAGGTTTTATCGGGATGTAAAAAATGCAGTAAATCAGCTAATTCTTTAGTTCTCCCCGTAAGAGCTGCAGCATGAAAAATCTCCGGCCCGGATTCTTGCATTTTCTGTTGAGTTTCTTTTTCCCCCCAAATGTCCATCAAATCATATTGCAAGCGATTGAGGAAAATATTGGCTTCTGGTTTTTCAATAAGAGGCATTGGAAAAATTAACTAATGAAGAACATTAAAATTGAGTCCTGATTCTGAGTAAGTTAGTGGTGGATTTTTTTTAAACTGTTCGTTGATATTTTAACACTAAAACCTTCCGCGGCGACCAATCCTTCCCATGCGACCAAATGGTCCTCCTCGGTGATTTTGCTTCACAATGATTGTTCCATTTCCATGTCCTCGATCATCTTCATATGAAGAATCTTCATCAGTTGAATTTGGTTTTTGCGGAGTTCGAGTATATTGCATTGTTACTTCATCACCCAAGCGAATTAAGTCACATTTCTCACTATCATCGATTAAAACCCAGGAAGTTTTTGGGTTAATCAAATTCGAAACAACTCCGGTGCCAATGACAATACTCTCTTTCTCCATCTGATTGGTTATGGCATTTTCATCTTCAGATTGGCTGATTATTTCAAATTTATCGCCTTGTTTTAAACCGTCATTTGAGCCGGAAGAAATTTTGAAAATGGAATGATTTTGAAAACTACGTTTCTCCAAAATATAACTTTTTTTAGTGAAGAAATTTTTGATTTTAGTTTCGATATCAGTAATTGCATATTCAGTGGCAATCCTCACTCCTTCAGTTTTTGAACTTTGTTTAGGAGAAGATTTTTTAGCTGAAAATTCAGCAGATCCAACTATCGATAAAGATGGCATTTGGTAAATTTTTAAAATGCCGGCAACTGTAGAAAATCTGCGTCCGCTTCTTTCATTTACGTAAGATGAATCTTCCAGAATAGTGCCGGAAATTACATAATCAGCAACCAGCGGACCTTTGTAAGAACCGGTTTTCTTCAACTCGGCCAAGGCAATTTCATTGCGTAATTTGGAAACAGCTTTGCGATCAACAATTTCGCCCAAATGATTTTTGCTTAAAATATTTTCAACATTATTGGCAATAGAATTTCCGAGATCATCTTGAATTGCGGCGGTATTTTTATTTTCATCAAAAGCCAGAACTACAATTTTTAGCGTTTTGCCTTCAATAATTTCTTGCTCATTTGCAAATTTATTTTTGGGCAAAAATTCTTTTTGATATTTGCTAAAATTTTTAATCCTACTATCTGGAGTGGCGCAAGAGCAGATTAGTAAAAGCAAAGTTAGATATCCAAATTTCATAGATAAAAATTGTTGTTCAGAATTTTAAATTTTGGCAAAAATTCAATGGCATTTGATTAGTATAATTCATATTAATAATTTGACTCTGACTTTTGTTATTGCAAGGAGTTGTGGTTAAGTTCTGCTGATTTGATGCAGTGATTAGAAGAGCACTACCAATAACTAAAAAACAACATGGCAGCAAAAAGAAAAGGAATATCGGAAGAACAGCATAAGTCTAAAAAACAAAAAAAATATTCTTTAAACATTGAATCGCTAACTCAGATCTGTCCCCAGATATCACAAGCACAAATTAATTCCCTGCGTGATGCCAGTAATACTTTAATTAAATGGGTTAATACGGCTATCAAGGCCAGTAAGATCAATGATATGAACTCTTTCATAGAATCAATTCCCGGAGATGATGAGTGGGGCGCAAAAGACACGATGCGATCAATTTCATCAATGATTGGCAACAAAGATCATGTATTAGAATACAATTACCCTCGGTTCAAATTTATGAAGGAACTAGGAATTTTATCTTCGGTCGCTGGAATGCAGCACAGAAAAGGCATGATCTCGGATGAGGATTTAACGCGCTTAATAACACTTTGTACGCAAGATGGAAGTCTTAATGGAGAATTGTTAACTACCATCACCGGAATGCAGTTCGATAAAGGCATGATGACAAAGCTTGCAGAACAACGCCTGAGAATTTTATCTACCGACAAAACTACCGGTAATGTGGATCATGAACTGGCACGCTTGACTATAAAATTGTGGAGGCAAGAAAAAAGCCGGAAGGAAGAATTCCTGATTTCTGAAGAATCCGTAAATATTATCACCTCAATGTATGTTGATGATAGTGGCAAATATAACTGTCAAAAATTTAAAACAGCTTTGGGAAATTATGATAAAATAATAATTAAAGTTGGTGATCAATATCAAAAAAAGTCTCTGAAAAAATTTGTTGAAGATATTTCTGACAAGTTCAATGGTCAATTAGGGTTTGATATAGATGCGGATGAAGTAACTAATGCATTAGATGAGCTTTTTGAATATGATCATCCATCAAGTGATGTTAAAGATGCAACTGGGACAAATGTTGCAAATTCTAAGGGCAAATCAAGAACCTGATTCCTATTATTCTCATTTCCAAAATTTTATGGCTTATTTTTTCTCTTTCTTACTCACCATCATCTCTTTTAACGCCGCCGCTCATCATCCAAAAAATCTCACCGTAAAATCCTGCCCATGTGATGCGGCTTGTTATACTGGGGAAATTTCAAATTTAAAATGTGATGATCGTCAGGCGCAATTTGACTCGACCGGCATGCCGCATAAAAGTCATGTGATGATGAAAGGCATTAAAAATTCGAATCAACAATTTCCGCTCAAACAGCCTTACAATGCGGCGAATCATAATCAGGTGAGAATTAACTTAAATCCGGTAATGGCTGCGGTGCCAATCATGACCGATTCCGGCGCTATTGGAATTGCGGTTAATGGCGTGCCGATTTTTGATCCGAGCAAACAAGATGAAAGGCATGATGTGAATGGCAAACCGGCGCATACTTTAGATGTTGGCGAACTTGATGAATGCGGCGGCCATGCCGGTCGCGGCGATGACTACCATTATCACATCGCGCCAAAATGTTTAATTGAACAGCTCGGAAAAGATAAAATCGAAAACCAAAAATTACCCATCGGTTACGCCAAAGATGGCTTTTCAATTCACGCTTTGGGCTGGTTTGATTCCGCGAATAATATCGAAAATTATTTAGATAAATGCCGCGGTGCTTTTGATGCCAGTGGCAAATATTTTTATAATGTTAAAAGCCAAAGAAAATGGGATGTGCTAAATTGCTATTCCGGTGAACCCAAAGAACTTGGTATTCGCGGCAGTATTTTGCGCCGCGATAAAAACGGCTCCGCTTTGGCCGGAGGCGATGGTGCGAAAGGAATGATTCCAATAAAATTCGCCGTAGAAAATTATTACAGCAAAACTTACGGCAATAATCTGTGCTATTTTTCTGATGGCGAATTGAGCGGTGAAAATCTGTTATTAAAAAGTGGCGCAGTAATTCGAAATTATTCCGCCCACGGTACGATTTTTTACTGCAATTCAAAATGCTATTCGCACTTTTTTGAATCAGATAAAAGAAGGGAAGGTGGCAGAGTTACAGTTAACGAAGTGATCACTAGCGGTTGCCCTGAAGGTTTGGATGTGAAAAAATTAAATTTATTTCGGGAGTAAATTTCCTACCATTAAAAGGGGCCAGGCTACTTTTTCATCATTAAAAGGGGCCAGGCTACTTTTTCATTAAAAGGG
>JAZKII010000078.1:33503-50153 GCA_040384945.1 Pseudomonadota bacterium
CTACTTTAAAAAGTTTTCTTTTTATAATCAAAAACTCCGAGTTGGTTTTTAGGTGCTGAAAAGGAATTGATGAAATTTGTTGATTTCGTAACCAGTGACCGACCGCAAGATAAATAGCTGTACGAAGGTCGTAAGGTTTTGCCGGCAATACTTGGAAGTAATGGTTTTAAGGACAAGATTCTTAAAAAGTAGCCTGGCCCCTTTTTTAATTAAAAGTAGCCTGGCCCCTTTTTTACATTACTAACAGGCTTTTTAAATTGTTGTGAGGATGTGGATTTTATATTGTGAGGATTTGGTACCTCATCTTCATCGCCATTAAGATTAAGATATTCATCAAAAGTGCGAGTCATTTCCAGGCTGTCTAAATTCGGCCCGGTAGTAGCTTTTACTGGTAGTGATTTAGCGAAATCTTCTAATTTACTATTTCGTACTCCACTCTTTTTTTTAAGATAAGATTTCAAGCCTTCGTGGAATTCTTTGCAGTTATATACGTGATTTTCAGTATAATTTGAAATAATGGTTTCTACGAATTCTCCCGAGATCATGCCTTCATCATGTTGCATTGTGGCTATTTCACTTAACATATCAGTATCAACTCGGCCATCTTTATGAGTGCAGAGTTTTTCTAGATTTCTGTAGTCACCAAGTGAGATTATGCCTTTTCGATGCTGCATGCCGGAAATTGAGGTTAAAATATCATATTCTTTTAATATCTCCATTACTGCGACGGTGTCTTGGTTACATTGAAATATACGTGCTGAGTAGCCTCCTATCATTGAACAGATTGATCGGATAATGTCTCTTGCCTTTGGATTTTCATATTCTGGAATTAAGTTTATGAAAGAAATAAGGCCGGGAAGGTTTTTTGAAAAATTCTTCCCATATTTCCTTGTAGATGTAGTTGCATATTTTATGGCAGAGTTAATTGCACCAACTGTAGTGCTGCTGACGAGTTCGGTTAAGGATTTAATTTTTCCTTCGGATAGTATTCCACTCTGTTGACTTAGCGCTTTCCTTAATGAATCGATGTTTAAAGATTTTTTCCCAGTCGGGCCTTCAGCAAATAACTGATCAGATGGGATATCATCTGATAGGTTGCCATATAACATGCCTTCTAAATCAAAATTATCAAGAAAGTCGAGGTTTTCGCTGATTTGGCCGTTGTTTACCGTGGATGTACGCTTTCTTTTCATGCTGTTTTTTTTCGTGGAGGATTCCTAGGGCAGTTTGGTTAATTTTCTAGCATATGTATGTTTGACTTTATTAACGAAATTTTCTTACAAAGAAAACTGTGAATTTTTGACTAAAAAAATTCTAGCAAAAATTTAAATTTTTTTGTTATTCAAATTCTGTAACTCCAAGAATTACTCCAGTCATTTTCGTCTATAAAAATAGACCTTAATGTATTCTGCTGTAATGGAGATATTAATATAATCAGGCTTCTTGTTAAGAGAGAGGCCAGACAACGTTAAGGAAATTATGACTCTACAAAACATGATCCAAGCTATAGAGAATGGTAATATAGCAACGGTAAAATCGATATTAGGTCAAGAAGGATATCGTATTAATGACACAGATTATAAAAGAAACACAGCTTTGCATCATGCCTGTCTTAAAGGTCAAATAGAAATAGTAAAATTGCTTTTGGATCATCCTGAAATTAACACAGAAGTCATTAATTCAAATGGATCTATACCCATGTTTATAGCGGCTAACCGCGGCGACAAAGAAATTATTTCTCTGTTTTTAGCTAAAGGAGTCAATGTTAATTTCCAATCTACTAAAGGTACAGCTTTAGAGTATGCCTGTGCCGGTAACCGCCTAGAAATAGTAGAATTACTGATCAATAATGGAGCAGATCTTAACGTCCCAAATAACGCTTTGTATATAGCCAGTGGATTAGGTTATTTAGAATGTGCAGAACTTCTTGTAAAAAATGGAGTTAACCCAAATATCGCAAATATCAAAGGTACAATGGCTTTAATATCTGCCTGTGAAAATGGTCGTTTAGAACTGGCAAAATTCCTGATCGATAATGGAGCCGATGTAGCTTCACAGGGAAATTCGGCACTAATGTTAGCCTGTAAAAAAGGTCACTTAGAATGCGTAGAACTTCTTGTAAAAGAATATGGAGTGAATCCAAATATCGCAGATAGCAAAGGTGAAAAGGCTTTAATATACGCCTGTGCAAATGGTCGTTTAAAAGAGGCAGAATTCCTGATCAATAATGGAGCTGATGTAGATTCACAGGGAAATTTAGCACTAATGTGGGCTTGTGTAAATGGTTATTCAAAAGTGGCAGAATTCCTGATCAATAAAGGAGTCGATGTTAATACCTTAGATACAGATGGAAATTCAGTACTAAAGCGTGCCTGTGAAGAGGGTCACTTAGCATGCGCAGAACTTCTTATAACAAAAGGAGCTAACCCAAATATCATAAATAAAAAAGGTAAAACGGCTTTAACAGACGCCTGTGAAAATGGTTGCTATAAATCTACACGGGCAGAATTCCTGATCAAGAATGGAGTTGATGTTAATGTCTTAGATTCAGATGGAAATTCAGCCCTAAGCTTATGTGCAAATGCAGAAATTTTTGAAACGATTTTACTACAGACATTCATCAGATCACAAAAAAATGGTGATGATGACTGGAAACAAATGATGCTGAATATCAGCCCTAGTCACCTTGCTCAATTTAGTAAGAATAGCCTTTTAAATCGCAACTCGACAATATTGCTGGCAACCATGTTGGAAGACGAAACGCACGATGGTTTATTAGAAGTAAGGGAAGACATAATTGACATTTATAACTGTAACCATCCTCAAAATCTTTTAAGTAAAGATGAGATTGATGTAGCCGATTTGGACGTCTCAAATAACTATCGTATAGAATGCGCAAAACTTCTAAAAAAATATGGAGTTAAGACAGATTTAATAAATAAAAAATTTAAAACGGTTTTTTTAATAGACGCTTGTGAGAAGGGTAACTTAGAACTGACAGAATTGCTGATCGATCTTGGAGCTGATGTTAATACCTTAGATTCAGATGGAAATTCAGCACTAATATACGCCTGTCTTAATGGCAGCCTAGAAACTGTAGAATTACTGATCAATAAAGGAGCTAGTGTTAATGTCTTAACTTCAGATAAAAATTCAGCATTAATGTATGCCTGTGCTAAGGGTAGCCTAGAAATAGTAGAATTACTGATCAAGAATGGAGCCAATTTTAATATCTTAAATTCAGATGGAAATTCAGCACTAATGTTAGCCTGTCTTAATGGCAGCCTAGAAACTGTAGAATTTCTGATCAATAAAGGAGCCGATTCTACTGTCTTAAATTCAGATAGAAATTCAGCGCTAATGTTTGCCTGTGAAAATGGTCATTTAAAACTGGCAGAATTACTGATTGAGAATGGAGCTGATCTTGATATCTTAAATTCACGTAAAAATTCAGCATTAATACTCGCCTATCAAAATGGTCGCCTAGAAACAGTAGAATTGCTGATCAATAAAGGAGCCCAGGTTAATATTGTAGGTTCAAGTAGAAAGTCAGCACTAATGTTAGCCTGTGAAAAGGGTCATTTAAAACTGGCAGAATTACTGATCGAGAATGGAGCTGATCTTGATATCTTAGGTTTAGGTGGAAATTCAGCACTAATGTTTGCCTGTGAAAAGGGTCACTTAAAACTGGTAGAATTACTGATTGAGAAAGGAGCTGATCTTGATATCTTAGATTCAGATGGAAATTCAGCGCTAATGTTAGCTTTTGCAAAGGGTCGCTTAGAATGCGCAGAACTTCTTGTAACAAAATATAGAGTTAACCCAAATATCATCATAAATAACGAAGGTAAAACGGCTTTAATGTTTGCCTGTGAAAATGGTCACTCAAAACTGGTAAAATCACTGATCGATAATGGAGCCGATGTTAATGTCTTAGATTTAGATGGAAATTCAGTACTAATGTTAGCCTGTGCAAAGGGTCATTTAGAATGCGCAGAACTTCTTGTAAAAAAATATGGAGCTAACCCAAATATCATCATAAATAACGAAGGTAAAACGGCTTTAATGTTAGCCTGTGAAAAGGGTCGCTTAAAACTGGCAGAATTTCTGATTGAGAATGGAGCTGATGTTACTGTCTTAGATTTAGATGGAAATTCAGCACTAATGTTAGCCTGTGAAAAGGGTCATTTTAAACTGGCAGAACTCCTGATCGAGAATGGAGCTGATGTTAATATCTTAGGTTCAAATGGAAATTCATCACTAATGCTCGCCTGTGCTAAGAGCCGCCTAGAAATAGTAGAATTTCTGATCAATAAAGGAGCCGAGGTTAATATCGTAGATTCAGATGGAAAGTCAGCACTAATGCACGCCGGTGCTCATAACCGCCTAGAAATAGTAGACTTTCTGATCGATAAAGGAGCCAAGGTTAATATCTTAGATTCACGTGAAAAGTCAGCACTAATGTTTGCCTGTGAGAATGGTTTCTCAGCACTGGTAGAATTACTGATCGAAAAAGGAGCCGATGTAGATTCACAGGGAAATTCGGCACTAATGTTAGCCTGTGAAAAGGGTCACTTAAAATGCGCAGAACTTCTCGTAAAAAAATATGGAGTTGATCTAAATATCAGAAGTGAAAAAGGTAAAACGGCTTTAATGTATGCCGATGAAAATGGTCACTCAGAACTGTCAAAATTCCTGATCAATAATGGAGCTGCTTTCAGTATTTCGAGGACCCAAAAGTCAGGTAAACAAGCTGCCGAAAAACCATCGAACGACGTTTGTGAATTTGATGTTAATCCATTTGTCACCACAGCAAAATCTCAAATTCAAGGAGGTTAAATTGTCGGCAAATAGTATAAATATATTTATCACGCCAACGGAGCATCGGCGCTGGTTAGGTATAGTTTTTAAAGCTATTCATCTCGAACCCTATGTCTCTAAAGATGTAGAAAATTCACAGGAAGGTGTCAGGCGGAGGGAGCTGATCGGGATTGGTTTGAATTATCTGCTAATCGCGCGGGGTTTCGATTTAGTACCCGTGGTGCTGTACCAACATTATATACTTCTCCAACAAATACATCTTTCTGGCCATCGGAGTCGATAAGAAGAGCTGCGCCGTGTTTTTTATATTCTCCCGATTCATCTTGTTTTACTCCTCCAATATAGAGGTCACGATCTCTTCCTAAACTAATCATTTTCCCAATTTTAGTTTCTGGGTTTACATCATATAAAATTTTACCAAACGAGGCTTGGTAATTACTACTTTTAACAGCCTGCAATATTTCACCTGCTTCACGCACGGTGTTACTGAAGTTTAGTTTATCATTGTTCCAGATTATCCGGCTAGCGTTAATTTTCTCAGAAAATTTTTCTTGAATTGCATCGAGATTTCCAAGGTAAAAATCTAATGTTGATTGATCATTATCTAAATTTTGTTCTTCTCCCACATCTATAGAAACTAAAGAAGGTGCTGTTCTCCACCGTAAAGGTGCTTCTAAAAGATATTTTAGTAAGTAATTTGCTCGATTTCCGGCTGTTATTTCTGGGACGTAATAAATTGTATTATAACTTCCAATAGTCCTATACACAAATTTGTCGACGAAATCTTGATGAACATTTTCTCTCGATTGAGGTTCAGACATAAGAATTTATGAAATAAAATTAGAGACGTTGGAAACTAATATTTTGAAATGATTCAGAGTCAAACGGAAAGCTGTCAAATCCCGATACTCCGATACTAAAAAATAAATTGGATGCTTTAAAAAGATCAAGGCATTCTGGCACTCTACATCGCGGTGAGTGCCACTGTTGAATCAGATTTCTTAATAAAAAGGCAAAATGAAAAATAATAAAAATATTGTAATTATCGGCGGCGGACCGAGTGGTTTAATGGCGGCGGAAATTATTGCCACATCTGGTTATTCCGTAACAATTTATGATGCGATGCCTAGTTTTGGGCGCAAATTTCTGATGGCAGGAAGAGGGGGTTTGAACTTGACGCATAGCGAACCTTTAGAAAAATTTATAACCCGTTATTACGAAGCATCAAATTGGCTTGAGCCATCGATCAGAAATTATGATCCACAAAAATTACGAAATTGGTGTGAAGAATTGGGGCAGGAAACTTTTATTGGCAGCAGCGGAAGAGTTTTTCCGCGGAGTATGAAAGCATCGCCATTACTTCGGGCGTGGCTTAAAAAATTAGAAAATCTTGGTGTCAATTATTTTGTACGTCATTTGTGGCAAGGTTTTGATGGTGAAAATTTAATATTTAGAGATGCAGATCAGAAAATAATTAAAATAAAAGCAGATGCCACTTTACTTGCGCTTGGTGGAGCTTCTTGGCCGCACCTTGGTTCAGATGGTTCTTGGGTTGATATACTTTCAAAGTGCGGTGTAAAAATTTCCGAACTTCGCCCAGCCAATTGTGGTTTTGTGACCAAATGGTCAGATTACATGATAAATCATTTTGCGGGAACTCCGCTAAAATCCGTCGCCATCAGGCATAAGGATTTTTTACATAAAGGCGAAATGATTATCACCAAACATGGAATTGAAGGAGTGGCGGTTTATGCGCTATCTGCTTATTTGCGTGAAGTTATTAAAAATGAGGGCAAGGCTGTTTTACATATAGATTTGCGCCCCGAAATGTCGGTTGTGGAATTAGCCCAAAAATTACAAATTCGTGGCAAACAATCCCTTAGTAATTATTTGCGCAAAGCAGGATTTCCGCCGGTTGCCAGCGCCTTGTTAAATGAATTATTTCCCTCGGATCAATTGTCAAAAGCAACGCCGGATATTTTGGCCTCTTATCTCAAAAATCTACCCATTACACTAACTTCAACCACCAACATTGATCGCGCCATTTCTACCGCCGGCGGAATTAGTCGAGAATCTGTCGATGAAAATTTTATGTTAAAAACCAAGCCCGGAGTTTTTGCCGCCGGTGAAATGCTAGACTTCGAAGCCCCAACCGGCGGCTATCTTTTGCAAGGATGCTTCAGTACGGCAGTATCGGCGGCAAAAGGAATATTGAATTTTGTTAAATAAAAATCTGGGGACAGTCACAGAATTTCATTTTCTTATAAAAGGTGTCAAATCTCGACACCTAATTTTTCCGACTTCGCTCTTCGCTAATCCAATTTGTGAAGTCGGTAATTTTTTGTGCGATGTTTTTTTGTTTTGGGTGCAGTATGTAGTAAGTGTGTGCGCTTTTGAAGTCGGATTTTATTGCTTGCACTAGCTCTTTATTTTTTAGTTCTTTTTCAATTAAGAATTTTGGCAACAGTCCAATTCCCATGCTATTTTTTGCCGCTTCTGATAGCATAAAAATATGTTCAAAAACATGGCTGTGGTGAATTTGCGGATTTTTTAATCCAGAATATGTCAGATATTTTTGCCACATTTTAGGTCGATAAGCGTGGCCCAAAAGATTACAATTCAGCAAATCTTTTGCCTCTTTAATTTTGTGATCTTTTTTATATTGGGGTGAGCAAGCGCACAACAGCTCTTCGCCCATAATTTTGGTGGCGCTAAATTTTTTCCATTTGGGATTATTTTTGTGTGGACTAACGCGAATCGCCAAATCGCAACCAAGTTGCTTAAAATTAATGTCGCCATCGCCAATTTTTACCACCACATCATATTGTGGAAATTTTTCCTTGAAATCGTGCAAGCGTGGAACAAGCCAAGCCGTACTCATTGAAGGCATAACATTGATATGCAGAATTTCTTTTGACTGTTTTTTGTTTTTGCTGGTGATGATTTCAGAGGTTGCGCTTTCAATATTTAAAAGCGCGATCTTAATTTTTTTTAGATAAATTTTTGCTACTTCAGTTAAGTCGAGCGACTGAAAATTTCGTTCAAAAAGTTTTAATCCAAGATGAGCTTCAAGCAAAGCAATCTGCTTGCTCACAGCGCTTTGAGTTAAATTTAAAATGCTGGCGGCTTTAGAAAAATTTTTGGTTTTTGCACAAATCACAAAAATTTTCAGACTTTTAAGAGGAGGTAATTGCATGGATAATTGAACTATGAATTTTTTTCATACATCTTTAAGAAAAATATTAGTTTGTAAATGAAATTCAAAAGAGGATTTTCTCCCATTCTATATTCTGTACTCAAGCTCAGAATTATTGTTTCGTCTAAAGAGTTTAAAACTTATGCCTAAACCTAAAAAAAATTTATCAGAAAACCAAAAAATTGGTGAATTGTCTTTAATGTATAAAGGAGAAATAACTCTTGGAACAAGACCCGGACTTATCGATATATGGCTTGGTGAAGAAAATAAAAGAAGAAGAATTTATAAAGAAAAAAATATTGATGTTAAAAGTCAAGGCTACCTAGATCTTTGTGATGCGGCTTACACAGATTTTATTAGAGATAATAAAGACAACATACGTCCTGCAATTTCTAAACTAGAAGAATTTTATAAAAAATTCGAATTTAAGGCGCGAAATTTTGATGAAATAAACTGGGGGACGGTTATTGAGAGTGCTGTAAAGTTGATTAATAATAGTGCTATTGTCGCAAATTCAGAGGATTCTGATCGATTGTCTCAAACTCCTGACAAGACTTCGGTAGCAATAAATAAGCAAGTAGAGTACTCTGAAGGGCAAGCAGGATCTGATAAAAACATACCCAGAGAGATTCGATTTATTGAGAAGGTAATGCATCATTACAAACCGAAATTCGATGATTCATTTAAGGATAGTTTATTTAGGGATAGTATTGGTAAAGAGGTTGCGGCTGATCTGAAGACAGCAATGTTGGATAGGCTTAGTTTTGATGATGCTCCAGATCCTTATAAAAATCCTGAAGAAGCTCAAAAAATAGCTGTTGAAATTTGTCAGAAAATTATTCCAGAAAGAATCCAGAAGAAATTAGCGGAAATAGCCACAGGTATTCCCGGTAGCGTCGGAATATATTTGATTGAAGGTTTGGATGTGGGAGATTTGCCGCCAACTCCCAAAAATACTCTCAAGCCAGAAGACAAATCATTTTATACCCAGTATTGTATGTTGTGCTATTTGGCTTTGCTAAATTCCAATATTTATATTGCTACAGATGAGAAGTATGGGCAGACATTTCATGAGATTGCTCCGGTAGAACCAGAGGCCGTGACAAGTGCTGGATATAAAAGAGACCTCTCGCTGCATACCGAGAACTCCCATGACATAAACACCCCCCATATTATAATGTTACTTTGTTTGCGAGGTGATCCCGCTGCAAAAACCAGTTATGTCCGCTTTGATGAGTTATTAGAACTTTTAGATCGGGAAACTATTGAAGAGCTAACAAAGCCAAATTTTGCGATGAGAACGGGAGAGAATTTTGATGTTTATTCAGAAACTATAAATCCAATTTTAAAGTTTAATCAATTTGGACTTTCTGAAGTGCGGGTGAACACGGCTCCGGGGCGTTGCAAAGGATTGACTGATAAAGCACAAAAAGCTCTAGAGGTTTTCGCAGAAATCGCAAATGACAATCGGAAATTTTTTGAACTTAAGGCAGGGGAAGTGGTAATATTCGATAATAGAGTAGTGGGTCATGGAAGAGATGCTTTTCCAATTACAAATCCAAATGGAAAAGAAAGATGGTTGCGAAGATTATATGCGCATTTGAAAGAAACTCCATTTAACGAAACTCCGCTTGAAGAAACTCCGCCAAATAATATAATTGAACCTATAGCTTCGTCAACTACAACACTTCAGGGAACCTTGTTTCAACCTAATCATAGAGCAGGTTAGTCAGACAGTAATCTTCTCGACACCAGACACTAAACCAATAAATCTGCGGCATAATGAAAAAAATGGGTGCCTAGAAATTATAAGCCATTCCAAGTCTGAATGATTGGTCGCTGAATCTTTGTTTTTCTATTGTGCCGGAAGCGTAAATTGCTGAGCTATCAATATTTTTTGCCATATATTTGGTATAGCGATATTCGCCACGAAGAGAAATTTGCGTGGTTAAAAAATGTTCAATACCAAGACCAAAGACGTAGCCATTATGGCTGGTATTTTTGCTAAGAGAAGTGCCGTTGCCAAGAGCGTTGGTAAGATCACCATAAGTTCGGGTAATATTAATTTTTGCAAAACCGGCAGTTATATAAGACAAAGTTTTATCCTGATTAAAAATATAACCAAATCTAGCGCGCAGAGATTTAGCGTTCTTCACCTTGGTTTCTAGCGGATAAAGATCAGGAGGGCTGTTATTAATTTCTTGAAATCCGGCGTGAGAATAATTGCGTTTTTCATAATCAGTTTCAGCGCCAAGCAAAATATTTTTTTCGATCACCTGATTAAATCCGCCAAAAACAGAAAATAAATTTCCCTCCGGAGTGGTGCGCTGAGTGGCGCCGTAAAAACTACCTCCATTATCTTTATACTCGATTCCCTTATCTGTTCCGCGGGCATGTCCAACACCAAAACCGGCATAAAATCCATCAAAATTGGACTGCGCAAAAGCGGTGTTAGAGATAAAAGTCAGGGAAAAAAAAGCGAGCGAAGTGGTAATTAATTTTTTCATGTTAATTAATTTGAGTGAAATGAGGATGAAGTAGATATGTCAGTATCTTTGTTTTAGAAGTTGAGGAGTTATTTAAATAAATTTCTAACTGCTATGGGAAAGATTTTAGATAAGTTCTCAAATTAGGATAGAAGGCGTTGGATAGCTTTTTTATTTTTAATAGTGGCTCCCCACTATTGATGAGTTTCGAACTAATTCCGTAGAAATAAAAAATATGATGAAGAAAATTTTAATTCAAAAAACAATATTATTGCACTTCAACTTCCTTAAATTCTTTCATATACTTACTTAAAGTTGACATGTTTTTTTAAATTTCCTTACATCCGTCTCTACTTATTCCAACCATTTTTTGCTGATAGGTTTTTGATGGTAGGGGTGATGGTTTTGATTGTATTGCCAGATCAAGTGCATCAATGCTAACTTGTGATTTGGTAGATGTTTTATTAGCAACATTGTAGTCAATGAAATTATCTATTTCTTGACTAAAATTTGGTAATAAAAATACGCCATGTCCACCAGGAATTTCCTTTAATTGTGCATTTGAAGGCAATGCTAGAGTTCGCAAATATTCCACACTAATTCCTTTATCTTCTGTGCCGGCAATGATTAACAGAGGAATGTTGGTTTTTTCTACAGTTTTTCTTTGATTATCTATATTACCCGCCACCATATTGTCGATCATGTGTTTTCTAGCTTCTCCTTTGGTTTGTTTTACCATATTGACCATGAAATTATTTTTCTCTCTTAAGTCAATATCTTGCAAACTCACAAATAGTTCGGCGATCCTATTACTTTGGGCTGTGCCATCATTTAAATTTTTCTCATATCCAAGCAATGCAGCTAAATAAGGAAGGCCAAGATCTTGCATTTCTTTCTTAATTTCAGGTGAAAGTTGTTCCATAAAATTTTGTCTAAACCCCTGATTGAATTGAGCAAAAATTTCTTCTGATGTAGTTAAGCTTAAATCTAGAGGAGGAGTTCCGGTAATAATTAACCCGCGAATATTATTTACTACTTCTCTTACTTCTGGATCGGCATCTGTTTTATTTTTCTCAGCCAATAGAGATAGTGCGTTATGTCCACCTAGAGATACTCCAAGAACAAAAAAATCTTCAATTCCTAATGCCTTGATGGATTTTGCCATTATATCAGCATATCCGGGAAATGAATAAATTTTCTTTTTATTTTCTTCTATCATTACGGCAGAACTAGAGCCATGTCCTGGAAGGTCAAAAGCCACTATTCGATATTTTTCACCTAAGCTTGAAAATTGTTGGTAAAAATCATTAGCGCTGCCGGAATTACCATGAAAACATACCAAAACTGGTTTGTCAGGCGATGAGTTGTAGTCAATAAAATGAATGTCTAATTCCTCACTTGGAATTGAAACTTTTACATTTCCTTCTCTCATAAATGATTTGAAAAAATTTATTAATTACTGGCGAATTGCTATTATGTCTTACTGTCTGAATGGTGATAATGGTCAAATTTCGACTCTATACATTCAGCTTGTACTAGAAAAATTTCTTAACAAAAATTCTACCATTTCCATTTTAAAAATCTTTCAAATTTTTCTGCATTCAGTTTTGTTGGTTTCACTAAAAAATATCGTGATTTTTGCAATCGCGCTGACTGCTCTTTATCTCAGCAAGAAAAGATGGATAATACCGGCAACTGTGATTTTAAGTAGTGTAGTAGGTTTAATGATCTAATTAAACCAACTCAACCTACTCAACCAACATTCATAATGCCAAAATCTACAGAAATTACTTCTCACATCAATCATTCTTTAGATGTGAAAAATGCTAGTGTTATTCAATCAGTCGCCAGCGATCTTACTCTATCAGTCGCAGACCCTACTGCTGAAAAAGGACCAAATATTAAGCAAGATATTCAAGAAGTACAAAATGTAATTGCCCGCAGGCAAAATCTTTTTCATGTAATAGGCTCTTTACTTAGGGCGGCGTGGGATGTTTTACCATCTTTGAATTTACCGGTTGCAGAAGCCAGAAAGGTAAAAAAATCTGATCCAAAATTGGAAGAATCTTTGGATAAAATGAAGCTCAATTTTGTTGTAGATCAAGATTGTAATGACGAGGTTAGGCAAGAAAAAGAATCTGAAATTATTAAAAATATCAAAGAAGAATTTCGTATTGCGGCAAAAAGAGGGCCCAAAACTAAAGAGCTTATGTTGCAATGTTTGGATAAGGTGCAGTTTACAATATTTGATCCTGAGCTTTCAAAAAATCAGGAGAGATTTTTGTAAATTAAGGATTTGAAATTTGATGCTGCTTACAATCTTGAGGATAAAAAAATCCTAATTATTAATTCTTTCGATGGGAAATATCTTGCTGCTGTTTTAGTGCATGAATGTTCTCATGCTCAAGATTATATGAAAGGAATTATTTACGATAAAGGTTTGTTGATGAAATGTTTTAATAACATTATGGATAACTCTCTTTTTGCAAAAGGACATTATTTTTTGGGTTCTGACGCATATGATCCCAAAAATTTATTGGAGCATATCAGTATTGATCATAAAGTAATTCGTAAGTTAAGTGATTGTGGAATTGAGAATGGTGAAAGAAAATCAGCAGATGCTCTTGAAACTATTTTCAGTGGTAATACCGCGACTTTTTTTGCTAATGGAAAGTCTTTTACCTCAAAATTAGAGCACAGCAACACTGGCTGTACCAAAGATTTGATGTATATTACCGACTTAGAATCAGGAATAATTACAGAGGCAACGCAAGAGCAAAAAATAGCATCAAATTTTCTAGAAGGTTTAGTATATGTAGATGGGTTTTTTAATCATTATCTCAATAAAAAAGATATGTTGCCAATTCAAATTACCGGCGAATTAAACGCAGGAATTGTTTGTCACATTCCTGAGAAAATTATCGATCATTTTTGCCCGGAAGGATTCGGAGAGAAAGTAGGAGTAAAAGAATTCTACGCTCAAGTAAAAGTAGAAACCTGCCAACTTGATAAGTTTAAAACGAGCGAATATTGCAAACCATCAGTAAGTGTAGAAAAACCAGTAAGTGAATCTAATAAGGGAAGAGGCGGACGTGTCAGTTAGTTGGACTAAAACTTGATCTGACACTTTGCGTCTGAGAAATACTAGCCCATTTTTCTGACTGCAGCAACTACTGTCTTTCCTGATTCAGGTGCAACTGATGAGGATGGTTTATATTCTTTCGGCTTAAGAGGATTATCAGCATTTCTTCTGTTAAAATTTTCGATGATTTTTGTTTTAAATATCCCCTCTTCCTCGATTTTTTCGTCAAGAGACGTGACCAGAAGTATCGCTGATTCTCGGTCTAATAAGCTTATAAAATCTGTTACTTTATTATTTAACTGATCTGCATTATTTAACTGATCTGCATTATTTAACTGATCTGCTTTGATTGTTGCGTCAAGAGAGTTAACCAGAATTATTGTGGGTTCTTGTTCTAATAAGTTTATATCTACTTGATGTTGCTCTACTTGATGTTGCTCTACTTGATGTTGCACCATCTTTTTCCAGGCAACACCTTTATCAGATTCAGATGCTTCATTAGCGCTTTTGATTATTGTGTTAACGATGTTCGCATTTTTGTTATAAACGGCGGTTTCTAGAGCTGTCGTGAAACCATCATTCTCAAAATTAATATCAGCCCCGGCCTTTATGAGAATTTGGATAACTTTTGCGTGACCATTTTCAACTACTGGAACTGCATTTTTTGCATGATGATGGTTGCAATTAGCGGCACAGATCAGAGCCGTCCCAAAATTTTTATGCTCAATATTACAATTAGCTCCTGCGCTTACGAGAGTTTCGACGGCTTTTACATGGCCGTTTTTAGCAGCAATAATCAGAGCTGTCCCGAGATCTGGGCTAATAATGTCAATCTCAGCTCCTGCATTTATGAGAGTTTGAATAACCTTTGCATGGCCATTTTCAGCGGCAAACATCAGAGCTGTCTCAAATTGTTGATTCTTCTTGCTAATATTAACATTAGACCCAACCGCTAGAAGAGTTTCTACTGTTTTTATATAGCCATTTTTAGCAGCTTTCATCAAAGCTGTCTCGCCGTCTGCAGCATTAGCATCAGCTCCCTCGAATAATAGATCCTTAACTAAAGTTACTACTTCACTAGTTTTAATTTTTCTTTTCGAATTGTTTGTAGCAGCAAGGAGCTTTTCATTTGGTGTTTCAGCAACGAATATTTTAGGTTGCGAGGATTTTCTCATAAATTTTAAAATTGTTGGATAATGATTTATAACAAGTTGAGTTTTTTTAGCTAACAATTCTAGACAGTTAGCTAATTAATTTTATTTCATATTTCGTCCTATTCTGACAAATTAGTCAAAAAGGGGCCAGGCTACTTTTCCCCAAAAAGTAGCCTGGCCCCTTTTTTTAACAATTTGGGGACAGTCACTTCTGACTATTTTCTTTTTAAAAGTGGAATAAGTTCTGATTTCCATATGGTGAATTTGTTGATGTGGATTACGAACAAGTATTAAAAACATGAAAGTATTTATAACTCATAAATTTTTTGATCATGAAAAGAGATACAGAAATAAATAAGCCAATTCCCTCATTAATGCATCTTATATGGACGGGAAATAAACCGATCACTTTGGAAAGGATTAGAGATATAGCAAAGGTAGCATCATTTGGAAAAAGTGTAGAAAATGGAGGTAATGCTGGTTTAGAAGTCCATTTATGGGTTGAGGATGCTAATAAATTTAAGATTTTATATGAGAAAATGAGAGTTAGTAGCTCAAGAGAATCTCAAAGATTGCAAAGGGCTACAAAATATAATCATTTATATAGTGACATTGGGGTCAAAGGTTCAAGAGATGATTTGACAGAAGAATCTAAAGGGATTGATCGGACAAAAAGTGCAGTAAAAAATGCTGGAGATATTCAAGTTTTGCCATCAGAACTTAATTGTGTAATTCATTCTATTGGAGAATTGGGAGGGAACGGCATTGGTGGTTTGAGTAATGGTTTAGATTTTAGCAGCGAACGAGGTAGAATCACAGAAGAACTGTTAATGAAATCTGAAATATATAAAGGTCAAGGTAGAAACAAACCAGCATCGGCTTCAGATGTGATAAGGGCATTAATATTGGATCAAAAAGGAGGAGTTTATTGTGATCTAAGAGTTGCTTTGAATTTTGTAGATTCACTAAAAAAAATGGGGCTTAAAAAATTTGGTTCTATGCCAAATGATGTCCAAAGTAATTTTTTATCTCTTGGATATGGAAAAGAAGATAGAGGCTTAGGTGCAAATTACGCAATTGCGCGTCCTAATACAGCAGAAACTCTAAAAATGCTGAAGTATTTATATGGGAGAATATTAACCAGCCATCAATTAGAAGAGCAACCGTGCGAAGGTGGTCGCCATCTTGGAATGCGTTTCCAAGGTGCACATTTAAACAATTCTGATCAAAAATTTATGAAAGCAGATCATGAATTTTACAGCGAGCATAAGGACAAGACTCTTTCAGTTGATAGTCAATCACGATTGCCAGATATTATGAATCGGGGTTATTATTTTGGAATGTTTGGTTATGAGACAAAATTGGGAGAGAAAATGGTAATTCATACTACAGGATGGGTGTTTGATAATGTTCGCGATATTCGTACAACAAGTGAGGCCAGACAACTTACAAACACATTATTTGGAGTGGATCACAATTCTGTAGCGATGCAAGGAGAATGGGCAACGCTAAATCCTTCAAAAAAGTCTGATATGGCGCAAGGCGTTACTGGAATGGGAACTGGTAAATTAAATGAAGATTCTCACGAATTCTATACAGGAATAAAAGAAGAGAGAAATAGAAAAGGGGCAGAAGAATATAAAGAATGGCAAGAAAGTATAGAAATGGAAAAAAATGATATAAACGTGAAACCATCTACATCGCCTAGTATATTTAGATGTATTTTTAATTGTTTTGGAAGAGGTGACAATGTGGGAAAAGGAAAGTGAGAAAAAAGAAGAATTATCGCATTAGTATTTCCAAACTTGGAAATGAAACTCTGCGAAGATAGTGTTTACGCTGTGTAAACCGTTTGATATGTGGCTCCGCATTGTGTACATGTTCCGAACTGAGAGGTATGATGAGGTGATG
>JAZKII010000079.1:0-1545 GCA_040384945.1 Pseudomonadota bacterium
CGATGACCTAGAAATTTTATCGTTCGGTAACTCGTTACAAATAAAGCTCTTTAACAATTTTATTGCGCAAATAATTTTTATTTTTCGCGCCGGAATATTTTAGCAAAACCTCACCTTCTTTCGAAATCAAAACCGTAAAAGGCACATGATTATTATAACGAATATTTTTCTTGGTTAAAAAATCTATAAATCCTTCTTTAAAGGCTAAATATCTAGGCTGAAAATAAAATTCGCCGAATTTATTTAAATAATTCTGTAACACTTCTGCTTCCATATCGCGGTCAATTGCCAAAGCGATAACTTGCAAATCAGTATTCTGAAATTCGCGCGAAATATCATTAATCGTGGCAAAATTTCGGGCACAGATTTTGCACCAAGTCGTGTAAATATAGAGCAAAACCGGCTTGCCGTCAGCTTTTTCAAACTCATTTGCCACTTGGGTTGTAGTCATGGCAATTGGCAATTGCTCATTATAAGTGATATTGCTTGATGGCGGAATCTGCACATCAAGATTAGCTACACCTTCAACAAAATAATTCCACAAAATCACGCCCAGTATGGCTCCAATAGCGATTGACAGAAATAACATTTTTTTATTTTTCTCCATTATTTTTGTTTTTTTAGAATTTTGTTTTTTGTATTTTTGCAAATTAATAATTTTTTGATCCGACATAATGAGAAAGAAAACTTGAACTTAAACGATCCGCACAAAATAATCCGCCATCCTCTTTTTACGCAACCATTTAAATTTAATGTTACTCAAAATTAAAAACCTGAAATTGCAAACCATTCTTGGTGTGCATTTGTGGGAAGAAAAAATCAACCGCGAAATTATTATTAACGTCGAAATTGAAAGCGATTTTGTGAAGTCACTACAAAGTGACGATATAAATGACACAATCGACTATGATTTAATCACTACCAAAATTAAAAACCTGATTGCGTCAAAAAGATTCAAGCTGGTTGAAACAATGGCACAAAATATCATGGATGAAATCATGCAGGATTCGCGCGTTAAAAGATGTAAAATCGAAATTGATAAAGTCGGCGCTGTAGAAGCGGTTGAATCTTTTTCTGTAACAATTGAACAATATGGATCTTAGAACCGAGCAGATTTTAAAGCTCTTCCAATCACATTTACGAATCAAGAATTTCTTAACATTTTTATGCTATTGCATGATTATCGGCGGAATTTTTGTTTATATTTTTTATGCTTTTAATCGCAGCCGCACGATTAAGTTGGTGAGCCAATTTAATAAAGATCCGAAAGCTTACGAAACCGAAAAAATCATGACTAATCCGCGGATTAAATTTCAATATAATGAAACGCAGGTTTATCATATTAAAGCTAAAAAAGCCTTTCACAAAAATGAGCAAGAAGCTGTGATGCAGGACGTTTTCGCGACTGGAGATATTGGAAATATTACCGCCGGAAAATTGGAAATTGACGAAGATGGAAATCATTTAGTTTTTACCCAAAACCCGGTTTTGATTTTGAATAAGACGGATAAGTAAATCTTAGGTCATCGAGCAAAGCACGAAGTG
>JAZKII010000080.1:0-11213 GCA_040384945.1 Pseudomonadota bacterium
TGCTCGATGACCTAAAATAAAAACAACTCTAAAAAAATAAAAATCATGACCTTCTTCACTTCCACCTTACAAAATTCTGACCCCGTAATTGCTAAATCAATTTCTCACGAGCTTGATCGTCAAAAATATCAAATCGAATTAATCGCTTCTGAAAATATCGTAAGCCGCGCCGTTCTTGAAGCGCAAGGTTCTGTATTTACGAATAAATATGCGGAAGGTTATCCGGCTAAAAGATATTATGGTGGTTGTGAATTTTCTGATGAAGTTGAACAAGCCGCAATTGACAGGCTTTGCAAGCTTTTCGGCGCTAATTTTGCTAACGTACAACCTCACTCTGGTGCAAGTGCAAACTTGGCAGTTTATTTAGCACTTCTTCAACCAGGCGATACAATTCTTGGAATGTCTTTAGCCGCAGGCGGACACTTAACTCACGGTGCGCAACGCACAATTTCCGGCATGTGGTTTAAATCAGTTCAATATGGAATTCGTTTAGATGATGGCTTGATCGATTATGATCAAATGGAAGCTTTGGCTCGCGAACATAAACCAAAATTAATCGTAGCCGGAATTTCTTCTTACCCAAGAATTGTTGATTGGTCGCGTTTCAAAAAAATCGCTGATGAAATCGGCGCGCTTTTAATGGTTGATATGGCGCACGTTGCTGGCCTTGTTGCTGCCGGAATTTATCCTTCTCCAATTGGCGTTGCTGATATTGTAACTTCGACAACTCACAAAACTTTACGCGGACCTCGTGGTGGCGTGATTCTAACTAATAATGAAGAATTAGCCAAAAAAATTAATTCTGCCGTTTTCCCCGGATTACAAGGTGGACCTTTAATGCATGTGATCGCTGCTAAAGCGGTTGCATTCGCTGAAGCTTTGCGTCCGGAATTTAAAGATTACGCTAAACAAATTGTAAAAAATGCCCAAGTTTTAGCTAAAGTTTTAATTCAGCGCGGCTTAAAAATCACCACTGGTGGAACTGATTGCCACTTGATGGTTGTTGATTTAACACCACTTGAAACTTTAACCGGAAAAGAAGCGGAAAAAGTTTTGGAACGCGCTGGTTTAACCTGTAATAAAAATGCGATTCCAAATGATCCAAGAAGCCCATTTGTAACTTCAGGTCTTCGTTTTGGAACAGCAGCGGGAACTACTCGCGGCTTTAAAGAAAAAGAATTTGAAAAAATCGGTAATATGATTGCTGATGTACTTTCAGGATTTGTAAAAGATGGCGAAGATGGCAATAAAACTTTAGAAGAAAAAGTTAAAGCCGAAGTTGCAACTTTGTGCAAAGAATTTCCGATTTACTAGGATTAAAGTGCGGATAGATCCTGAAACAAGTTCAGGATCTATCCGCACTAAAAACACGGTCACATTTTAAAAAACCAACGAGGTAAAAATGCCAGATAAAATCAAGCTAGTTGCATCAAAGTTTTCCCCCTACTGCCACCGCGTTGAAATGGTGTTACTCGAAAAAAATATTCCTTACGAAAAACAAGAAATCACTTTAGCTGACAAACCAGATTGGCTTGTTAAAGATGCACCTCTGGGTAAAGTTCCTTTGTTATATGTAGGTGACAAACCACTTTTTGAATCAATCGCTATTTGCGAATATTTAGAAGATGCTTTTCCCGAAAATCCACTTCACTCAACTGACTTGGTAGCAAGAGGCTGGCACCGCGGCTGGATGGAATTCAGCAACGGCATTATGGCCACAACTTTTGGCATGATGTTTGCGCAAAACCAGGAAGAATTTGATTTGAAAAAAGCTGAGACTGTTTCACGTTTGGCAATTCTTGATAAACACCTAAAATTTAATCCCTATTTCGACGGAGAAAAATTTTCATTAGTTGATGTTTGTATGGCTTCAATGTTTAAACCATTAACTTACATTGATAATAAATTCACTTTAGAAATTTTCGATCTTCACAAAAATGCTGCAACTTATGTTGAAAGTGTTGTGTCGCGTGGATCTTTGCATAAAGCGCTTCCGGCGGATTATGAAGAAATTTTCAAAGCCTTTCTTGAAAGAAAAAAATCTCATCTTTTGACAATGAGTTTTAGTTTGTAATTGCATCTAAACTAAATCCTTCAAACCCCTTCAAGCTCAATGTCACCCTGAGCCTGTCGAAGGGTGATTCAGGCCCGAGGCTAGAATCACCCTTCGACAGGCTCAGGGTGACATTGAGTTTGCAGGGGTTTAACTTTTTATAAAATACCTCAAATGGAAATCGCCAACACAAAATTAAAAATAAAAAAACATCACGAAGTTCGCATTGTTCGCGGCCATCCTTGGATTTTTTCTAACGAAATCGAAAATTTTGCTGCTTTAAAATATCTCGAAAAAGGCACTTTAATTGAAGTTCAAGTCAAGAAGGACGAGCCTTTCGCCCTTGCCTATTTCAACCCAAATAACCTGATTTCAGCGCGTATTTTAACTTACGATGTAAAACAGGAAATTAACGAAGATTTTTTCATCGAAAAAATTTCTGCCGCTAAAATTTTGCGCGATCGTTTTTTTGACAAACCTTTTTACCGCTTAATTCATTCCGAAGCTGATTTTCTTCCTGGCCTGATTATTGACCGTTTGGATAATGTTTTATCCTGCCAAATTTCCACCGCCGGAATGGAAAAATTGTCACCAATTTTAATTTCTGCTTTAGAAAAACTTTTCCCCGATGCTGCAATAATTTTTCGAAATGACGTTGAATCAAGAAAGCTCGAAGGCTTGGAACTCTATGTCAAAACCATTAAAGGCGAAATTCCTGATAAAATTGAAATTGAAGAAAATGGTTTAAAATTTTCAATCGATGTTAAGTCAGGACAAAAAACCGGTTGGTTTTTTGATCAAAGAAATAATCGTGATTTCATTGGTTCAGTTTCCAAAAATTGTGATGTACTTGATGCCTTTTGTTACCTTGGTGGATTTGGTTTAAATGCTTTAAAAAACGGTGCGAAATCTGTGACATTTATTGATTCTTCAGAAGAAGCAACAAGCCGCGTTAAACAAAATATTTCGCTCAATAATTTCACTCAAAAAACTGAAATTATTACCAAAAAAGTTTACGAAACTTTGGATAATGCTGATTTTCAAAAAAGACAATTTGACGTTGTAGTTCTTGATCCGCCAGCTTTCATCAAATCGAAAAAAGATTTTTTCTCTGGTTTAAAAGGTTATGAAAAACTGGTAAAACTTTCAGCGAATTTAGTAAAACCAAATGGTTTGTTGATGCTGGCTTCATGCTCACATAATGCCACGATTGGCGATTTGATTGCAGCGGCAAATGATGGCTTTAGAAAAAGCAATCGTCGTGCAAAGTTGATTCGCTCATTTGGAGCTGATTTGGATCATCCGATTCATCCGGCATTGAAGGAAAGTGAATATTTGAAATCGATTACATTTTTGGTGGAGTAGAATCCGAGAATAAACTTAAACCCGTATGGACCCCGTCATTCGACGGGGTGACAAGTGTTGAGATGGGCGTGCAACCTTCCAACTTGTCACCCCGTCGAATGACGGGGTCCATACGGGTTTGAAACAACTGACAATACCAAATAAAACTCTTAATAAATTATGACGAAAATTCTAGTAACTGGCGCACTTGGGCAAATTGGATCTGAACTTACAGCAGCACTTAAAAAAATTTATGGTGAAAAAAATGTTGTAACTTCCGATGTAAAAACTTCGAACATTTCTGAAGAATTTTTGCCTTACGAAACTCTTAATGTTTTAGATAAATCACGCCTTGCTGAAATTGTAAAAAAACACGATATAAAAATTATTTATCATCTCGCGGCGATTCTTTCTGCAGCTGGTGAAAAAAATCCAAATTTATGCTGGGATGTAAATATGACCGGCCTGCATAATGTTTTGGAAGTTGCACGCGAACTTTCCGTTAAACAAATTATTTGTCCAAGTTCAATCGCAGTTTTCGGACCAGAAACACCACGCGATAACACACCACAAGAAACCGTGATTTTACCCAAAACAATGTATGGCCTAACCAAAGCTGCGGGTGAATTATTGTGCGATTATTACGTTGCCAAATTTGGTCTTGATGTGCGCGGAACTCGCTATCCCGGCCTTATCAGCCATAAAACTTTACCGGGTGGCGGAACAACTGATTACGCGGTGGAAATTTTTTATGAAGCAATCAAGAAAAAATCCTATACTTGCTTTTTGGAGAGCAACACTACTTTGCCGATGATGTATATGCCTGATGCTATTCGTGGCACAATCCAACTTGCGGAAACTGATTTTTCTAAATTAAAGAATCATTCTAATTTCAATTTCGCCGGCATTAGTTTTTCATGTGCTGAATTGGCTGATGAAATTAAAAAACATATTCCGGATTTTAAAATTGATTACGCACCAGATTTCCGCCAACAGATTGCCAATTCCTGGCCGCGTTCAATTGATGATTCCGAAGCTAGAAAACAATGGGGTTGGAAGGTTGAATATGATTTGGAAAAGATGACGCAAGATATGATTTTTAACCTGAAGAAAAAATTGCAAAGCTAAACAAATGTCACCTGAACCTGTCGAAGGGGATTTTTAGGGATTGTCCGCGTCATTGCGAGGAGCGTAGCGACGTGGCAATCCACCAAAATGTGTGGGATTACCGCGCTTCGCTCGCAATGACGTGAGTTATTGGCTAATAACATGGAAGATTATTCTCTTACATTTACATTTGCTCTCAATTTCTCAGCCATTCTTGTTTGAACAGATTTAGCCGGTTCATCTTCAAATTTATCAGCTGGAATTCCTTTTGGTATTTTCTTATCACCACGTTCTGCTGTAAGATCATTTACATCAAACTTATCAGTTTGTTTAAACTTAAATTGATATTGCTGAAACTTAAAATCTTTCGGAAAATTACAACCTTGAAACTCGCAATTGGTGAAAGAAATTGTACCTAAAACCTTCGGATCAATTGAGCTAAAATCAACATTATCAAATTTACAGCCGCGGAAATTGGCTGATTGCAAATCAGCATTATTAAAAATCCCAGCTTCCTGATTTTTTCCATCATCATTTTTTCTAACACTAGTTTCATCAAAAACTACCCCACCAAATTCAGCGCGATGCTGCGATTTAGCTTGATGCAAAGAAATTAACTGCGGAGTAATAATCGGACGAGCTCGGGCATTTTCTTCCCGCTTAACCACAATTTCCGCGGTAGCGGTTTGAACTTTTAATTCTTCAGTGGAATTACCAAGATTGCCGAGATGAAAGAAAATACTATTTTCAGCCGAAGTAACTTCACTCAATTTAGTTTTAAGAATTTCTGCAGGTGCTGATTTTGGATCAGATCCGGAAGCACTAACTTCAACCTGCAATGTCCCATCAGGTGGCATTACAGATGGTGTTTCAACAGTAACTTCTTTCTGCCGCTTCAATGCAATTCTTCTTCGAAGTTCCGCCGCTAAATTAGCAGCTGCACTTTCACCGCCAACCATTTCTGCTACCTGTGATTTTACATCATCTTTTAAGGCTATTATACTTGCCTGTCTGGCTCTCAGGCTAATGCCTCTTAAATTTACATCCTGCCCTTCAATAGGTTGCTCAGCTTTTTTCTGGGTTTTATCAATTTGAAAAGTTGCTGCCTCTAATCCTAAAGCAGCAATATTTTCAGCATTCTGTATCAGATAAGATCCACAATCTACAGTTGGACTACTGCCAGCAGTCACAGAATTTTGCTGCATCGTCACAATATTGATTGCCTCATCAACTTCTATTCCAGTTGGTATGGCTTTTCTGATGCCTTCATTTACATCTTCTGCGCTTACAGCATTATCACCAGATGTAGTAATAGAATATGGCTCACATTCAGTAAAATTCCTGGTAAATTTTAGTGCCAGTAAAGACCAATGATCTGATGGTCTTCCTTGAGATAAAGCTACGTGAGAATAAGGAATAAGTATGGTTGTGGCATCATCATCACTTCCAATTTGAGGCAGAGCTGATTGCCTTTTGCGATCAATTATTTCTTTAATCTGATCTTGGATTATTTCAGCATTTTGTAAATTATTGGCTTCTTCTGGAAAATTTTGTTTAAGATAAAATGGTACAATCTCAACCCCTTTCGCTTCAGGTTTAATCTCTTTTAGAAGACATTTAATTGCTGCAGAAGAATATTCGCAGTTTTTATCAAGCGGCACTTCCATCCCGGAAACATCAATATACTCACCATCTATTTCTATATGTTGATCTTCTGCAAATGTGTAAGATTTGGTTTCTTCATCCCAGATACCACCTTGAGCGGCATGTTGTTTAACTTGAGCAACAACTTTGGGAGCTCTTACTTTATTAGTAGTTGCTCCTGTTAATACTCTAGTATTGGCTTTGGTAACATTCTCTTTTCTCTTCATGTTGTAAACTTTAGTTTTAAGTCGGTAAGTTTTGTAAAAAAGCACAATAAAAAACGGGGCGGCTTTTAAAAAGCACGCCCCGTCAGTTTTTTCAAGAGAAAATTAAATCTATTCTACGATTTCATATCCAGCGAAGAAAAATGCGATTTCATTTTTAGCATTTTCCAAACTGTCAGAACCGTGAACTGAGTTTGCTTCAATCGAAAGAGCAAATTCTTTTCTGATTGTTCCGGCATCAGCATTAGCAGGGTTTGTAGCACCCATGATTTCGCGGTTTTTCAAAACTGCATTTTCACCTTTAAGAGCTTGAACTACAACTGGACCTGAAGTCATGAATTTTACAAGATCATTGTAAAATGGACGTTCTTTATGTACTGCGTAAAATTCACCAGCCATTTTGTCAGAAAGTTGCATTCTTTTTTGAGCAACAATTTTTAAACCGGCTTCTTCAAATTTAGCGTTAATTTTTCCGGTAAGATTTCTTTCAGTCGCATCAGGTTTGATGATCGACAATGTCATTTCGATAGCCATATTTTTAAATAATTTTTTGGTTAATTTTTCTTCAACAAAAGGAAGGGCGCGGCAAACTAGAGACAACATGAATTTTGTCAAGAAAGACTTGGCTTGCATTTGAAACCTGCGACCTTAAGTTTTTTGGCATTATAAAATCCAATTTTTCAAAAATTAAAAATGTCCCAGAATCAACTGACGCTTGAAGAGCTTTTTGCCACGATTAAAAATAAAATCGCAACTAAAGAAGAAAATTCTTACTCTTACGATTTAGCAAAAAAAGGCGTGGAATTAATCAGCAGAAAAATCGGCGAAGAAGCGGTGGAAGTTGTGGTTGCAGCTTTTATAAATGATAAAAATCCTAATGCCAAAAATCGCGAAGAATTAATCGGCGAAGTTTGTGATTTATTTTACCACAATTTGGTTTTACTGGCAGCAGAAAAAATTGAGTTTTCAGAAATTTTGAGCGAATTAACCAGAAGAAATAATAAGAAAAAATGAACAACGTAACCCTCACAAATTCAGCAATAGAGCGCATTCACGAGATAAAACAAAAAGATGAAAATCGTGATAAATTCCTACGCGTTTCAATTTCCGGCGGCGGTTGCAGCGGCTTTCAATATATCTTCGAACTCGATAATAAAAACCAGGAAGGCGACATAAAAATCTTCGAAGAAAATTCCGAAACTCTCGCCATTACCGACGAAACTTCTTTGCAATTTTTAAATGGCGCTGAAATTGAATTTGTCCGCGAACTCGGCGCATCTTATTTCAAAGTTAATAATCCTAATGCCAAAGCCAATTGCGGCTGCGGAAGTTCATTTTCAATTTAAAATGTCTTTTCAAAAAATTATTTTCGACCTGCAACAATTCTGGGCCAATCAAGGTTGTGCCGTTTTACAACCAGTTGATATTGAGGTTGGTGCCGGAACTTTGCATCCCGCAACTGTGCTGCGCGCTTTGGGCAAAAAACCGTGGAAAGTTGCTTATGTTCAACCAAGCAGAAGGCCGACGGACGCTAGATATGCTCAAAATCCAAATCGCTTAAGTCATTATTACCAATTTCAGGTTTTACTAAAACCAGCACCAAAAGATATTAAAGAACTTTACCTGCAAAGCCTTGATTTGATTGGCCTTGATACCAAAAATAATGACATCCGTTTTGTTGAAGATGACTGGGAAAATCCTTCAGTTGGCGCTTCTGGATTGGGCTGGGAAGTTTGGTTCAACGGCATGGAAATTTCACAATTCACTTACATGCAACAAGTTGGCGGCATTGAATGCGAAGTTATTGCCGGCGAAATCACTTATGGTTTAGAGCGCATCGCCATGCATATTCAGAGCGTTGATTCAATTTTCGACATCAATTGGAACGGGCTTTCAGGAGATAAAAAAATCTCTTACGGCGATGTTTTTAAACAAAGCGAAATCGAAAACTCAGCGTTCATTTTGGAGCATTCCAATTTAGAAACCCTGTTTAGGAACTTTTCTGAAAGCAAACAACAATCGGAAATTCTAGCCTCTAAAAAATTACCGATTCCTGCTTATGAACAAGCGTTAAAGGCCAGTCATTTATTGAATTTACTTGATGCGAGAGGTGCCGTTTCAGTTAATGAACGCGCTTCCTATATCGGGCAAATTCGTGGCTTGGTCAAAGCGGCCTGTGAGTTGATTGTGGAAGGGCAGAAATAATAATTAGATAATTTACCACAACCCCCCAACCCCCCTTATCAGGTGGGCTTTAGACCGAACTCGGATTAAAGCCCACCTGATAAGGGGTTGGGGGGTTGTGGTACAAACAACAAATCCAAAACCATATTTATGAACGATTTCGAACCAGTAATTTTACTAGAAAAAGTAATCGCCTTATTAAATGAAATCCCGCATCTCGGATTCATAATATTATTTTTCTGCATCATCTACGCTTACAAAAAATTTTCGATCTTCTCTTATCTTTTCATCCTCACGATTTTTTTCCTGCAACTTGATTTAAATCAAACCTTTTGGGGAACTTACGCAGCTACAGCCACGCTCCTCGCCATTCCAGTAATGCGCCGTAATTTCCTTACCTGCGGATTAGTTTTTATAATCAAAAAACTCGGACTTTTACCAAAAATTTCTGAAACCGAAAAAATCGCCCTCACCTCCGGAACAATCTGGGTTGACGGTGAATTATTTTCCGGCCGCCCTAATTTCGATTGGATTTTCTCTCAAAAATATCCGCATTTATCCGCTGAAGAACAGCATTTCATGGATAATGAAGTGGAAGAGCTGTGCCGCATTTGTATTGATTACGAAGTACAAAAACTGCGCGACTTACCGGAAAATGTCTGGAATTTCTTACGCGAGAAAAAATTCTTCGGCATCATTATTCCCAAAGAATTTGGCGGACTTGGCTTTTCAGCTTTCGCTCACAGCTCAATCATCCAAAAACTTTCTTCACGTTCCGTTCCACTAGCAATCACCGCCATGGTTCCAAATTCACTTGGGCCCGCTGAATTATTAATGCATTATGGAACGAAGGATCAACGCGATCATTATTTACCGCGCCTTGCCGATGGCCGCGATTTGCCATGTTTCGCTTTAACCGAACCAACCGCAGGTTCAGATGCCACTTCAATTATTTCGAGCGGCGTTTTATTTAAAGATTTAGATGGCGAAGTAAAAATCCGCATGAATTGGAACAAGCGTTATATCACGCTTGGAGCTTACGCAACCGTGATTGGCGTGGCTTTCCAACTTTGCGATCCGGAAAAACTTTTATCCGATCAAGTTAATATTGGCATTACTTGCGCTTTAGTTCCGCACACAACCCACGGCGTTCGCCAAGGTCGCAGACATGATCCGCTGGCAACTCCATTCGTAAATTCTCCGCTAAATGGTGAAAATGTTATTATTGGTTTGGATGCCATAATCGGCGGTAAAGACGGTCTTGGAAAAGGCTGGAAAATGTTGATGGAATGTTTAGCCGCAGGCCGCGGAATTTCTCTTCCTTCAACCAGCTCCGGCGGTTCAAAATTAGTAGCGCGCGCCGTTAGTGCTTACTCGGCAATCCGCCAACAATTCGGCACCGCAGTTGGAAAATTTGAAGGTGTGGAAGAAGTTTTAGCCCGCATCGCTTCACGTACATACGCCGTAGATGCAATGCGTTCATTCACTGCTGGCGCGATTGATGCCGGTTCAAAACCTGCTGTTATTACTGCAATCGCCAAATATCATGCGACTGAAATGTTCCGCCAAAACATTAATGACGGCATGGATATTATGGGCGGACGCGGCATTATTCGTGGCCCGCGCAATGTTCTTGCCAATGCTTATTTTTCAACTCCGATTTCGATCACAGTTGAAGGTGCGAATATCATGACCCGCAGTTTGATCCATTTCGGACAAGGCGCAATCATGTGTCACCCTTACGCTTACAAGGAAATTGAAGCTTTAGAAAAAAATGATTTGAAAGCTTTCGACTGCATATTTTTCTGCCACATTAATCATTTAATCAGCAATTTAGTGCGCTCAATCGTTTTATCCATAACGCGCGGACGCTTCAGAAAACCTTTCAAATGTGGCGTGATTGCTAAATATGAAAGAAAAATTGCCTGGATTTCTGCAACATTTGCTTTGCTTGCCGATATTGCAATTGCGCGCTTTGGCGGCAATTTGAAACGTAAGGAAAAAATCAATGGCCGCTTTGGTGATGTGCTTTCTGCAATGTATTTAGGAGTTTGTATCCTGAAAAAATTCGATGAAAATGGCCGCAAAAAAGAAGAAATTCCTTTAGTTGAACATGCGATGAAAGAGCAACTTGGAAAAGCACAAATTGCAATTGAAGGACTTTACCAAAATCTTTTCGGCTGCATCGGGAAAATTATTATCTTCCCATTTGCAATGTGGGCCAGATTCAATGCTTTCAGCTGTCCGGCCAATGATGCTCTTGATCATAAAGTGGTTAAAAATTTCATTAAAAATGGGCCAATTCGCGAATCTTTAACGGAAGGAATTTTTGTTTCGAAAGATAAAAATGACAATCTCGGTCGCATCGAAAATGCTTTGAGGCTTCACGAAATAACTCATGGCATTGCGGATAAAATTAAAGCGGCAATTAAAGCCAAAACCTTGCCACGCAAGCGTGTGGAAGATTTGATTAACCTGGCTTTTGAAAAATCAGTAATAACTTCTGAAGAAAAAACCATGATGCAGGAAGCTGCAGAAGCAGTGCTTGATGCAATGCAAGTGGATGAATATTCTTTGGAAGAATATAAGAAAATTTAAAAAATATTTGATCTTCAGGTCATCGAGCAAAGGCCGTTAGGCCGTCGTCGAGATGCTAG
>JAZKII010000081.1:0-31200 GCA_040384945.1 Pseudomonadota bacterium
GCAACACCGAGCTAGCATCTCGACGACGCACTTCGTGCTTTGCTCGATGACCTGAGAGTTTATTAAACTTGGTTAGTTAAGTGATAAAAAAACTCCACAAAAAAACCGGCCCACAAAATCAATTGTGAACCGGTTTTTTAAACCTAAATCTAAGTAGAAAAACTACTGAATTTGAGCTCTAATCGCTTTAGTTGCATCAACCATCAACTGAAGCGCTTGCTTGGTTTCTGGCCAATCACGAGTTTTCAAACCGCAATCCGGGTTTACCCAGATTTGTTCTGGTTTCAAAACGTCTAATGCTTTGCGCAAAAGCTTTTCCATTTCTTCTTGTTTAGGAACGCGTGGGCTGTGAATGTCATAAACGCCGGGTCCAATTTCATTTGGATATTTGAAGTTTACGAAAGCATTCAACAAGTCCATTTGTGAGCGTGAAGTTTCAATTGAAATCACGTCTGCATCCATGTCAGAAATGGCGGCAATGATGTCGTTGAACTCAGAATAACACATGTGAGTGTGAATTTGAGTTTTATCTTCAACGCCAGAAGCGCTGATTCTAAAGGCTTCAACGGCCCATTTCAAATAATTTGCCCAGTTTGCCTTACGAATTGGAAGACCTTCGCGAAGAGCAGCTTCATCAATTTGTACAATTTTAATTCCGGCTTTTTCCAGATCATTAACTTCATCACGAATTGCGAAAGCAATTTGCAAAGCAGTGTCTTTTCTAGGTTGATCGTCGCGCACGAATGACCATTGCAAAATGGTAATCGGACCGGTCAACATGCCTTTCATAATTTTTTTAGTCTGAGATTGTGCATATTTCGCCCATTCAACAGTCATTGGTTTCGGACGAGAAACATCACCGAAAATTACCGGTGGTTTTACGCAACGCGAACCATAACTTTGAACCCAACCATTTTTAGTGAAGAAAAACCCTTTCAACTGTTCGCCGAAATATTCCACCATGTCGTTTCTTTCAAATTCGCCGTGAACCAAAACGTCAAGGCCGATTTCTTCTTGGAAACGAATTGTGCGCGTAGTTTCTTCCTGAACAAATTTATCATAAACAGCTGCAGAAATGTTACCGGCTTTGAAATCAGCACGATATTTTCTAACTTCTTTAGTTTGCGGGAATGAACCAATTGTTGTAGTTGGAAGCAAAGGCAAATCGATAAAATCAGCTTGAATTTTTTTACGCGCCGCGAAATTGCTTTTGCGATTCATCAAAGATTCATCAATTGCAGAAACTCTTTGTTTAACTGCATCATCATGAATTCTTTTTGAAGATTTGCGGTTGGCAATCGCAGCTTTATTCGCGTCTAACGCAGATTTAACTTCAGATTCTTGACCATCAGCAGCTTTTGCAATCACGGCTAATTCATCAAGTTTTTGAGTCGCGAAAGTTAACCAAGATTTCAATTCCGCATCAAGTGCAGTTTCATTTGCAAGATCAACTGGAGTGTGAATTAAAGAGCATGAAGGAGCAACAATCACGCGGTCTTTGCCTAATTTTTCTACAGCTTTTTTAGCGATAGAAACAGAATTTTCTAAATTATTAATCCAGATATTTCTGCCATCAATTAAGCCAAGAGATAAGGATTGGTCTGCTTTCACAAGTCCTAAAACTTCAGCAAATTGTTCATTAGCGCGAACTAAATCAACGTGAACTGAAGAAGTTCCAAGTTCAAAAGCAAGAGCAGCATTATCGTTCAAACTGTCAAAATAAGTTGCCAAGTGAAGTTTGATTGAACCAGCAGCCTGTTTGATTTGAGCGAAAGCTTTTTTGTAAGCTTCAGCTGCACCTTTTGGCAAATCAGTAACCAAAAATGGTTCATCAATTTGCACATCTTTAACGCCGATTTCTTGTAATTTTTTGAAAAGTTCAACGTAAGCAACAAGCAAATTATCAAGCAAATCTAGTTTGTCTGATCCATCCACAGTTTTGCCTAAAAGCAAGAAAGACAAAGGCCCAACAACTACAGGGCGAGTTTCAATTCCAAGTGCTTTAGCTTCTTGATATTCATCAAAAATTTTGCTGGAAGAAATTTTGAATTGCTGACCTTTTTTAAATTCAGCAACGATGTAGTGATAATTGGTGTCGAACCATTTCGTCATGTCCATCGCGATAACGTCGATGCCATCACGTTGCGCGCCACGAGCCATTGCGAAATAAAGATCTAAATCAACATTTCCGCCGGTAAATTTAAAACGATCAGGAGCCGCGCCAAATAAGGCAATAGTATCAAGAATTTGATCGTAAAATGAGAAGTCATTTGAAGGAATAAAAGCAATTCCGGCAGCTTTTTGAGTTTGCCAGTTTTTCGCTCTGATTTCAGTCGCAGATTTTTGCAAATCAGCAAGTGAAGAAGTTTTTTTCCAATAGCTTTCGACAGCTTTTTTAAGCTCGCGATTAGCACCAATTCTTGGGAAACCCAAGCTTGCAGTTTTTAACATTTTTTTAGTTTTTTAAAGATTGCGCAAGGCTTTGCAGACAATGTAGAAATGGCGGGCTCGCCTCGGGTTTTTACTTTGTAATTTTTTCCAAAAGATGAAAAAAACCAACGATTGATCCAACAATTATGAGGATATATTTATTGTGAGCCGAAGTTCAAGTTCTCTTATCGAATCCTTAAGATCCTGTTTTGATGCCTTTTCGAGATCGGTCATAATATTTGTGAGTTTTAATTTTGGTGAAATTTTAAAATCTAGAAAAAGAAAATATTTTCCACCATTTCTAAAATCAAGTCGCGATTTGCGAACTTGTATTTTTGGCAGTCGAAACTTAGTTTGAAAAAATCTCTAAAAAACAAAATCACAAACATGACTACACATAATACTGATTTAGCCATTATTGGCGCAGGTCCGGCTGGGCTATTTTCTGTTTTTGAAGCAGGAATGTTGAAAATAAAATCGCACGTTATTGATACTCTTGAAGTGATCGGCGGCCAATGTTCGGCGCTTTATCCGGAAAAACCAATTTATGATATTCCGGCGCATCCGCAAGTTTTAGCCAGTGAATTAATTGAGCTTTTGGAAAAACAGGCCGCACCTTTTAATCCGGTTTATCATTTGAATCAGCGCGTTGAGAAAATCGTGAAAAATGAAGATGGAACTTTTGTAATTGAAACTTCAAAAGATACTAAAATTAACTGCAAAGCGATTATTATCGCCGCAGGTTGCGGAGCCTTTGGTCCCAATCGTCCGCCGCTTGACGGAATTGAAGAATATGAAGGAAAATCAGTTTTTTATGCAGTGCGTTCCAAAGCCGAATTTGCTGGAAAAAATGTTGTAATTGCCGGTGGCGGAGATTCCGCAGTTGATTGGGCTTTAAGTCTTGGTGAAATTGCTAAAAAAGTTTATGTAATTCATCGTCGCGATAAGTTCAGATGTGCACCGGAAAGTGCTGATAAAATGAAACAACTTGCCGCTGCAGGAAAAATCGAATTAGTAATTCCTTTCCAACTCGATGGTCTTGAAGGCAATGATGGTAAACTTTCCGCAGTTTTGGTAAAAGATTTCGACGGCAATGTAAAAAAACTCGAAGCTGATTATTTATTACCATTTTTCGGTTTGGCAATGGAACTCGGACCAATCGCTGATTGGGGTTTAAGCCTGCACAAAAACCACATCGAAATTGCAGATGCTTCAACCATGCAAACTTCTGAAAAAGGAATTTACGCAATTGGCGATATCGCGACTTATAAAAATAAATTAAAATTAATTTTAACCGGCTTCGCCGAATCTGCGTCAGCTGCGCACGACATCTACAAAATCGTATATCCAGACCAACTTTTCCACTTTGAATATTCAACCTCGAAAGGAATTTCTTAAGTTTTTGTAAGCCCACTCGGGCTTGTCGCCCCAGCGCAAGACAGAGGTCTTCCGACCCCGTCTTAATGTTCATGTAAAATTATTAAAACCTTGAGTAATAAAACCAAACAAACCAACAAAAATGAACATGTGGACGGAGTTACAAACTCCGTCCAGCACCGTGGCTTGATTTTATATGAAAACTTATGACCAAGTTAAAAATTGATTTAACAATTCGGGAGGAAATTCAGCTTGGACTTTTTGGACATGGAAAAGATATACCAAGAGGAATGCAATTTGTTTTTCAGAATCTTTATGAAATTCAGTCGTTAATCAAAAGTTTTTTGGTTCTAAAAGAGAGGAAAGAATTTTTTGAAAATAGTCATTTCTTTGAGGTTTTCTTTCTTTCTGCTACATATTCCACACCATTGCTAGCTAGACAGCTTTTTAGCACAACTCATGGAGATCATTCGTTAAAAACAATGTGGAAAAAATTAATCAATAACTTTGAGAAAGACTTTTTTTATGAAATAAACTTGTTTATCGAGAGCGAAGTTCCCAAAAGTCTTTCAAAGTTGAATAAAAATGTTTTGCACAACGAGTTTAATGATTTTTCAGAGTTAGTCAGAGTGGTTGATGAATTACTAAATTGCGCTGCAGAGGTAATTGGAATTTTTTCGCAAAAAGTCAATTGCCACATAAGACCTCCCAGAGGCGGGGATGAAGCTTTTAAAGGAATGGAAGAACTTTTTAATGATTCAGAAATTGAATTAATGAAATCTGTCAGAAAAGATTATTTAGCTAAAATCTGGTCCAAAACTCATCACATTTATTACCCGGCTCTTTTTTAAATTTTACCAAAACCAAAAAATAAATACTTATAATTCAAATTCTTAAAACCATGTTCTCAAAACTCGAATTTTTAATCGCGCTGCGTTACCTCAAATCAAAACGCAAAGAAGGATTTATTTCGGTGATTGCGATTTTTTCTTTTGTGGGAATCATGATTGGTGTTGCCACTTTGATTGTTGTGATGTCGGTGATGAATGGTTTTCGTTATGAATTAGTGAATCGAATTTTAGGAATTAATTCGCATTTAACAATTTATAGTCGCGCTCATCAAATTGGCGGGTATGAAAAAATCATTGATGAAATTCAGAAAATTCCGGGTGTGAAATATGCAAATCCTATAGTTGAAAGTCAGGCGATGTTATCGGTTCCGGGCAAGAATTTGGGCGGGTTGGTGAAAGGTGTGAAACTTGATGATTTAAAAAATAAAAAATTAATTTCGCAAAATATTACGGCTGGAAAAATTGAAAATTTGGAAAATAAAAATTCAGTAATTGTTGGTGCTGCTGTTGCGCAAAACATGAATTTAAAAATTGGAGATCCGATAAAAATTATTTCTGCTGAAACTTCGGAAACCATTGTTGGCTCGATTCCGCGCATTAAAACTTATGAAGTTGGCGGCGTGTTTGACAGCGGAATGTATGAATATGATTCAACGACAGTTTTCATGAATTTTGATATGGCGCAAATTCATTTTCGTTTTCCTGCAACTGTTTCCGGAATTGAAATTTTTGCTGAAGATCCAACGCGAATTGAAGAAATAAAAATGCAGCTTTACAATGTTTTGTCCGGTTATGAAGGGCTTTACGCAACTGATTGGCAACAAGCCAATGCAGGATTTATCGATGCTTTGAAAGTTGAAAGCACCGTAATGTTTTTGATTTTAGCGCTGATTATTTTGGTGGCGGCATTCAACATAATTTCAAGCATGATTATGTTGGTGAATGATAAAAATAAAAACATCGCATTGCTTAGAACTTTAGGAATGAGCAAAGGTGGAATTATGAGAATTTTTCTGATTTGCGGATCGTCAATTGGTGTGGTTGGAACTTTCTTGGGATTCGTGATTGGCGTGCTTTTCTCGGCCAATATCAATAATATTAAAGTCTGGCTCGAATCAGCGACTGATACAACTTTGTTTAATCCGACAATTTATTTTCTTTCAACTTTGCCGTCAAAAATATTTATTTCTGACATCGTGGTGATTGTTGGAATGGCGTTGGTTTTATCATTTCTAGCAACGCTTTATCCGGCTTATAAAGCGAGTAAATCTAACCCGGCGGAAATTCTTCGTTACGAATAATGTTAAAATGTTAACACTATTGAACCAGTCGTAGCGCGGCTTTCCAGTGCTTGATGTGCTTTTGCAACATCCTTAAAATTAAAAGTAGTAATTTGCGGTTTTAAAATTCCTTGTTCTACTGCCGCAAAAACTTCAGCTGCAGACAAAACCAATTCCACGCGATTAGCTTTATAAAGCGCCAAAGTCGGACGGGTTAAATAAAGTGAATTGGTGACTAAATGATTCAAATCAAGTTTATCAGTATTGCCTGACGCTTCGCCATAACTTACGCACATTCCCATCGGCCATAAACATTCTAAAGATTTTTCTAAAGTGTCTTTTCCAACTCCGTCATAAACCAATCCAACGCCTTCGTGATTGGTGATATTTGCAATTTCCTCAACCAGATTTTGGGTTTTGTAATTTATCACGTGATTGCAACCGCTAACTTTTGCTGCTGAGATTTTTTTATCATCACCAACAGTTCCAATGATTTCCAAACCCAAATAACGCGCCCATTGGCACAGTAAATGTCCAACGCCGCCGGCGGCTGCGTGAACTAAAATTCTTTTTGCTCTTTTGGCAATGTAAACACGATGTAACAACGCATGGGCCATTAAGCCTTTATATAAAACTGCGGCAACTTGGGTGTCGCTCATACTTGCTGGTGGAATTACCAAATGATGAGTGCTGATCGCGCGTTTTTCAGCGTAAGCACCAATGCCGCCAGTGGCGTAAGCAACGCGATCTCCCACTTTAAAATCGGTAACATCGGAAGCAACGGCTTCAATTATTCCGCAAGCTTCCATGCCAAGAATTGCCGGCATTTGGCTGATTTTATATTGATCGCGGCGAAATGAGACATCAAAAAAATTCACCCCAATTGCAGTATGTTTAACTACAACTTCACCTTTTTTCGCTTTTGGATTATCAACATTTTCCAACTTAAAATTACTGACATCACCAGTTTTGTGAAGAAGAATTGCTTGCATTTTTTTGGGAGTTTAGAATTTACTAAAGATACATTTTATTCCAATCAAAACTTTCCTAAATGCAACACCAAAATCTTTTCGTTTTCGACATTGAAACAATTCCTGATTTAAAGGCGGCAAAAAATTTGCTCGATCTTCCAAATGCTTCAAAAGATGAGCTGCGCCAAGGCCTGACTAAATATCATCTCGATTTAACCGACCAAAAAAATGCTTTTTTGCGCCAGCCATTTCACGAAGTAATCGCGATTAGTTTTTTAGAAGCAGAAATTATCCGCGATTTTAACGGCACAGAATTTTACAAAATTATCGATATTCGTTCCGGCGGCGATTTAATTGCCAATGAAGCAGATTTGGTAAGAGGTTTTTTTACACATTTAAAAAAGAATTTTTCGCGTTTAGTTAGTTTTAATGGCAAACATTTTGATCTTCCGGTTTTGAAATATGCCGCGATGAAACATGAAGTTGAAGCTGGTTGGCTTTATAAAAGTGGTGATAAATGGAATAATTATAATCAGCGCTACAGCCTTGATTGGCATTGTGATTTGGCAGAAGCTTTTTCAGATTTTGGCGCTTCGGCGAAAGTTAAAATGAATGAACTTTGTGCAGCTTTTGGTTTGCCGGGAAAAATCGGTGTTGATGGTTCGATGGTGATGGATTTTTATGATCAGGGAAGATTGCAGGAAATTCGCGATTATTGTGAAACTGATGTGCTAAATACTTTTTTACTTTATCTGGTTTATCAGCATCACAATGGCTCGATGACGAAAGATTCTTTTGTGAAATGTAAAAAAAGTTTGGAAGAATTTTTGGAAGAAAGGTCAAAACAAAAACCGCATTTTGGGGAGTTTTTGCGGGAATATCGCGCTAGCATCTCGACGACGCGCTAAAGCGCTTTGCTCGATGACCTAAGATTTGTTACTCGTCAAAAATAAAAAAAGTTTAGGTCATCGAGCAAAGCGAAGCGTCGTCGAGATGCTAGCTCGATTTTTATTTCCCCATCGCCCAAATCATAATCGCTTTCTGCGCATGAAGGCGATTTTCCGCCTCATCAAAAACTACTGATTGTTTTGAATCAATCACACCAGCTGTAACTTCAAACCCACGATAAGCCGGCAAACAATGTGTAAAAATCGCCGTTTTTTTCGCTAGCTTCATCAAATTGGCATTCACTTGAAAAGGTGTCAGCAAATTTAATTTTTTCTGTTTTAAGGCATCATTATTTTCTGCTTCATCGCCCATTGAAAACCAAGTGTCGGAAATTAAAACATCGGCATTTTTTGCAGCTTTTTTAGCATCCGAAAAATGGGAAATTTTGGCACCGTTTTTTACCGCTTTTTTGATTTCAGCATTACAAAAATCAAATTCTTTTGGTGTCGCAATCGCTAACTCAAATTCAAAGGCTTTAGCGGCGTGAATGTAGGAATTAAGCACATTATTAGCATCGCCAAACCAGGCTAATTTTTTGCCTTTAATTTTACCTAAATGTTCTTCAATTGTTAAAATGCTGGCAATGATTTGGCAAGGATGTGAAAAATCGGAAAGAGCATTAATTACCGGAACCGAAGAATGTTTCGCCAATTCAACAATTGTGCTGTGCAAATTGGAGCGGATCATAATTCCGTCAACAAAACGTGACAAAACTTTGGCAGTATCTTGAACCGATTCACCTTTTCCCAGCTGCATATCATTTTTATTCATCACGACAGCGTGGCCACCAAGTTGATTAATGCCAACTTCAAAAGAAACGCGGGTGCGGGTTGAGGTTTTCTCAAAAATCATCGCCAGGTTTTTGTGCGGCAATAATTTCACCTGTTTGGCGATATTTTCTTTTTTTAATTTTTTGCTTAAAGCCAGGATTTTTTGTAGCTCTTTTGCCGGGATCTTATCGAGATCAATAAAATGCTTAACCATGTGTGAATCAAAAAATGTTTTGAAATTTTCAGGGAAGCCCGCGAAGGTAGAAATCAACTCCCATTTGTCAAGATTTGAAAAATACATTAATGTCTAAAAAAATTTTTATTGTTAGTGGCGGCACAGGCGGCCATATAATTCCTGCTCGCTGCCTTGCTGAATATTTAGCGGCGCAACAGCAAGAAGTGGTTTTTTTGGGTGATAGAAAAATCGCCAGCTATATTAAGCCTGCAGACGCTTTTAAGTCGGAATTTATTTGCTCTTCGCAATTACAGAAATCGCCGCTGGCGCTGGTTAAATCGGTGATAAAAATTGGTTATGGAATTTGGCAATCCTTGTATTTTTTCTTGCGCGACAAGCCAAAATATGTGGTGGCTTTTGGCGGTTATTCAACCTTTCCAGTATTGATTGCAGCGATTTTAACCAAAACTGATATTATTCTTCACGAGCAAAATGCCCATTTGGGAAAAGTGAATCGCATTTTTGCCAAATATGCCAAAAAAATTGCTCTTTCTTTTGCGGAAACTTCGGGAATTTCGGAAAATGATTTAAAGAAAACTACTTTTGTCGGAAATCCGGTGCGCCAGGAAATTCTGGATTTAAGTCAAATTCCTTACAGCTTACCAGTTCAAGAACCAGAAGAGCCGAAGCCCAATAATAAAATGGGTTATGATGTGCTTTTGGCTTCAGATTTTTATCAGGAAAAACCAGAAAAACCGCAAAGTTTGTTTAACATTTTGGTTATTGGCGGTTCGGGCGGTGCGAAAATTTTTAGCGAAATTTTGCCCAAAGCTTTTTTTAATTTGAGCGAAAATATAAAATCGCAAATTCAGGTAACTCAGCAATGTCGTGCCGAATTGATGACAACCACTTTTGAACAATATAAATCTTTTAATATTAATATTGTGATTGATTCATTTTTTGTGAATATGCCGGACTTGATTAAGTCATCGCACCTTGTAATTGCACGCTCCGGCTCTTCTTCAATTTTTGAATTTTGTGCGGCAAAAAAGCCGATGATTTTAGTTCCTTTTGCACTTTCGGCAGATAATCATCAGGAAAAAAATGCCCGTTATCTTGAAAAAAACGGCGCGGCGATTGTGGTAACTGAAAGCGAATTTACGATTAATAAAATAAACGAACTCTTAAAAAATCTGATTGATAGTCACGCAACCCTAAAGAAGATGTCGGATAATGCTGCTTCTTTGGCGGTTCTTGATGCAACCAAAAATCTTGCTTTACTGGTAGAATGAAAACAGAAGAAAACCAACAAATCGCTGAAAATTCTCTAGGTCAAATTTTGCGTGAAAAACGGCAATTTTTGAAAATGGAAATTGCTGAAATCAGCACTTATTTGAAAATTAAATCGCGTGATATTGAAGCGATTGAAAATGATGATTTAAAGCATGTAACCAAGCATTTATATGTGCCGGGACTGATTCGTTCTTATGCTAAATTTCTAAAAATTGATCTGCATGTTGTTGAAGAAAAAATAAAAACTTTGCCGATCGCTTCCAATACCGAAAATAAAAAACACCAACTTTTAAATATTGGTGAAAGCGATCAATTGTCGCCTGATAAAGACAGTGTTTTTAATTTTTTATTGATCTCGATTTTGTTATTTTTGACGTTGTTGTCATTATATAATTCTTTTCAAAATAATGACGCTTTGATCACTAATGAAAAATTAATTCATGAACTGGAGAATATTGATCCTTTAAGATGACAGAAATGGGCCATGAAAACATTGGTATCGAACTCGAACAACCTAAAAGCCTCAAGGATAAGATTTTAAAATCCGAGGCTTTTAAAATTGGTGCGTCAGTGTTTTTGGGTTTGATTTTATTGTTGGTTATTCTGCCATTTTTTTTCGATAATTCCGCTTTAAAATTCCAGATTGTTCAAAAAGTTAGCCAGATTTCAGGTGCTAATTTTGTAATTAACGGCAATGTTAGAATTGCGCTATTGCCAGTTCCATCAATTACGGCAAATGATGTTTTGTTGCAAAATTATAAACCGAAAATTTTTGCTGAAGAAGTCGAAAATAAATCACAGAAAATTTACAATCTTTATGCCAAATCGGTAAAAATAAAATTACCAATTTTCCAATTTTCCAGTGATGCGGTTATTAATGAAATAACCTTTACTGACGCAATCCTGGAAAGTTATGGCGAAAGTGATATTGCTATGGAGCGCAAGGATCAATTTACTGAAGTAATCGCGCAATTTTCTAAAGATACTGGCGATAAAGAAGAGAAAAAATTAGGTTCAGGAATTAGCGCCAAAATGTTTGCGATTTCTGATTTAAAAGCAGCAGATCTGAAAATTGAAAATATTCCCGACATCGTGATTCAAAACGGTCAGACGATTTTTTATGATCATATCGGCAGAAAAAGAGAAGTACAAAAAATTAATTCTGAAATTGAAATTAGCCGAAAAAAGATTTTGGCCAAAGGTGATTTTAGCAGCGAATCAATAGTTAGTAATTTTAAATTTATTGCCAAATTTAATTCCAATAAGCCGGAGTCCTCGTTGGAAATCACTTCGCCGGTTATGGAAATGCGCATTAAGGGAAATTTTCCTTCTGAAAATAAGGGCTTTCTAGAAAGTGAATTTAAAGGCAAATTGGAAGCGGAAATTCTGGAATTAAAATCATTTTATAGAAGTTATATTAGTGGTAATAGTGTTGTTTATAATAAGTTAAAATATAGCTCCAAGCCGCTTAAAATAAGTGCTGATCTTAAAAATAAAGATAAGGAAATTTCAGTTGATAATGTGGTGATTAATTCTGCTTTAGTTAATGGAAAAGGTGATCTTGAAGTAAATTTTGTCGATAAAATTCCGCTGATTGATATTAGTTTAGCCTTAGAAAATCTTGATCTCGACAATATTTGGTCCGGCGATCCGGTGTCAGTTGCGGCAAGTGCAAAACAGCCAAATAATTTGGGAAATATTATTGATGAATCAGTTGAAACTTTAGTCAAAACCACTCCGCAACCTGAGCCAAAAGATGAAACTGCTGCAAAAAAAGAAGTAATTGAAAAGACAAAAATAATTGACGGTTCCAAAAAAATTGAGCCGATCAATTTTGATTTCACTAATAAAATCAAGGATTTCGATCTCAATGCTGAAATCAAAATTACCAATGTAAAATATTTTGAAGGCGAAATCAAAGATGTTGATCTTTACATGACTGTTTCCAAGGAAGGAGAAATTTTGATTTTGCCGATGATTTTCAGGGTTCCGGGCGAAGGATTATTCCGCGTTAATGGTGCTTTGGACAATACTGGCGCAGTTCCTAAATTTGTTGGAAAATTTGACGTAAATGGCAAAAGCCTGAAAGAAATTTTTAATTGGCTGAAGGTCGAATCACAAAATTTAAAATTCGATAATCTTAAAGAATATAGTCTTTATTCTGATATTTTGCTTTCGCCAAATGAAATTACGCTGAATAATTTTTACCTCAATTTAGGCAATGGTACTAGTGAATTTTTAGGTGAAATAAAAATCGATAATAGTGACAGGGTTTCTAATGTTACCAGTCGCTTTCAAACAAATGATTTCAACATTGACGACTATTTCCTGACTTCAGGACAAAATATTTATTTATCACCCGGATTGCTGATAAAAAAACTTTTATGGCTCAATAATATTTCCTCAAATAACGCCCTTAATTTGCGCTTCGATAAATTGTCTTACAAAGGCGAAGAGTTTTTTGATCAATCGGTAAAATTGCGTTTTGGTCGTGGATATATTGAAGTTGCTGACCTTAATTTGAAGTCGGATAAAACTAAAATGAATGCCAGTTTGGCGATTGATATTAGTGATAAGATTCCGAAATTTGATATGAATGTTGTGGCGGATAATTTTCATTACGAGACCTTGCAAAAAAATATTTCGCCGGCGGATAAAAATTCTGATAAAGCTCCCAATAAAAATTTCTTCGATCAATTTTACGCCTTACCGTCGCTTGAAGGATTCAGCGGTAAAATAAAATTGAGTTTTGATAAATTAAATCTGGATAATGTAGAAATTAAAAATTTTAAATTGGTCGGAAAATTAAAAGATGGCGATTTGGATGATTCAGAATTTTCCTGCGATTTATATGAAGGCAAAGTGACTTATAAAGGTTTGGTGGGAATCAAAATGAACAAAACCATCAATGGTAATTTGCAGTTTAATAATGCTTCTTTGCGGCCACTTTTGTCGGATAGTTTGGGTATAAATAATGTTTCCGGTATTGCTAATATTTCTGCCAGCATCACGGCGTTAGCCAGTAAAAAAGAAGATTTTACTAAAGAATTAACCACCGAAATAAAATTTAATGCTAATTCGCCGACGGTTGAAGGATATGGTTTGAACGAGTTAGTTAAAAAAATGTTCAACCCGGAAAATAATCGCGCCAGTTTAAATGATCCGGAAAAAGTTTTAATAAATCCAAATAGTTCAACCACTTTCAAGCAGGCCAGCGGTACGATTCAAGTTACTAACGGCAAAGAAGGAAAATTACGCATTAGCGTTACAGCACCGGCAGTTAATGGAATTATTTCAGGATCAGTAAATTTAGTAACTAACAGCGCAGATGTTTTATTTAATGCTATTTTCCTGACCGGAAGTCGCCAAAAACAAACTCCAATCAATATCGCAACTAATCTTAAGGGAAATATCGGCGCTCTTTCACAAAGCACCAACATGGATCAGGCAAGGCAATATCTCGGTCTTTCCGGCGCGGTGCCAAAACAGAAGCCAAAAGAAGATTTATCACGAATTTTACCGCCGCAAGAAAATGGAGTGCCTATTGAAAATGCTCCTTTTCAAATAGATCCGGTTACAACTTCAACTCCAAATCAATAATGCCAAACTCAGTCGCCAATATTTTACAGAAAAAAAGTCGCGAAAAAATTATTTGTTTAACGGCTTATACTTTTCCGATGGCGAAAATTCTTGATGAATATTGTGACATAATTTTGGTGGGCGATTCGCTTGGAATGACGATTTACGGCTTTAAAGATACGCTGGATGTGACTTTAGAGATGATGATAAATCACGGAAAAGCGGTGATGAAAGCGGTGAAAAAATCTTTTGTAGTTGTGGATTTGCCTTTTGGAACTTATGAAAATTCAAAAGAACAAGCGTTGGAATCAGCAAAAAAAGTAATTGCTGAAACTGGTTGTGACGCCATTAAAATCGAGACTTCACGTGAGTTAGTAGCAACAGTAAAATTCCTCGTAGAAAATAAAATCAACGTCATGGCGCATGTTGGTTTAATGCCACAACATGTTCGTGAAATTGGCGGTTATCGCTATCAAGGCCGCGATGAAAAATCGGCGCGCGAAATTTTAGAAACTTCAAGATTAATTGAAGAAGCGGGAGCTTTTTCTGTGGTAATTGAAGCGGTTCCGGAAAAATTGGCGAGTGAAATTTCGGCAATCCTGAAAATTCCAACAATCGGAATCGGAGCTTCAGCGGAGTGCGATGGACAGGTTTTAGTAATTGATGATTTGCTAGGAATTAATCAGGAATTTAAGCCGAGATTTGTGAAGAGATATGCAAATTTAGCCGAAGAAATTGTTGATGCGGTGAAGATATTTTGTGAAGAGGTGAGGAATAAAAAATTTCCGGGAAAGGAAAATATCCTATAAAAACCAAGCAAATCCTGCTTTCACGAAGGTTGAAGTTGACAGTTAGTTTTTGATTCATATTTTGCCGCCTTCGAATTTTTCGCAGATGTATTTACGCTGAAATTTTCCACACCCAAGTTTCCTTTCTCAAAAAAACTAAAATTACAAATGACCGACTTCAGAAACGTTGCCATTATTGCTCACGTTGACCATGGCAAAACTACATTGATCGATGCGATGTTGCATCAAAGCGGAACTTTCCGTGCTAACCAACAAGTTGAAAACCGCGTGATGGATTCCAACGATCTTGAAAAAGAACGTGGAATTACAATTCTTGCGAAATGCACTTCAATCATGTGGAAAGACCACAAAATCAACGTTATCGATACTCCAGGCCACGCCGATTTCGGTGGTGAAGTTGAGCGCGTTCTTTCAATGGCAGACAGTACTTTGCTTTTGGTTGACTCTGCTGAAGGTGTTATGCCACAAACTAAATTTGTGCTTTCAAAAGCTTTGGCTCTTGGTTTGAAACCAATTGTTATCATTAACAAAATTGACCGTGGTGATGCGCGTCCTGATGAAGTTCTTAACGAAATTTTTGATCTTTTCGTTTCATTAAACGCCAATGAAGCGCAATTAGATTTCCCGGTTCTTTACGCTGTAGGCCGCGACGGCTGGTGTGTTCGTGATATGGACAAAGACGAACGCAAAGATTTATCGCCACTTTTCGACTTGATTTTGGAACATGTTAATCCACCAAAATTTGATGTTGATGGCCCATTCATGATGCTTGCAACCTTGCTTGACCGCAGCCCTTATTTTGGCCGTATGTTGACTGGTCGTATTTACTCAGGAAAAGCCAAAAACTTGATGAGCTTCAAAGCAATTAACCTTAAAGGTGAAGTTGTTGAACAAGGCCGTCTAACTAAGCTCCACGTATTTCGCGGTGTTGAAAAAGTTCCGGTTGAAGAAGCTCAAGCAGGCGACATCGTTTCAATCGCTGGTTTAGAAAAAGCTTCAGTTGCTGATACTCTTTGCGATTTGTCAGTTACTCAGCCAATCAAATCAACTCCAATTGATCCGCCTACAATGGCAATCACCATCAGCGTTAACGATTCACCACTTGCTGGTATGGAAGGTTCAAAAGTTACTTCACGCATGATTCGCGAGCGTTTATTTGCTGAAGCTGAAACTAACGTTGCGATCAAAGTTAAAGAATCTGATGCCAAAGACGCTTTCGAAGTTGGCGGACGCGGCGAGTTACAACTTGGTGTATTGATTGAAAATATGCGTCGCGAAGGATTTGAACTTTCAGTTTCCAGACCACGCGTTCTTTTCAAAAAAGAAACTAACGGTGATGTTTTAGAACCGGTTGAAGAAGTTGTAGTTGACGTTGATGAAGCTTTCAGTGGTGTTGTAGTTGAAAAACTTTCTTCAAGAAAAGGTGAAATGATTGAAATGAAACCATCCAGTGGCGGCAAAAACCGTTTGGTGTTTTATGTTCCATCACGTGGTTTAATCGGCTATCAAAGCGAATTCTTGACTGATACTAAAGGTTCAGGCGTTTTAAACAGAATTTTCCACGCTTACGTTCCTTACAAAGGTGAAATTGCTTACAAGAAAAACGGTGCCTTGATTTCAACTGAAGCCGGCGAAGCAGTTGCTTACGCTCTTTGGAACCTTCAAGATCGTGGTACTATGTTCATCAAACCTCAGCAAAGAGTTTACTCAGGAATGGTGATCGGTGAAAATTCTAAACAAGGTGATTTGGAAATTAACGTTCTAAAAGGAAAGCAACTTACCAACGTTCGCGCCTCTGGAACTGATGAAGCAATCCGTCTAATTCCACCAAGAGAACTTACTTTAGAAGACATGATCACTTACGTTGGCGATGATGAATTGGTGGAAGTTACGCCAAAATCTCTACGTTTACGTAAAAAATTCCTGGATTCTAACGAGCGCAAACGTTTAGGCAGAAGCAAAGAAGCCAAATTCGATTTCGTTCAAGAAGAATAATTGCAATTTAGCTAAACCTAAAAAAGGTAAAGCCGTAGCGTCGGAGAATTTAGGTTCTCCGGCGCTTTTTAGTAAAAATAATATTCTTAAAATGCGCCCATCAAAAAGAACTCCCGATCAAATTCGCAATGTTTCAATTGAAACCAATGTTAACGCTTATGCAGAAGGATCTTGCCTGATAAAATTCGGCAATACTCATGTTTTATGTACCGCAACAATCGAAGAAAAAGTCCCGCCATTTTTGCGCAATAAAGGCACAGGTTGGGTAACTGCAGAATATAACATGCTGGCGCGCTCAACCCACACCAGAAATAGCCGCGACCCGATGAAACCAAATGGCAGAAATATCGAAATTCAACGTTTAATCGGCCGTTCTTTGCGCTCGGTAATTGATGTAAAAAAACTGGGTGAGCGCCAAATCATAATTGATTGCGATGTTATTCAAGCTGACGGCGGAACGCGCTGCGCTTCAATCACCGGCGGTTATGTGGCATTGGCTTTGGCAGTGCAAAAAATTATGGATAAAAGAACCATCAAAGAAAATCCGCTAATCGGTTCAGTTTGCGCGCTTTCCTGCGGAATCTTTAATGGCAATGTCGTTGCAGATTTGGATTATGATGAAGATAGTAAATGCGAAGTTGATGCCAATTTTGTGATCAACCAGAATTTTGATTTGGTAGAAATTCAAGGAACAGCAGAACAAGGCGCAATGAGCTTTGAGCAAGTTTCACAAATGTATGAATTAGCAAAAAAAGCTGCTGCGGAAATTTTTGAAATGCAAAAAAATGCGATTAATAAAAATTAAGTTTTTTAAATAAAATCTGTGACTGAATTCAAAAAAAACCTCACACATTTAAATAAAAAAGATCTTGAAGCAGCAGTTGTAGCGCTTGGCGAAAAGAGCTTTCGCGCCAAACAAATCTGGAATTGGATTTATGCGCGCGGCGTAAAATCTTTTGACGAAATGACCAATATTTCCAAAGAAATCCGCGAAGCTTTAGACAAAAATTTCTCTCTAAATCGTCCTGAAATTTCCAAAGATATTTTATCATCTGACGGCACCAGAAAATGGTTGGTAAAATTTTCTGACTGCAAAGAAGTTGAAGTTGTTTACATTCCCGAAGAAACCCGCGGCACGCTTTGCATCTCATCGCAAGTCGGTTGCACGCTAGCTTGCAAATTCTGTCACACCGGCACGCAAACCTGGGTTAGAAATTTAGAATTTCATGAAATTGTTGCTCAAGTTTTAATCGCTAAAGATTTGATTGGAGATTGGGATAAAAATAACCGCAAACTCACCAACATAGTCTATATGGGCATGGGCGAGCCATTTTTTAATTATGAAAATGTGGCGCAATCGGTGAAAGTTTTAAATGATCTTGATGGCCTCGACATGTCGGCGCGCAAAATCACTATTTCAACTTCGGGCTTGGTTCCGGAAATTTTACGTTGCGCCGAAGAGTTGAAAACAAATTTGGCAATTTCGCTGCACGCTACAAATGACAAGCTGCGCACGGAAATTATGGCGATTAATAAAAAATATCCGCTGAAAGAATTATTGGCAGCTTGCAAAACTTATAACACCAAAAATCCGAACCAGAAAATCACTTTTGAATATGTGATGTTGAAAGGTGTAAATGACCAGGATTTACATGCGCGAGAGTTAATTAATTTAATCAACCGCGCCAACGTAAATGTGAAAATAAATCTGATTCCTTTTAACCCGTGGGATGGCTGCGAATATGGTCGCACCGATATTGAGCAGATTCTAAAATTTCAGCAAATTCTAAAAAATTCCGGCTTGATTGCGCCAATTAGAAAAACGCGGGGAGATGATGTTTTAGCGGCTTGTGGGCAGTTGAAATCTGATTCGGAAAGACAGCGTGGATCTGGTGTGGTGGTGAAGATATAGTTTGTTTGTAGTTCGAGCTAGCATCTCGACGACGGCCTGACGGCCTTTGCTCGATGACCTAAAGTATTTTTTACTCGACGAAAATAAAAAAGTTTTAGGTCATAGAGCAAAGCGAAGCGTCGTCGAGATGCTAGCTCGGATTCGTCACAACAAATTAAGAAAATAAATCACTAACCTTCTTAAAAAAACTTTCCGATTTTGGATTGCTCGTCGCTTTTTTATTCATCAATTGATCAAGTTTCGTCAATAAATCTCTTTCCTCAGCTGATAATTTCACCGGCGTTTCGATGTTAATTCTAACATACATATCACCTCTTCTACCACCTGAATTAATCACGCTCATTCCTTTCGATTTTAAACGGAATTGATCGCCATTTTGCGATCCTTCAGGAATTTTTAAACTCGCTTTTGCGCCATCAATCGTTGGAATTTCAACTGCGCCACCAAGTGCTGCGGTGGTAAATTTAAGCGGAATTTCAAAATGTACATCATCACCTTTTCTGGTGAAAAATTGGTGTTTACGAATCGAGATATAAACATATAAATCACCTGCCGGACCACCGCGTGTACCGGCTTCGCCTTCACCAGTCAAACGAATTCTATTTCCTTCTTCAACGCCAGCCGGAATTTTTACAGCTAAAGTTTTATCTTTATTTACCCGACCTTGGCCATGACAAACTTTGCATGGATTTCTAATAATTTGGCCAGTTCCGGCACAAGTTGTACAAGCGCGTTCAACCACGAAAAATCCCTGTTGAGCGCGGATTTTTCCACTGCCTTTACAAGTTGGGCAATCTGTTGGTTTTTCACCATTTTGAGCGCCAGTTCCATGGCAGGCATCACAGGCGCAAGGAATTGAGAAGGAAATTTTTTCAGTTACGCCACGAAATGCTTCTTCCAAAGAAATTTCTAAATTATAGCGAATATCGCTACCACGTTGAGCCGCACTTCTTTTTTTAGTTTGTCTGCCACCACCACCGAAATCGCCAAAAATATCGGAAAAATTGCTGAAAATATCGTTAAAATCAAAATCACCCATTCCGGCTCCGCCGCCATGTCCACCACGGCCTCCACCACCACCTTGGGAAAAGGCATCATGGCCGAATTGGTCATAAGCAGATTTTTTTTGATCGTCTTTTAAAACTTCATAAGCTTCGGTTGCTTCTTTAAATTTTGCTTCAGCTTCTTTATTTCCGGGATTGCGATCCGGGTGAAATTGCATCGCCAATTTACGGTAAGATTTTTTGATTTCATCAGCTGAAGCGCCACGCGTAAGGCCAAGAATTTCGTAATAATCTCTTTTGCTCATTTTAGTAAAATTAGAGTTAATTTGTTGTAATTACATAATTTCGACAAGCGCTTTTACAAGCCAGGATTTTTTAACCAATTTACCAGCTTTAAAAACGCATCAGCGCGGTGTGAAATTTGGTCTTTTTGTTTCGGATCAATTTCGCCGAAAGTTTGATTCATGCCATTTTTTATAAAAATCGGGTCATAACCAAAGCCTTTATTTCCGCGTGGCGGGAAGGTTAATTTTCCATCAACTCGACCTTCAAAAGAAATTTCAAAATTAGTTTTTGGGTCAAAAATTGCTAAATTACAGATAAAATGCGCCGCAAAATTATCATTTTTTATGGCAGCAGAAATTTTCTCAAAAGCAAAATTAAAATCATTTTCACCGCGATCATTTTTGGCAAAGCGTGCAGAATAAATTCCAGGCTCGCCATTCATCGCGTCAACGCATAATCCCGAATCATCGGCTAATGCGGTTAAACCTGTTTTAAGAGCGTAATAACGGGCTTTAAGCAGGGAATTTTCGGCGAAAGTTTTGCCGGTTTCTTCCGGTTCTTCAATATTAAATTGAAAAGTTGGAACGGCTTTAATGTTGATTTGATTTAAAAGAGATTCGATCTCGAAGAATTTGCCTTTATTATTGGTGGCAATCAGCAATTGCGATGGAAGAGAAAACATAAGGAAAAGAAAAAAATAAAGCCCTCCGACTTTAAGCCGGAGGGCTCGTATTCCCTAAGTCTTTTGGACTAAGGGAAAATAATTATGCAGTAGTTTCTTCAGCTTTTGGAGCTTCAGCAGCGGCAGCAGCTTCTGCGGCAGCGGCATCAGCAGCTTCTTTTTCTTTAGCAACGCGAGCTAAAGCTTTTTTCTTAAGGCCTTCGCCTTTGTTTTTTGGCTTGAAATTTGGAACAAATTTTTCAGCACCTTTAACACCAAGGGCTAATAAGAATTTTGCAACTTTTTCGGTTGGTTGTGCACCAACTGAAAGCCAATGTTCAGCACGTTCTTTATCTACTGTGATGCGGTTTTCTTTTTCATCAGCAAGAAGCGGATTATAAGTTCCGATCTTTTCAAGAAACTTAGAGTCTCTAGGTGAAGTAGCGTTAGTAACAAGAATGCGATAATAAGGAAGTTTTTTTCTTCCACCGCGAGAAAGACGAATTTTTAACATTTGTTTTTTTTGTTTTAACTTGAAATGACACTTAGCCGACTTTGAGGAGCGGCGCAAACTAGTGAAGGTGATTTTTTTTGCAACTAAATTGTTCTAATCAGTTGTAAAAAGATGTAAAAACATATTCAGGTAGCCGAAAATATAATACTGTGTCATTGCGAGCGCAGCGCGGCAATCCAATTAAAGAACTTTATTCGTGGCGTGATGGATTGCCGCGCTGCGCTCGCAATGACGTATTACTTTAAATTTTTCTAAACTAACTCAACACTACATTTATTCAAAGTGCGAGAAGCTCTGGCGATTGGATTGGTTAGATAAAAATCAAAATCCTTAACTGCCAATTTCTGGTCAGAAAAATCATTTTTAATTTCAGCGGATTTCACCCAAGTTGCTTTAGAAATTTTTTCCAAATTAGCGAAAATCGGATAAGCAATTCGCATTTCTCTTCTTAATTCGGATAAATCTTTAAAGCCTAAATCAACGCCGATTTTCCCAGCTAACTCAACAATAATTTTCCAATCTTCTTTAGCTTGCCCTGGTGCAAAAGCGGCGTGAGACGTGCTTTGCGGGCGGCCTTCAAGATTTACATAAATTGCATCTTTTTCACTGTAAGCTGCAGCTGGCAAAATTACGTCAGCAACGTGCGCGCCTTTGTCGCCGTGAGATCCGATGTAAATAACGAAAGTATTTTTCAATTTATCGAAATCTAAATCATCATCAACTGAATGCAAAATCACCATTTTAATTTCAGAAGATTCAGCTTTTTTCATGATTTCTGAAATGCTCAAAGTGCTGGTAAATCCAAGTTCCAAGCCATTTAACAAGCCGGTAGATTTAGAAAGGAAATTAAATCCGTTCCAGCCGTCTTGAATCATGTTGAATTTTTCAGCGATTTTTTTGGCGTAAGTCAAAATTAAATCACCATCTTTGCCAGCAATCATGTCGTGACCTAAGATCAGCATTGGTTTTTCGGCTTTGTTTAAAATTTCACAAAACTCAGATTTTCCATCAAGAATATCTTTTAAAACTGTCACATCATCGCCTAAATGCTTGTGTGCGTAGGTTAAATCTGGGTTGCAACCGATTGTCGCAACTTGCAATTTTTTTGATAAAAATCTTTTTCTGATTCTGCTATTTAAAAGTGGCGCATCTTTTCTGGGATTAGCACCAATCATCAAACAAGTATCCGCAGATTCAATGCCGGCAATTGTCGTGTTGAAAAGGTAAGAAGCGCGATCTTTGGCATCGATTTTTTCATTTTTCAAACGGCAATCGAAGTTTGAAATTTGCAATTTTTCGAGTAATTTTTTTAGAGCAAAAATTTCTTCAGCGCCGGAAAGTTGGCCAGTTAAAGCCGCGATTTCACTGGTTTGAAGGCTTTTGATTTTTTCTGCAATTACGCCATAAGCTGTGTCAAAATCAGCTTCAACTAATTTGCCATTTTGGCTAACATAAGGTTTGTCTAAACGCTGATATTTCAAGCCATCGTAGCAGAAACGAGTTTTGTCAGAAATCCATTCTTCGTTAATTTCTTCATTTAAACGTGGTAAAATTCTCATAACTTCAATACCGCGCGAATCAATGCGGATATTGCTTCCAACCGCATCCATGATGTCGATTGATTCAGTTTTTCTTAATTCCCAGCTTCTGGCTTTAAAGGCATAAGGCTTAGAGGTTAAAGCTCCAACCGGACAAAGATCGATGATATTTCCCGATAATTCTGATTTTAAATTTTGTTCTAAATAAGTGGTAATTTCCATTCCTTCACCACGATTTACTGCTCCCATTTCCACGGTTCCGGCTACATCTTCAATGAAGCGCACGCAGCGTGTGCATTGAATGCAACGCGTCATTTGGGTTTTAACAAGTGGGCCCATATTTTTTTCTTTTACAGCCCGTTTATGTTCGTGATATTCGCTTTTTCCGGAGCCATATTGATAAGCTTGATCTTGCAAATCGCATTCGCCACCTTGATCGCAAATCGGGCAATCAAGTGGGTGATTGGCCAGCAAAAATTCCATTACACCTTCACGGGCTTTTTTCACCATCGGCGTATCGGTGTGAACTTTCATTCCTTCCGTAACCGGCATGGCGCAAGAGGCTACAGGCTTTGGCGGCATGCCTTCAACTTCTACCAAACACATACGGCAATTTCCGGCGATTGCTAATCTTTCGTGGTAGCAAAAACGTGGAATTTCAACATCAGCAATTTCGCATGCTTGGATGATTGTAATTCCTTCAGGAACTTGAGTGTCTTTACCGTTAATCGTGACTGTAGGCATTTTAGAAAAGTAAGATTTATGAAAATAAGAGTTAATTCGAGGCACTCTGTCATCGCGTATGCGTGACCTCCCCCTATTTAGGGGGATGGGGGGTGATTATAAAACTAAGTCACCAAAAAAATAGCGCACCTGACTTTGCGTCAGATGCGCTAAAACTTTCTAAACTAAAAATTTTTCAAATCAAAATTTTTTTTCTATATTCCTAGAAAGGAATTTCGTCGTCATTTTCTTCGATTGAAACATCATTACGTTTTGAAGATGAACCTGAAGAATAAGAATCTGCAGATGGTTGACGATCTCTAGCGTCTAAAATTTGCAAAGTTGAATTGAAATTTTGCAACGCAATTTCAGTTGTAAATTTTTCGATGCCTTGACTATCGGTCCATTTTCTGGTTTGAAGTGAACCTTCGATGTAAAGTTTTGAACCTTTTTTAACGTAATTTTTAACGATATTTACTAAGCCTTGAGAGAAAATTACCACGCGGTGCCATTCAGTTTTATCTCTTTTTTCGCCGGTAGCTTTGTCTTTCCAGCTTTCAGATGTAGCAAGGGAGAAGTTGGCGATTTCGCGGCCGTCTTGGGTTGTACGAACTTCAGGATCTTGGCCAACGTTACCGACCAAAATCACTTTATTAATGGACATTGAATAACCTCTTAAAATATGTTGATGATAATGTTTATTAAAAATGATGATGCTTCTGTATGGGAAAAACTATAAGTGCGGAAAAAATAAAAGCTATACTCTGTGAACTGATTTTAGAAATTAAAAACACAAAATCGAAGACTCAAGAGCAATTTCTGGTTTCTCGAGATTTTTTTATAAGTGATTTTTTTTGAGAAAATCTCTCACTTGAAAAATTTCTTTCATTACCTAAAAACTGCGACTCCGCACTAAACAAGTCTATTTTTCTAAACTCCATTTAGTATTTTATGAAAAAACTTTTTAATATTTTTACTTTTTTAACTTTAATTTTTTCTGTTATGAACCAAGCGTCAGCAGCACCAAAAGCCTCTCAGGATTTAGAGAATGTTCTTTATATCGATCTTAAATCAGGTCGTGTTGTAATTGAGATGTTACCAAAAATTGCTCCAAAACATGTTGAAAGAATTAAAACTTTAGCCCGTCAAAAATTTTATGATGGAATCGTGTTCCATCGCGTAATTGATGGTTTCATGGCACAAACCGGCGATCCTACAGGAACTGGAATGGGTGGCAGCAAATTGCCTGATTTGAAAGCAGAATTTTCTGATGAACCGCATATTCGTGGTGCAGTTTCAATGGCTCGTGCTGCAAATCCGGATAGCGGAAATAGTCAGTTTTTTATTGTAACCAAAGATTCAAGATTTTTGGATAATCAATATACAGTTTGGGGTCGCGTGATTAAAGGTATGGATCTGGTTGATAAACTTAAAAAAGGTGCCGGACGTGATGGTAAAGTTCAAGATCCAGATGCAATGGTTAAAGTTCGCGTTGCAGCAGATGTTGAAAGAGTGAAGTAATAAGTTCGAACGCTTCGTCATTATTAAAGATGGCGAAGTGTTTCGAGTAAGGATCTAATCACAACCAATCTTCATAAATATGGCTTACGAAAAAAATAATATTTTTGCCAAAATTATTCGTGGCGAAATTCCATCGCAAAAAATTTATGAAGATGAAAAAGTTTTGGCGTTTAATGACATCTCAAGAGCCACGCCAATTCACGTTCTGGTAATTCCCAAAGGTGAATATTCCGATTTCCAGTCTTTCATCGCAACTGCAAATCCCGAAGATATTTCTTACTTTTTTAAAAAGGTCAGCGAAATTGCGACCTTAATTGGCGCTGATAAAACCGGCTTTCGTTTAATTTCTAATATTGGTTCTGATTCACACCAAACTGTGCCACATTTTCATGTGCATATTTTAGCGGGAAAAAAACTGGGACCTCTTCTTTCATCTGATAATTTGTTGAGGTAAAAATGGATAAAAAAATGCATGAAGCAACCCGCATTGTTCACGCAGGACGTGATCCAAAAGAGCAAGGCTGGATGGTTAATCCGCCGATTTACCAATCTTCAACAATCGTTTTTCCAACGCTGAAAGATTTAATTTACGCTGAACGCGGTTATTCAAATAATGATTTGGTTGAACCATATGAATTGAAATATGGTCGCTATGGAACTCAAACTAATTTCGCACTTGAAAAAGCCATCGCTGAAATTGATGGCGGTTATAATTCTTTCGTAACTTCTTCGGGCGCTGCAGCCATTAACACCGCACTTGTAGCTTTTTTAAAACAAGGCGATCACATGCTTTTGGTGGATAATGTTTATTCTCCAACTCGTAGTTTTGCTGATAAATTCTTGAAAAAACTGGGTATTGAAACCACTTATTACGACCCAAAAATTGGTGAAGATATTAAAAAACTAATCAAGAAAAATACCAAAGTAATTTTCATCGAAAGCCCGGGATCATTGACTTTCGAGGTTCAAGATGTTCCGGCAATTTGTAAAGTTGCCAAAAAAATGGGAGTTGTAACAATAGTTGACAATTCTTGGGCTAGCGGAATTTATTTTAAACCGCTTGAACATGGTGCTGACGTGGTTGTAACTGCACTTACAAAATACATCAACGGACATTCTGACGTGATGATGGGTGCGATCACAGTTCAAGAAAAACATTTCCGCGTAATGTATGAAGCCTTTAGATATATGGCTGTAACAGCAGCTCCATTTTCTTCTTACATGGTTCAGCGCGGACTTCGTACCACAAAAATCCGTATGGATCATTGCTTTAAAGGGGCGCTGGAATTGGCGCAATGGCTTGAAGGAAGATCGGAAGTGGAAAAAGTTTTATATCCGGCACTTGAATCAGATGAAGGTCATAAATTGTGGAAGCGCGATTTCACTGGTGCAGCAGGCTTATTTACTATTGTTTTAGATCGCAAATATTCCAACGAATCACTAGCGCGTATGGTTGATAAACTTCATTATTACGCTATGGGATATTCTTGGGGCGGCTACGAATCATTGATTCTACCGGTTGATCCAAGCGGAGTTCGTTCAGCTACAAAATGGGCTCACAGCAATAAAACCTGCTTGAGAATCAATGTTGGTTTAGAAGATATTGAAGATTTAAAAGATGATCTTGAAGCAGGATTTAAAAGGCTGCGCAAGTAATGAAGATTGTTCTGGAAAATGCTACACAACAAGATTTTGATCAAGTTTACGACATCCTCATGCATGAGGATGTCAATATGTTCATGAATTATCCGGTGTTAGAGAAATCCGAGTTTCAAGAAATTTGGCGCGATATTTTTCCACGTTTAAATTTATGGAAAGAGGCTTCGGAAATTATAGGTCTCGCGGTAATCACTAAAGGCAGTTACCGCGTAAAACATATTGCTTATATTGATAAATTAGCAATTAACCAATCCTTGAGGCGCAAGGGTTTAGGAACAATTTTCTTCAGTGAAATAATTGATAGTTTGGAAAAAGAAGGTTTCATCAAAATCGAACTCGGCGTTGAAGTTGACAATATCCGCGCCATTTCTTTCTACAAAAAATTCGGATTTGAAGTTGAAGGCACCAGAAAAAAACTTCTAAACCGTGAAGGTGATTTCATCGATAATTATTTTATGGCGAAGATGTTGTAGATTAGAATTCTTTAACTCAAGTTCTCAATGTCATCCTGAGCCTGTCGAAGGGTGATTCAGGCCCGAATTCCGCGCTGGACTGGGTTTGTAACCCAGTCCACATGTTCAGTCCCAATTGACATGAACGTGAGGACAGGATTACAAATCCCGTCCTGCTTTAACTACTAACTCCAAAACCATAATTTTTGCATAATAAAAAACCCGGACATATGTGAAATATGCCCAGGTTTTTATTTGCCGTTTCTTAAAGTTTCCTAAACGTCGTTCAAGAAACTTTTTAATAATTTCGCTCTTTTCGGATGTTGTAATTTTTTCAAAGCTTTAGCTTCAATTTGACGAATACGTTCTCTTGTAACCGAGAATTGTTTACCAACTTCTTCCAAGGTATGATCAGTCACCATGCCAATACCAAAGCGCATTCTCAGCACGCGTTCTTCGCGTGGAGTTAGCGATGAAAGCATTTGTGCAGTAACTTCTTTTAACTTCGAGTGCGAAGCAGCATCAAATGGTAAAACCGCAGTTTTATCTTCGATGAAATCACCAAGAACGCTATCTTCATCATCACCCGAAACCGGAGATTCCAAGCTCACCGGATCTTTTGAAGTTCTCAAAACTTTTCTAACTTTGTCAACCGGCATCAAAAGTTTGTCGGCAATTTCTTGCGCGTCCGGCGTGCGGCCCAGCTCTTGAGTTAATTGACGGGAAGTTTTAACGATTTTGTTAATCGTTTCCACCATGTGAATTGGAATTCTGATCGTGCGTGATTGATCGGCAATGGCGCGAGTAATTGCTTGGCGAATCCACCAAGTGGCGTAAGTTGAGAATTTGTAACCTCTGCGATATTCAAATTTATCAACGGCGCGCATCAAGCCGATGTTGCCTTCCTGAATCAAATCAAGAAATTGCAAACCACGATTGGTATATTTTTTCGCAATCGAAACCACCAAACGCAAGTTGGCTTCAATCATTTCTTTTTTAGCTTTTAATTCTTCTTCTTGGCTACGGCGCAAGATGTTGATCAGGATTTTGAAATCTGCGATCGCAAGCCCCATAATTCTAGTGAATTTGCCGATTTTAGTTTGGATTTCGCGAATTTTTTCGACACTTTGTGTAGAAAAAGCCTGCCATTTTTTATCTTTTAATTCGCTGATTTTTTTCAGCCATTTCTCACCTTCTTCAATACCAGGATATTGTTTTAAGTAATCAATTTTGTCGATTCCGTAAGACATTGCGGTTTTTAGCAAATCAAGTTCGATTGAAATAAGTTTTTGTTGTGCTTCGTAAAGCTGGTCAACAAGTGCTTTAATCAATGAATCATTGAAGCTTACTTCCAGAGAAAGCCTTTCAAAATCGGCTTTTAATTTATTGATATCTTTATCAGTTTTAACTTGCTCGTAAGTTTTGCTGTCGGATTTATCGAGGATTTTTTGACAGATATGCGAAATTTTTTGGAATAAATCCAACATTTTTGGCATCAAAATACGTTCCATCGAAACGAAAGAAACCACGCTTTCATCAATTTCTTCCAACTCTTCATCTTCGAATAAAGATTCTTCCACTGGTTCAGCTGAAGCATCAACTTGATCGTTAATAATCGCAGTTAAATCTTCTTCGCCGGTTGGCTGCGCAGCTGCTTCTTCAGCGGCTTGAGCATCATTATTTTTGATAATTTCTTCCAGTTCGGAATTGTAAGTTTCGTCAATTCTGATGATGTCGCGAAGCAAGATAGTTCCATTCGCCAAGCCATTATACCACTCGATAAAGTGGCGCATGATAATTGGACTTTGATATAGAGATTTTACAGTTTTATTGCGGCCTTCTTCAATACGCATCGCGATAGCAACTTCATCTTCGCGAGTAAGAAGTTTCACCGTGCTCATTGATTTGAGGTAGGTTTTTACGGAATCTTCCGAACGCTTTTGGCTTTTTTCTTCGTCTTTCGCTGCAAGACCATCTTCAGCTAATTTATCAAGATCATCTTCTTTTTCGACGATTTGAATTTTGAACTCGGTTAAGATATCAAGAATGCGATCAAGCTTACGCGGATCAATATCGGCATCGATATTTTCATTGATTTGTTCGTGAGTCAAAAAGCCTTGAGTTTTTCCAAGTGCTAAAAGTTTTTTTAATTTTTCGGCTAAATCATTTGAAAGTTTTTTGCCGTCATCATCTTTTTTCAAAAGAGCGCTACGAACATCCTGAATTAATTGGAAACGTTCTGCAAGTGCGCCAGTTCTGTCATTAACTGCAAGTTTAACTTTCTTTTCTTTTTTTGGTTTCGGCTCTTTTTTCGGTTTTGGTGCTTTTTTAACTTTAGCCGGTTTTACCGCTTTAACTTTTTTCTCAGGTTTCACTGATTTTTTTACTACCGCTTTTACCGATTTTTTTTCAATTTTTTTCGGCTTTGCAACTGGTTTAATTTTTTTCTTTGGCGCTACAGCTTTAACCTTTTTCACCACTTTTGGAGCTGTTTTTTTAACAACTTTCTTAGCTACTTTTTTCACTACTTTTACTGGTTTTACAGCTTTTTTATTTTTTACGGCCACGGTTTTTTTCACCGGTTTTTTTGCCACCACTTTTTTAGCAGGTAATTTTTTTACTGGTTTTTTCTTAGCTACCATAGGGCCTCAAGTTTTTTTTAAGTTATTTCTTTTTCCAAAGATAAAATTTTATGCTCCAGAGAATTTCTGTAATCGAAAATTTCCCTGATTTTCTGGTTTGTGATTGCAGTTTGATGAGTCTCAATTTCATCGATGCGGCTTAGAGACTCTTTATATTGCAGGTCTACCTGAAGTAATAAATCTCTCAGGAGTAGAATGCGAAATTTAATTAAAGCAGAGTCTAAATCAGTTGTGCCAAGCCTTGCAAGGATATTTTTGATATCTGCTATATCATTATGAAACTCAGGATTTTCAAGGGCTGAAAGCAAATTTAATTCGCCTTCCTCAATTAAGTCGATTAATGATTCTTTTAAATGAGTCAGGTTTTCATTGGTAAAATGTAATTCACGCACATCAAAATCTTCATCACGAAAGCGCGCCAATTCAGGGAATTTTACGATAAAGGCGATGATATTTTTAGCTAAAGAATCGGTTAAGTTATTGGCTGGTTTTGTATAAATTTTGCTGGCGAAATTACTGAAATTTTTATCCGAATTTTTCTGGTTACGACCCAGCAAAAATAGCAAATCTTTAAAATAAAATGAAAAATATTTTTTGGTTGAAGCATCTAAAATCGCTTCGGTTTTGGCAGTTAAACTGGCTTCAATTTTAGCTTTATTTTCGGCAGAAATTTTTTGGTTTTTTGCGAGTCCCAAATCCATCAAAGTGAAGTCAAACAGGCTTTCCGAAAGCGGTGTCGCATTGGCGAAAACTTTTTCAATTTCACGTGCGCCAAATTCTTTGATAAAATCATCAGGATCCATTTGGTTGGGCAAAATCGCAAAAGCGATATTTTTTTTGGCGTTAATTAATGGCAAAGCAATTTCTGAAACGCGTTTAGCGGCGCGGATTCCGGCGGTATCGCCATCTAAACAAATTACGATTTTATCAGTTGCGTAAAAAAGCTCTTTTAAATGTTCCGTGCCTAGCGCCGTTCCAAGGCCAGCGACTACATTTTCAACGCCATTTGCTGAAAGCGCGATTGCATCCATATAACCTTCAACCACAACGGCAAAACCCTTGGTAAATATGGCTTTGCGGGCATAAAAAATATTATAAAGAGTTTGGTTTTTCTTAAATGCATCGGTTTCGGAAGAGTTTAAATATTTCGGCATATCGTCGCCAATCGTTCTGCCACCGAATGCGATGACGCGATTTTTTTTGTCGGTGATCGGAAACATCACACGATTTCTGAATTTATCGTAGAATTTTTTACGCTCATTTTGGCCGATAATTCCGGTGCGTGAAATTTCTAAATCAGTGAAATTTTCTGATTTTAAATAATTGGTTAAAGCTTCGTAGGAATTGGGCGCAAAGCCGAGGCGGAATTTTTTGGCGATCGTCGAATTTAAACTGCGTTTTTTTAAATAATTGCGTGCTTCAAAACCACTTTCTTCGTAAAGAGTTTTTTCAAAAAACTGGCAGGCTTTTTCTAAAATTAAAAAATCGCGTTCGAGCTTGTTTTCTTTGGCTTCATCAACTTGAACCCGGGGAACCGGAATGCCAAAATCATCGGCTAATTTTACGACGGCATCTTTGTAATCTAATCCTTCATTATTCATCACGAAGCTAATGATATCGCCATGCGCGGCGCATCCAAAGCAGTGATAAAAACCTTTTAAATCATTAACGCTAAAAGAAGGGGATTTTTCATTATGAAAAGGGCAAAGGCCTTGAAACTCGTGGCCGCGGGCTTTCAGCTTTACTTTTTTGCCAACAACTTCCGAGGTCAAAATGCTGGAGCGCAATTTTTCTGGAAATTCTTTGGGGAA
>JAZKII010000082.1:0-21518 GCA_040384945.1 Pseudomonadota bacterium
AGATTGGATAAGGCGTCAGGGGGGAAATTAGCACCCCATTTTTTTCATTATGCCACATTCATTAACTTGATGGATTGCCGCGTCGCTTCGCTCCTCGCAATGACGATTTCTAACCCCGTCTTCATGTTCAGTTCAACTTAAATCATGACATGAACGTGTGGACTGGGTTACAAACCTTTCTGTCCACTATTATTCTGCTGTCTCGGAAATGGCTGATAAACTTGGATATTAGTTAAGACTCTTCCATCAGCAACTGCTGCTTGACCATAGTTTCTGTTTGGACCCATAGTAGTAGAAGGAGTCATTTTTCTTGATGTAGAAACTGAAGGTACATCACCACTTGATTTTGTTGGATCTACATCTGCTGCAATGTCAGTGGAAATATTGTCATCTTGTTTTTTGTATTTACTCATAAAAATTCCTCAAAAATTAAATTAATCCTAATTTCTTCATTTCTCTCTCAATTTTTTCTTTCGCACTCTCTGAAGGCGTAACCAATGGCAGCCTGGTTTCAGCGCTACAAAGCCCCATCAAACTCGCGGCATATTTCACCGGAATCGGATTAGTCTCACAAAACATCACATCATGTAACGCAGTTAATTTATCCTGAATTTCTAAAGCAGTTTTATAATCACCTTTCGCAGTTGCTCTTTGTAAATCACTTACCATTTTCGGTGCAATATTGGAAGTAACTGAAATCACACCATTTCCGCCCATCGCATTATAACCAACTGCGGTTACATCTTCGCCGGAAAGGTAAGAAAATTTTTTGTTAATCAATAAGCGCATAGTTGCAATTCTGGCTAAATCGCCAGTCGCATCTTTAATTCCGGCAACATTTTCTAAAGTTGCAATTCGGGCTAAATTTTCATCGGAAATATTAATTACCGAACGTCCTGGAACATTATAAATAAAAAGCGGAATGCCACATTTATCCAAAGCTTTATAATGCTGATAAATGCCTTCCGGAGTTGGTTTGTTATAATAAGGAGCAACGATCAAACAAGAATCAGCGCCAACTTTTTTGGCATAATTTGTCATCATCACGGCTTCATCAGTTGAGTTAGAACCGGTTCCGGCCATAACTTTAATTCTGCCTTTGGCGATTTTTACGCAAAGCTCGATTACTAAATTATGCTCATCGTGAGAAAGTGTCGGCGATTCGCCCGTTGTGCCACAAGGAACAATCCCGGTAACTCCACCCTTAATTTGAAACTCCACCAGTTTTTCTAATGACTGCTCATCAACTTTTTCATTTTTAAAAGGTGTTACAATTGCCGTGTATGTTTCTGCCGTCATAGAAATGTTTTATTATGGAAGTTGTTTTTTAAATTGATTTTGTAGCAACCAAAAATTAATTTCCCCCTAAATTATTTGACGCATTTCTTAAATTCAATCTACAAAATGGACAATTCCCAAACTATAACACAAGTGGCTCAAACCATTGTCAGCGCTGACCTAGTGTCATCGCAATATTTTCCGATTTTATTGTTTTTAGCAGTCGCAATTGGCCTTTCCTGCGTGATTATGCTGATTCCTTTTATCCTGAATAAAAGAACTAATGATCCTGAAAAATTATCTCCTTACGAATGCGGTTTCGAAGGCGAGGGCCGCGTGCGTAACGAGTTCGACGTGCAATTTTATTTAGTCGCAATCTTATTCATCATCTTCGATCTTGAAGTAGCTTTCCTTTTTCCTTGGGCAGTTTCACTGGGTAAAATCGGTATTTTTGGTTTCTGGTCAATGGTTGTATTTTTAGTAATGCTAACCATCGGCTTTATTTACGAATGGAAGCGCGGCGCGCTTGAATGGAAATAATATTTTAAAATGATGAATAATCTTAGCCCTCTAAATCAAGACGTTCTCCTCAATAATTCAGTTGAAGACAACAATCGCGGCTTCGTCACCGCCAAAATCGACGAGTTGGTAAATTGGGCCAGAACCGGTTCACTTTGGCCAATGACTTTCGGTCTTGCTTGCTGCGCCGTTGAAATGATGCAAGTTGCGGCAAGTCGTTACGATCTTGACCGTTTCGGTTTAATCTTCCGCCCATCGCCACGTCAATCCGACGTGATGATTGTAGCGGGAACTCTCACCAATAAAATGGCTCCGGCGTTGCGTAAAGTTTACGATCAAATGGCCGAACCACGTTATGTAATTTCAATGGGAAGCTGCGCCAATGGCGGCGGATATTACCATTATTCTTATTCAGTAGTTAGAGGTTGCGATCGCATCGTTCCGGTTGACGTTTACGTTCCGGGCTGCCCTCCAACCGCGGAAGCATTGCTTTACGGCGTTTTGCTATTGCAAAGAAAAATCAAAAGAACCGGAAAATTTTTCAGATAAAAAATGATTAAAGACTTACCAGCGCAAGCCGCTTACATCAAAGAAAATTTCGTAGATGCTAACATTATCGAGCCAATCGCTTTCGATAATCTTATCATTTATGTTACGCCGGAAAAAATTATCGAATTCTTACAGTTTTTGCGCGATGACAGCAATTTATCATTCAAAATGTTGCTTGATGTTTTTGGTGCTGACATGCTCGGAATCAGATCACCTCGTTTCGAAGTGATTTACAATCTTCTAAGTTTCAAATTAAACAATCGCATCACTGTTAAAGTCGCACTTGAAGATGGCGAGAAAGTGCCAACTGCAATTCCGGTTTTCAGTGCGGCAGGCTGGTTTGAACGCGAAGCTTTCGACATGTATGGAATTGTTTTTGATAAACATCCTGACCTGCGTAGAATCCTTACCGATTATGGTTTTGAAGGCCATCCTTTGCGTAAAGATTTTCCATTAACTGGTTATGTTGAAGTTCGTTATAGCGAAGAAGAGAAAAAAGTTATTTACGAACCGGTAAAATTAATGCAGGAATTTCGTAATTTCGATTTTGAAATGCCGTGGGAAGGCACGCAATACGCCATTTCAAAAGAAGATAAAAAATAAATTTTAAAATCTATGAACGCTTTTTTTGATAAAATTGAAACTTCTTTTACAGCCGCAACAAAAGGCGAGGAAAGTGTTCACAACATGATTTGGTGGTGGGGAATTTGTGGTTACATAGTGGCATTTTTTATTGCCGATCGCATTGTGAAAGTTAGTGATAGCAGAGTTATTGATATTTTAGTTTCGCTTTTAATGGTGGTTTATTTTTGTTGGCATTTTTACGCGATGAGAAAATGCACGCCTAAAAAACCGAAATTAAGCAAAGAAGAAAAGAAAAGATTGCGCGAAGAAAAACGGAAAGATTTTGGAAAAAGAATGGCGAGAAAATTTTTTCTGCAAGAATCAATCACAAAATGGGATCCGGTTTTTATTGTGTTGGTGATTGATGTATTCTCGATTGCGACGTTTTTGCAATATGTGATTCGGTAGTTTAATATTAAATTATCCTACAACCCCCCAACCCCCCTTATCAGGGGGGTTTTTATACCGAACTCGGAGTAAAGCCCCCCTGATAAGGGGGGTTGGGGGGGTTGTAGGATAATTTTAATTTAAAGATTGGTAGTAGTATAAAAAAAGCCCCTCCGGTTTTACCCGAAGAGGCTTTTCCTTTCACAAGAAAGACTTTCAAATGATGACCTGAGCCACCATTTGAAAGGGGCGCAACACGCCTTTCGGGTATCGCTGGTGGTGGTGGCTCGTTTACATCAAATAAGGAAATTTCAATTTTATTTCTGTTCCAACATTTAATTCTGATTTAACTTCTATAGTTCCATTTTGCAGCTCAACTAAATGCTTGGCGATTGGCAAGCCAAGCCCAAAAGAATCAACAGTTCCGGAGTTTGGATTCTGAATCGTCTGATATTTCTCAAACGCAGTTTTAACCTGATCTTCATTCATTCCAAATCCCTGATCAATCACCAGAATTTCTAAAAATTCAGGATTATGTTTCACTGAAGCCAAAAGCGGATGCGGCGCTAGATTGCGACAAATAATTTTTACCTCACTTTGCTTCGGACTATATTTCACCGCGTTAGAAATCAGATTAGTCAAAACCTGCTTCATCCTTTTCTCATCAAGCTTCATGAATTTCACATCTTCAGCAATTTCTAATTTCAAATTCACATTTCTCTTCAAAGCATAATCATGATTAATCTTCATCGCTCTTTTTAAAACATCACAAACATCAACATCACGACTCAAATCCACCGAAAAATTCCCCGACGCAATCGCACCAACATCAAGCAAATCATTAATTAATTCATTCATTTCCACAGCAGCGCGATTGATTTCGGAAATGTAATCCAAACAATCCGCCAAAAGATTAGGATTCGCAATATCTTCCCGAAGAACATCCGAAAATCCGATAATGGCGTTTAAGGGAGTTTTTAATTCGTGGGTAATGGCAGATAAAAATTCATTTTCAAAAAATTTATCGCAGGTTTTTGGATATTGGTAATTGCGCATATTAATTGGTTTTTATTAAAAATTGCGTGTGAAATAAATATCTTTGGCTAAAAACAACATGACGCTAAAAGCAGTATACAAAAGGCTATAAAAAGAAAAAATATCCAAAGACGATGAGAATTAATTTGAGTTTTTATTTCTAAAAAGTAATCCAAGTTATACTCAATTTCATTAATACTGCTATTAACAAAATTCATGACTTCAACACCACGTCAAATTTATTATAAAAATAATCTTTTCCAGCAGCTCAAAGGATTTTGCTACACCGTTCAAACCGGCAGTATGTCAAACGCAGCAAAGAAAATGAAGTTGAGTCAAGGTGCAGTGAGCTTGCAGATTCAGTCATTAGAAGAGCAATTGGGAATTTTACTTTTTGCCCGAGATAAAAATAAGGCAACTCTGACCAAAGAAGGTAAAATGTTTTATATTCATGCAGCGCCTCATATTCATGGTGCTGATGAGTTATTGAATGATTTTAGAAAAATAATTAAGCAGGAAAAATCTAAAACAATTAACATCGCCGCAAACCATGTCAGCATTTGTCATATCTTGCCGAAATATATAAAAAAATTTGAAGCGCTTTACCCAGTCACACAATTTGAAATCAGGAATATTGTTAGAGAAGAAGCCATAAAAAGATTGATGAATGATGAGGTGGACATGTTGATTTATTCTATGAAACTCGATGAAATACCTAGCGAGTTAGAATTCATTCCCATCGCTGAATATAAAACAATATTACTGACCAGAAAGAACCATCCTTTAGCCAAGAAGAAAAAAATTATAATGTCTGATATCAAGCGCTATAGCTTGCTAAGACTGGATAAAAAATTTGTTACTGTGCCAAATTTTGATGAAGTTGCAAAATATCATGGACTTAAAACCAAGATTGAATTTGAGATGGCAAATTATGAAATCTTAAAAAAGTTTGTTAAGGAAGATGTGGGTATTGCAATTATGTCCAGTATTTGTCTTGAAGGAGAAGACTCGTCAGAATTAGTTGGTAAAGATTTAAGTGAATATTTTTCAAGTATTCTTTACGGAGTTTTAGTAAAGAAAGGCAAAACTATTCAAGGTTCTGTAAAAGATTTTATCGAACTTCTTAAAAAAGAAAAATTACTACAAGCTCAAATCGAATAATGATTAATTGTTGCCGCCACAAATTCTTACCCAATTACCCTTTTTTTAAAGTTAGAACAAAGGCATAAATGAGAAGTGCATTACAATTAAAAGGAGCTATTAGTCCATTCGTTCGAAGCGCTTCGGGAAACTTTGGCAATTGGTCAAGATCTTATTCCGGAAATCCCTCACCATCATCTGCAACAACTACTCGTTTAGAACAATTAAGAGCGAGGCTTAAAGAAGAAGGAAAAGAACCAAATAGAAGTTCTCATGTTTTTGAAATATCGGAAAGAGGAAAAAATTTTCTAAAAGATGTAAATCTTAACCACTTAAATAGAAAATACTCACGAGGCGGTAAAAATGGCGAAGGCTATGTCGGAATTGATGAGATTCTAGATTTAGTTTCTGGTGGTTATTATGAAGATTCTGAAAAAGAAAAATTGCGACAATCATCATCTGAAATTGAAGACCGCATGCGGGTAAAAGTTTCAGAAGCATATTTAAAACATGCTTTAAATGTTCCAAAACTTGCAAAAAAACCTAATCCAATTTTAAAAATTGTGATGCCGGATAGTGAAGAAGTAAGTGATCTTTCCGGAGAGATTGATCCATCTAATCAAAATCGCTATTCTCCATTACCGGGCTTATTACACAAATACGAAATGCTTTTAGCATTCACTTCAATCAACTGCTCTTCACATTGTAGGTATTGCTACAGACTTGATTTATTTAACGGCACTTCCAGCAAATCAAAAGCTGATATGCCAGTAATAGCAGCTTATATAAAAACATTTAATAATTTGATTGACGAAACAATTGAAAATCATGGAAAACGTGATGAAAAAAGTGGCTTGTGGATTCATGAAGAAACCAATGAACCATTAATGCATGTAAGGGAAATTCTTTTTTCTGGTGGCGATCCGATGACATTGCCCAACGCAACTATCGCACGAAATATGGCTTTGATGGCTGAGGCTGGAATTAATACAATTAGAATTGGGACAAAAGAATTAGTTTTTAATCCATCAAGATTTGATGCTGATTTTTGGAAAACCATGGATTTATTTCATGAAACTTATCCCGAAGTTAGGATGGAAATTGTTGGACATTATACTCATCCTTATGAGCTGGTAGAGCCAAAAGTGGATAAAGACGGTGAATATTTATATGACATTCGTGTGCGCCATCAAACAAGAAAAGACATTCAATCCTCACTTCATGAAATAAAACAAAGAGATTGGGTGGGACATTACAATCAATTTCCAATTATTGCCGGAGTTAATGATTCGCCAGATGTATTGCGTTTATTAATGTATCAATCAAACCGCCTAGGTATAGCAATGCATAATATTTATGCATGTCGGGAAATTTCAGGTAATAAACATTTCCGTGCAGACAATACGATTGAATCTCAATATGAATTAATTGAGCAGGCAAAAAGCGGACTTTCGGGAATTGAAAATCATGCTCGCTTAATCATGTCAACCGAATATGGAAAAGTAGAAGTATGCGCCATTGAAGATGGAGATATTTTATTGAAACTTAATCGCCATATCCACGGACAAAAACCGGAAAAAACTTTAATAAGAATTAATGGATCAGATTTACCGGGAGATAAAAAATTTTATTGGCTAACAGATGAAGTTATTGATACAGCTGTTTCAGCCAGCGGAAAAGAAATTTTAGAAGAGTTAAAAAGTGAAGGTAATTCCTTAATCAAACATTTAAAAGAAGTAGCTGCTGAAAGAGTTTTAGATCGTTTACCACAAAACGATAATGAACAGTCAAGTTCAAGTGCGTGTGGCCAAGCAATATTTATCGAAGTCGTCAATCGTAATGGCGGCTCAAAAATAATTGAAGTCAATCTTGCGAAATACAAAGCTAAACCCCCTACTTTGGCAACGGTTTTAACCGAAAGCGAAGATATTGCAGCGGTATGCAAAGAACAGCTTTCTTGTAGTAGTTGTATCGGTGTGGTTGAAAGTAATGACTCACTTCCTGAAATAACAGATGATGAATTGGATGTTTTAGATTCTGCAACAAAAGGCAATCCTTCTACAAGTGTCAGGCTATCTTGTCAGATTCCTCTTAAGCCGGGACAAAATTATAAATTTACCGAGGTTTAAATTGAACTACGGATAGATCCTGAACTTGATTTAAGGATCTATCCGATTTCCAAAAAATCTCCTTCTTCAATTATTCCCCAAAACAAAAAAGCCCCTCCGGTTTTACCCGAAGAGGCTTTTCCTTCCCAAGGAAATTTTCAAATGATTTACCACCATTTGAAAAGGACACAACACACCTTTTCAGGTATCGCGGGTGATGGTGGCTCGTTTACATCAAAATTGCTTCATTCTCGAAATGAATTGCTGTTAAAGAATTCCAAGAATGTTGCTGCAGAGAAATTGATTAATTCCAAGAAGACAAATTAATTATAATCAGAAACCTATTAAATTAATTTATATGTCGACCAAACAATTTTATTACAAACGCAATCGCGTTCAACAGTTGAAAGGCTTCCATTACACAGTTCAAACCGGAAGTATTTCAAAAGCCGCCAAAAAAATGGGTTTAACGCAAGCTGCAGTTACTTTGCAAATTCAGTCGTTAGAAAGAGATGTTGGGATGAAGGTTTTTAAGCGCGAAGGTCAAAAGATGAAATTAACTGAAGCAGGACGAACTTTATATGCGCAAGCTATATATTACATTCAAGGACTCGATGATTTATTTGAAAGTTTTGTTCAAAATATCCAAGGCAAAAAATTAAACATGATTGACCTTGCAAGCAATCATGCCGGTATTTCATACATCCTACCCAAATATTTAAAGAAGTTCAAAGATGAACATGAATCGGTAAAATTTAAAATTCGCAATTTGTCAAAAAGCGAATGCATTTCCCGCCTTCAGAATGATGAAATTGATATGTTCATTTATCCAATGGATCGCGAGGAAATTCCAAGTGAATTTGAGTTTTTTCCAATCGTAAAATACCAACCGATTTTACTAACCAGAAAAGATCATCCGCTCGCAAAAAAGAAAAAAATCACTTTGTCAGATGTTGCCAAATATGAATTAGTCCGAATTGATCCCAAACTGATCACGCTTCCTGCCTTTGAAGAATTATTAAAAGCCCATAAAATCCGCAGCACAATTGAGTTCGAAATGTCGGATTGGGAAATTCTGAAAAAATTTGTTAAAGCCGGAGTTGGGATTGCGATGATTTCAAATATCGTACTTGAAGGTGAACCAGAAAGCGAATTGGTGGGAAGAATTTTGACTGATTATTTTCCTGAAATGACTTATGGGATTTTGATAAAAAAAGGAAAAAGACCGGAAGGGCTATTGAAAAACTTTATTCATTTTTTAACGACGGAGAAACTTTTAGAAGCTCAATTATGACAACTCCCGACATCATCGCCTCAATCGCAGCCTTTTTTACAATGATCGGCTACGTTCCCCAAGCGATCAAAACCATAAAAACAAAAGACACCAAAGGCATTTCATTTTGGATGTATTTACTCTCAATCATTGGCGTAATTTTTTGGTTAATTTTTGGGATTATGGTTGGCAATGTGCCGATTATTTTGAAGAATATTGCGGTGATTATTTTGGGTGGGACGATTTTGTGGATTAAGACTGTTCACATATTAAAAGAAGGGGAAGAAAAAGGGTTTAGCAAGATGTCGTTGGCGAAAAAATTGAGGAAATTTTTTGGTGGTTCTAAAAACAAGAATTATTAATTTCTAAAAAACTCCCAGCCAAATAAAGCGATCCGCAAACCAATATTAACACATCTTCATCCACTTTTTTCTTTTTGATAATTTCTGCAAAAGCTTCTTCAAATCCTGCAACATTTTCTACTTTTATTCCCACGCTTTCTGCAATTTCTTTAATCTCTTTTACTTTGTAAGATTTAGCTTCATTCGGAATTTCCATCGCCAATAATTCATCAACTTCAGGCGAAATTTTCTTTAAAAAATCGGCGCAATTTTTGTCTTGCAACATCGAAAAAATCACCAATATTTTTTTATTTTCCTGATTTTTCAAAAATTCCAAAATCGTCGCCGCACCTTGTAAATTATGGCTTCCATCCAAATATAATTCACAATTTTCAGGCAACATTTTAAAAAATTTTCCTGATTTAATTTTCTGCAATCGCGCCGGCCAAACAGTTTTAGTTAAAGCTGATTTAATCACAGAATCACTAATCGGAAAACGCTTTTGATTTAGCGCCGCAGCAATTGCCAGCGCGGCATTTTCAATTTGGTGACTTCCCAAAAGAGAAGGCGAGGGAAGTAAAATTTTTCTGCCAAAACCTTCAAATAAAAATCCCTGTTTTTGTTTTGTAATTTTCCAATCTTTACCAATAGATTTAAATTCAGAATTTAGCTCTGACACTTGAGTTTCAAGGGTTTTCAGCGCTGAAGGTTTTTGTTTTCCAACTAAAACCGGACAATTTTTTTTAATAATTCCGCCTTTTTCAAAAGCAATTTTAGCTAAAGTGTTTCCTAAAAAATCAGTGTGATCAAAAGAAATCGGCGTGATTATCGCCGCTAAAACTTTCGGCAAAACATTCGTCGCATCAAGCCTGCCGCCCATTCCGGTTTCGAGTAATAATAAATCTGCAGGCACGCGGCTAAAGGCTAAAAATGCCGCGACAGTAATTCCTTCAAAATAAGTAACGGCAATTTCCGGAAATTTTTCGGCAGCTTTTTTACATTCATGCAAAGATTCATTTAAAAATTCGTCAGAAATTTCTTTGCCGTTTAAAACAATTCTTTCATTGAAATTAACTAAATGCGGCGAGGTGTAAGTGTGAATTGAGAGATTTGCTTCCGTAAAAATTGTGCGCAAAAAAGCTAAAGTTGAACCTTTGCCATTAGTGCCGGCGATGTGAATTGTCGGTGGAATTTTTAAATGCGGATTTCCCAAACGCGCCAGCAAATCATAAACGCGCGACAGGCCCAGCTCAATATCGCGATAACCTTTTTGATCGGGCCAGAACGGGAATTTCATTATTTTCTATCTTTTAAAAACACTTGGTAAGTGCGGTGGAAATGGTAATTAAATTCAGCGCCGAAAATGAAAGCCAGGCTGATTAAATAAAAAAACATTAATGAAACAATCATGCCGGCGAGCGATCCATAAACGAAATTAAATTGATGAAAATTTTCTAAATAAAGTGAAAAACCTCTTTCCAATGAAACCCAAAGAAGCACGACTACGATTGATCCGGGAACGGTTTGGGTAATTTTTTGTTTGGCATTGGGTAAAGCGTAATAAAGCAGCGAAGTTGCGGAAGTTAAAACTACAAAAATTGCTAATTGGCGTAAATAGAAAAAGTCGTAATCAAAATTTAAATGCAGCGAAAATGCGCCTTCAACTTCTTTCAAAAAAGTTGGAACAATGATGAAAATAATGATGCCGATTACGATTGAGAAAATGATGACAAAAAATTCTAAAATGCTGATGAAGCGGCGCCAAAGATAAGGCGGTGGAAATGCGATTCGATAAGCGCGGTTTAAAATTGTGCGGCAACCTTCAACTGAAGAAGAAGCAGTCCAGATTACGCCGATAATTGCGATAGTTAAAAAACTTTGCGGCGGGCCGGAAATAATTTCATTAATGCGTGGTGCTAGAGCTTCAGCCATTTCACGCGGTGCGGCGGAAAGAATTGTATGTACAATTTGTGCGCCCATTTCAGAAGCACCAAAAAATCCGACGATTGAAATTAAGAAAATTAAAAAAGGGAAAAGTGAAAAAATGCTTAAAAATGCTAAATATCCAGCATGTTCAATTCCATCTTGCCTAATGGTATCAAGCACCGAAATGCGAAATATCATTAAAGGAATTATGAAATATTTATGGAAATAATAATTGATTCTGGAGCGTTGTTTTTGGGGCATTTAATTTTTAGTTTTTCTGATTTTTTAAGAACTTTTGTGAAAGAAAAACCCATCTAACGCAAATTTTTCGCGGGAGAAAATTTTTTGTGATTCGAGTCTTTTTGTTTCTAAATTACCAATGATGTTTTCGCAGCCGAAATTCAGGGCTTGCCAATCAACCCAGCGCAATAGCATTTTGCCGACACCGATGCCGCGTTTTTTGCGGTCGATCATGAAATCTTCAATTTCTACTGCTTTTCCGTAATGTAATTTCCTGATGACACGAATGCCGGTGACACCGATGCAGCGGCCATTTTCATTTTGCGGATCTTCAAAAACTGCAACCATTTTATAACCGCGCTGCATCATGTTTAAAATATCTTCGACATAAGTTTCGGCGTTTAAATCATCATAGATTTGCGCTAAAACAATCAAGGTTTGGAAAATTTCTTCGCGATTTTGAATTTCTTTTATTTGCATTTTAAATTTCTTTTTAAAGAATATTGGCGAGAAATCACTGTGGACGGGCTTTCGTAAGGTTTATTAAAAACCTGAAACATCTTTCTAAAATCAATCTAAAATTTCAAATGAAAACTAAAAAAGTTAAAGCTGCTGCTTCAAAAAAAAGCGCAGTAAAAACTGTTGCGGCTACGCCTGCCAAAATTAAAAAAGTTGTATTGGCTTATTCTGGTGGATTAGACACCTCAGTAATTCTGAAATGGTTACAAGAAAATTATGGATGCGAAGTTATAACTTTTACCGCCGATTTAGGACAAGGCGAAGAGCTTGAGCCAGCGCGCGCTAAAGCTAAAAAAATGGGTGTAAAACAAATTTTTATTGAAGATCTGCGCGAAGAATTTGTGCGCGATTATGTGTTTCCAATGTTTAGAGCTAACACGCTTTATGAAGGTGTTTATTTGCTTGGAACTTCAATTGCGCGTCCACTTATTGCTAAAAAACAAATTGAAATTGCTAAAAAATTGGGTGCAGATGCGGTTTGTCATGGCGCAACCGGCAAAGGAAATGACCAGGTTCGTTTTGAATTGGCTTATTACGCTAACAAACCAGACATCAAAATTATCGCGCCGTGGAGAGAATGGGATTTAAATTCTCGAACTAAATTAATTGCTTATGCCGACAAGCACGGAATTCCTGTTGCCAAAGACAAACGCGGTGAATCGCCATATTCAGTTGATGCGAATTTGCTTCACACTTCAAGCGAAGGAAAAGTTTTGGAAGACCCATCACAAGCGGCTCCGGAATATGTTTATCAAAGAACTGTGAGCCCAGAAAAAGCGCCGGATAAAGCAACATTAATCGACATCGAATTTAAAAAAGGTGATGCGATTGCGATCAATGGCAAAAAAATGAAGCCGCATGAAATTTTGGCTAAGTTGAACGAACTTGGCGGCAAAAACGGAATTGGTCGTTTAGATTTAGTTGAAAACCGTTTCGTCGGCATGAAATCGCGCGGCGTTTACGAAACACCGGGCGGAACCATTTTATTAGTTGCGCATCGCGCTGTTGAATCAATCACTTTAGATCGCGAAGCCGCGCATTTGAAAGATGAATTAATGCCGAAATATGCCAGTTTGATTTATAATGGTTTTTGGTTTTCACCTGAGCGCGAAATGCTGCAAGCGTTAATTGACAAATCGCAAGAAAATGTTGAAGGAACAGTGACTCTTAAACTTTACAAAGGCAGCGCAACTGTAGTTTCTCGCAAGTCTGTAAAAAGCTTGTACAGTGAAGCCCACGTAACCTTCGAAGAAGACGCAGTTTACGATCAAAAAGATGCAGCAGGTTTCATCAAACTAAACGCTCTTCGTTTGAGAATCGGCGCACGAGTAAACACAAAAACCAGCACCAAATCCAAAAAATAATTTCCAGTCACAAAGCCACCCCCAGCCGCAGGACGGGATTTGCAATCCCGTCCTCACGTTCAGTCCAAATTTAAACAAGGAATGAACATGTGGACTGGGTTACAAACCCAGTCCAGCGCTTGGTAAAGAATTCTAACTACTTAAAGCCGCTCAAAATATGAATATTCCAAAAAAAGATGAAGAAATAAAAGGCGCTAATCGCGCAATGGTGGAGGAGCTTTACGAGTCTGTAAAAGAGTTGATTAATGAGGAAAAAAATTATCCAGAAGCGATAAAAAAATGTGAAGAAATAATCAAAATTAATCCATTTTATCTTAAAGCTATTTGTTGTTATGGACTGGCTTTGCTGAGATTGGAGAGATACGCAGAAGCGATTCAAAAATTTCAGGAATGTGAGGATAAATTAGCCCTCAATAATGTTGATCATGGTTTTGTAGAAGAAAAAGATAAAAAAAATTCTGAGGCAAAGATGCTTCAATCTTGGGCAGCTGCTTTAACGTATGCGGGTAAAATTGAAAGTGATCCAAGTAAATATTGGGAAGAGGCGGTAAAAAAATATGAACAAATATTAGACGGTGGATCCTGTTATGCAAAAACACAGCAAGTACAAGTGCAAATACTTAATAACTTAGGTGTAGCTCTGGCGCTGCTAGGTAAGTTTGATAATGCTTTAGAAAAACTTAACGAGGCCGAAAAAATTGATCCAAGTTTTAAAGGCACATTCAACAATCGGGGCTTGGTTAGGCTTACGGAATTTCAAGAATTAAAAAAAAAGGAAGAGGCATTAAGAATTGGTGATCTTGGTTTTGGTTTGTTGTTAGATGATTTAAATAACGCGATAAGTGACTTTGAAATAGCTGGCGAATTCGCTGACAGCATTAGCCATGGATTTGCGCTAGAGTTTCTTGGTAAAAAAGAAGAGGCCATCCATAAGTACAGAAGCTATTATAACAGAATTAGAGAGCTAGTAAATGAACATCATGATAAAGAAAATAAAATATTTTTTAGGTTCAGAAAGTTAGACAAAAATACTTTATCGGAATTGATTAACGGAGAGATATTTTGCGCTAATCCAATTACGTACAATGATCCATATGATTGTCGTCTAATGGAAGGCCAGTCACACTACGTTTACCCAGAAGGGTTCAGAGAGGTTTTTTCTGATATTAGAATTTGCTCATTTTCATCTATTTCTAAAAGCGGCTCTATTTCAGAGGGAAATATTTTAATGTGGTCTCATTATGCTGAGAGCCATAAAGGGATTTGTATTGAGTATGAAGTTGGCGAAAATCGCAAAGATAATTTTGGCTTTTATCAAGTTATTTACAGGGATAGAGTTGTCCTCGGTGAGCACAAAGATTTATTTCGAATAAAATTTAATGATTGGACGTACGAGAATGAGTGGAGACTGGTTTATTACGATGAAAATATCGGAAAGTCGAAGCTGCTTTTAGATTTAAAAAAGAATGATCTCAGAATAAAAAGCATAATATTCGGACTAGAGTGTCCAGATGTAGATAGAATGGTCGTGGCGAATCTGATCAAGGAAAATAATAATTTTCTGAAGGATGTGAAGTTATTTGAGATGGGGCGAGCTGATGCTCGTTATGGTCAATTTAAGTTAGAAAAGAAAGAATGGATTCCGCCAGTTCATATTGACCCGCGCAGGACGAGGTATGTAACCTCGTCCTAAATGTTCAGTTCCAAAATCGACAAAAAAATTTTAGAAATGAACGTGTGGACTGGGTTGTAAACCCAGTCCAGCGCTGGGCAGGCTTCATCAAACTAAACGCCTTACGCTTAAGAATCGGCGCGCGAGTTAATGCAAAAGGAAAAAAATAATCCCAGATGCAGGACGGGATTTGCAATCCCGTCCTCACGTTCAGTCCAAACTCAAACAAGGAAATGAACATGTGGACTGGGTTACAAACCCAGTCCAGCGCAGGTCCAGCGAAGGCGCTAATGGAACTTTTATTAACACTTCAATCAATAATATAAATAGATCAATGCTGCCAAAAAAAATATTGTTCGAAATTCCAATTTATAGATTGTCTCCTACAGAGTATGGGCATCAGTTAGAAAATTACATTGAAGAGAATAGCAAAAATGTTCACCCTGATTTAACCACAACTCCAAGGTTTCGAGATTCTCTCTGGAAGCGTTTTGGTGGTGACTGGAAATATAACGAAATTATAGGATATATTAGGCTTTATATAAATGATGAAATTGATACTAGAATTTTAGGAGAGCAGTGGTGGAGCAACTCAAAAGTAAAAAAAAGAAAAACCAGAAAAAAAATATTTGAATATTTTTACCATAAATCAGGCTTTGAAATTCACAGAAATGATTATTACAACAAAAGCAATGAAGTGATTTTTAAGCTTTTATCAAACACGATATCTAGGCTTAAAGAGGATAGCGATTATAGGAAATATTATATTGAAGACTCTTTGTTTTTATCTGTAGGAAAATTTATAGATTGGAACGGATTGTTAAATTCGTAAATAAAATCCTTTGCGGGACAAAAGCAATCCCTCGAAGCAAGACGGGATTTGCAATCACTGACGCAGGACGGGGTTTGTAACCCCGTCCTCACGTTCAGTTCCAAAATCAACAAAACAAAATCGCACTAAAGTTAAAATCATCACACTAAACTAACCCACAAACCCACGAGGCCCACATGCCGAAAAACCGCATCCACCAAGGATCTGAGCAGCACCTTTATTTCATTACCCCGACAATTTGGAACTGGTACTACATCTTCGATCGTCACAATCGTTGGCAAATCATTGCCGACTCGCTGAAATTTTGCCAAGAGACTAAGGGCTTGGAAATTTATGCTTACGTTTTCATGCTCAACCATTTGCACCTGATAGTTAAGTCGTCGGACGCGGCTGGGTTTCTGCGAGATTTCAAAAAATTTACGTCGAAAAAATTAATCGAAAATATTGCTGAGTTTGAGCCACAGGTTTTGGAGTTATTTAAAACTGAAAATGGTTATAGATTTTGGAAGGAAGACAATCAGCCAAAAATTATTGAGGGCGAAAAATTTTTGCTGCAGAAGGTAAATTACATTCACAATAATCCGGTGGTGAAGGGATATGTGGAGAGGCCGGAATATTGGAAATGGTCATCGGCTAATTTGGATTCGGAGATTAAGGTTTTGGGGTGGTGAGAAAGGTTTGGGAAATGAACGTGTGGAATGGGTTGCAAACCCATTCCAGCGAAAGTTGCAAACCCATTCCAGCGAAAAAGATTTTATTTTTTGGTGATTTTTTTACGCAATTTTTTGAAAGATTCTTGAGCAGAAATTCCATCGCTATTTTCCATTTCCACTAATGCAGTTTGTATTTTTTTTGCACTCTCAAGTTTGGCAATTTTATTAATCATTTTTTGGTAAGATTCTGGGTCTAGAATCACGGCTTCAGCTTTGCCGTTGATGGTTAAAATTGTAGGATTGTGAGTTTTTTTGATTAATTCTATAAATTTAAAAATGACAGTGATAATTTGAAGATATAAGAATGGATTTAGTTTAAATTTAATGCCCCGCAAATAATCACATACAATCAATATGACTACTTCACGTGATCCAAATTCAGTAATTTACGTAGGCTTCTGGAAAAGAGCTTTGGCATATTTGATTGACGCTTTGGTATTGTTTATTCCTTTACTAATTTTGGAATTTTTTGTTAATAGCAAAACCAACCTTTTATTAAATTCTCTCATCCGAATATTATTTTCTTGGATTTATAACGCAGGTTTAAATTCATCATCTTGGCAGGCTACTGTGGGCAAGAAAGTTTTGGGAATTATTGTGGTTGATGAGTATGGTGAGCGTATATCTTTTGCAAGAGCAACAGGTCGGTTTCTTGCAGAAATCCTTTCCGCGCTTTTACTTTTTATCGGCTTTATGATGGTAGGCTGGACTAAACATAAACAAGGCTTGCACGACAAAATTGCTAAAACTTTTGTTATCAAAAAATAATGGCTAAAAAAACCAAAGTCGCAATTTTAATTTCGGGGCGCGGATCAAATATGCAAGCCATTGTGCGGGCTTGCGAACATCCGTATTTTCCGGTGGAAGTAGTTTTAGTTTTGTCAAATAAAAATGATGCGGCGGGTTTGGAATTTGCCAAATCGAAAAAAATAAAAACAGCTTTTGTCAATCATCGCGATTATGCTTCACGTGAAGAATTTGATCAAAGAATGAGTGAAGAAATTGAAGCATCGGGCGCGGAAATTATTTGCCTTGCGGGGTTTATGCGTTTACTTTCGCCGTGGTTTGTGAAGCGCTGGTTAGATAAATTAATTAATATTCATCCGTCGCTTTTGCCTGAATTTAAGGGAGCAGACGCGGTTGGAGATGCGATTAAAGCCGGAGTAAAAGTTTCAGGTTGTACGGTGCATTTTGTACGGGAAGAAATGGATTCCGGTCCGGTGATTTTACAAGCTGAAGTTGCAGTAGAGCCGCATGACACGAAAGATACATTGGCGGCGCGGATTCTAAAGGAAGAGCATAAGATTTATCCCGAGGCTTTGCGAAAAGTTGTGAATGGGATATCGGGGATTTAGGTCGTCGAGCAAAGGCCTTTAGGCCGTCGTCGAGACGCTGGCGTGATCATCCAGCTAGCGTCTCGACGACGCACTTCGTGCTTTGCTTGACGACCTGAGAATTATTTACGTTTTCAATTAACAGTAAAAACAACAACATAAACAAAACACAAATCATGAAAGTTCTACCAATCATTCTAGCGCCAGATCCAATCTTAAAGAAAATTTCCAAGCCAGTGGAAACAATCGATGATGCACTGCGCCAATTCATGAATAATATGGTGAGCACAATGTATGCAGCAAGTGGTGTTGGGCTTGCGGCGGTGCAGGTTGGAATGTTGAAAAGAATCCTGGTAATCGACGTTGATTACGAAGTTGATGATCACGATCACCATCATCACGATCACCACGGTTGCGGCGGAATTCATGTTTCCAACACTAATCCGCGTTTTTTCATCAATCCGGAAATCGTTGAGCTTTCCAAAGAATGTCATTCTTACAATGAAGGTTGTCTTTCATTTCCTGATATGCGCTCGGAAGTTATTCGTCCCGAAATTGTTAAAGTGAAATATCTTGATGAAAATGGTAAAGAATGTGTTGAAGAAATGGATGGTTTACTTGCAACATGCATTCAGCACGAAATCGACCATTTAAATGGAATTACTTTTGTCGATCACATTTCAAAATTAAAACGTGATCTGATTTTGAATAAAATGAAAAAATTGCAGAAAAAATAATGAAGCATTTCCGATATAAAGTAATTAACGAAAATGGCAGATATGTAAATGGCAGAATGTCGGCGGAAAACCCGTCAGATCTGGCTACAATCTTGCGTTCAACTGGTTTAGAACTTGTATCATTCAAAGAAGAAAAGCAAAAAACTTACGGTTTTTTTAACAAGATTAAAACGCGAGATTTAATCGCAGTTTTCATTCACCTCGAGCAGCTGGAAAGAGCAGGTGTGTCAATTATTGATTCCATTAACGACCTTAAAGAAACTGCAGATTCGGAAAGAATCAAAAACCTGATGGCGGAAATTTATGAAGCGATCAAAAACGGCAGTCTTTTTTCAGAAAGTTTAAGCAAGCACCCCGATGTTTTTAACCCGATCCACGTAGGTTTGATTAGCATGGGTGAAAAGACAGGTAATCTTGCCACCTCATTTGGCAGTATCATCGAAGATTTGAAGTGGAATATGGACATCAAGCGTAAAACCAAAAAAGCCACAACTGGCCCGCTTTTTGGTATTTTTATGATGTGTGTCGTACTTGGTATCATGACCACGGTTGTAGTACCAAAAGTTACCGGCTTCATTATTGCTCAAGGACTGACTTTGCCAATTATGACTGTAGCTTTGATCGGCTTTTCCGACTTCGTTAAAAATAATTGGTATTTCATAATTTTCTCGGTTCCGCTCATCATGGTTGCCATGAAACTTTTGGCAAAAAATCCAGAAATGGCGGTTAAAATTGATGATTTTAAATTAAAACTTCCAATTCTGGGCCCGATTATCAGTAAAATTGACGCGGCAAAATTTTGTCAATTTTTCGCCATGACTTTCAAAAGTGGTCTGGGCGTTATTGAATGTCTGGAAGCTTCAAGTTCGGTGATCAAAAACAAGGCGATGAAAAAAAGTATTATTGTAGTGAAGCAACAAGTTTCAGACGGTCAATCTTTGGCGAAAGCAATTGCGCTTACCGGCTATTTTCCAAATCTCGTAGTTCGGATGTTTAAAATCGGCGAGGAAAGTGGTAATATGGAAACGGCGCTACAAAACATCAAATTCTTCTATGACCGCGAAATTAATGACTCAATCGACAAGTTGGTTGGCATGATTCAACCGACTTTGACAATTGTAATGGGTGGCATGATCGCCTGGATTACAATCGCGGTATTCGGCCCGATTTATGGCTCTTTCTCTAAGTTAAAATAATGCTCAAAGAAAAAATTTATTTAATTGTTGGAATTGGAACCGATATTGGAAAAACTTTTTTAGTGGAAAATTTGTGTAAGGCTTTGCCGGATGCGATGGCGATAAAACCTATTGTAAGCGGGTTTAAAGATGATGATGAAAATAGTGATTCTGCAAGAATTTTAGCTGCGACAAGACAGATCCTGAATTCAATTAGTCCTTGGCGCTTTATTGAAGCGGTTTCTCCACATTTCGCCGCTAGAAATTCCGGCACAGAAATCAATTTTTCAGAAGTAAAAAATTTCTGCCAAGAAAAAATTTCCCTCGCCAAAACCAATAATCAATTCCTTTTCATCGAAGCTGCGGGCGGTGTAATGACGCCAATCAATAACGAAAAAACTTTTCTTGATTTAGCGGCAGAATTAAAAATTCCAACTTTGCTTGTAAGCGCTAATTATCTTGGTTCAATCAGTCACACGCTTTGCGCTGTTGAGGCTTTAAAATCCAGAAATGTTTCAATCGAAAAAATCATCATCAATGAAGATTTACCAACCCAATTGCCACCATCTCTGTCCCCAAACCAAACAATTGAAAGTTTCAGCAAAATCGCAGTAATTTCCTTAAAAAACCTGCTTGCTAACAAAGCTTCTCCCAAATAAAAATCGGGGCCTGTTTTTATAAAATCAATTTCAACTGCAATGACTAACATCATCAATTTCGGCGATCATCAAAAAGAAAAAGAAGGCACTATTACGCCGATAGAAAATATTTCCCTGCAAAAGGAAAAAGACCGCCAGGAATGGGCGCATAAAGCGGAAATTCTTTGTGAAGCTTTACCTTACATGCGCAAATTTGCCGGTGAAACTTTCGTGATTAAATTTGGTGGTTCAGCGATGGGCGGCGATAAAAATCTCCGTAATTTTGCCAAAAATGTGGTATTATTAAAACAGGTTGGAATTAACCCAATCATTGTTCATGGCGGCGGCCCACAAATCGGGCAAATGCTGGCGAAATTAAATATTAAATCTTCTTTCGTTGATGGTCTTCGTGTTACCGATTCCGACACAGTTGATGTCGTCGAAATGGTTTTAGCCGGTTCAATCAATAAAATGATTGTGAAAGAAATTAATGCGGCAGCCGGAAAAGCAATCGGAATTTGTGGTAAAGATGGCAACCTGATTCGCGCCAGAAAATTAACCAGAACTAAAAAAGACCCTGATTCAAATATCGAAAAAATCCTTAATTTAGGTTTCGTTGGCGAGCCTTATTTGATTGATCCGGAAGTGCTTAATGTTTTTGAAGATTCCGACATCATTCCGGTAATTGCCCCAATTGGAATTGGTGATAATGGTGAAACTTTTAATATTAATGCTGACACCGCTGCAGGTGCTATTGCTGCGGCGCTGCAAGCTTCGAAACTAATTATTTTAACTGACGTTGACGGTGTGATGTTGCCAAATGGTGAATTGGTAAGTCACTTAAATATCGCAACTGCGAAGCAAATGATTCAAGATGGCGTGATTACTGGCGGTATGATTCCAAAAATTGAAACTTGTATTAATGCATTAGAAAATAATGTTAGCTACGCCCATATTTTAAATGGCGGTGTGGATAATATTTTATTGATGGAAATCTTTACTGAAAGCGGCGCTGGAACTATGATTTTGTAGGATTGTATAAATCGAGCTAGGGTCTCGACGACGCGCTTTCGCGCTTTGCTCGACCACCTAAACTTCTTACCTCACGCCCAAG
>JAZKII010000083.1:0-22167 GCA_040384945.1 Pseudomonadota bacterium
ATCACGCTAGCATCTCGACGACGCGCTAAAGCGCTTTGCTCGATGACCTGAAATTCTTTCTTTGCGAATACTTAAAAATGAGTTTCCTAATTTCCAAAAAATGTCCGACATCGTTTCATTCTTCCTCATCATCTCACTAATCATCATCACCGTCCGTTTTTTCATCGCCCAAAATTCCTATGAAAAAATCCTCAGCTTTTATTTCATCTTCACCAATATCATCATTTTGATTTTAGTTAATTCCATCGCCAATTTCGATGCGATTTTAGACATCGTAATCATTTTATTTTTACTAAAATTAGTCGCAGTTTTATTCCTACTTTTCAACCGCAAGAAAATTTAAATATGAGTATTGTCGCTTTAATAATTGTTGTAATTGCCTCGTTTTTGCTGGTTACAGCAACATTGGCTTTTTTGAAAGCAAAGGATGTTTTTATCATGACTCATATTGTGATGATCACCAATACTTACATTATTCCTTTGCTATTATTGGGAGTTGAAATTGACCGCTTTTCCTGGATTTCTTTTGCAAAAATTATTGGTTTAATTGTGTTAAATCTCGTTGTTGTCAACCTGCTCTGCCATACGATTCTAAGACGGGCGATGATTAATAAACTCACCCCCGATGCAAAGGTGATTCAAACCTAACGACTAATCACTACTTGCACAAAACCCAAATAATTTGTCGCAGCATTTTTCACATTTCCAGCTTGGCTTTGTCTCATCAAATTAAACTTCACTTGCGAAAAATCATTTAACTCGCGGGCATAAAAAACTTCTAAATCCCTCTCCTTTCCTTTTGGTGCAAGTGAGGCGGTGGTTTGATAGCGGGTTAAATTTCCGTCATAATCGCGCGCTACCGGAATATCGATTTTAACATTTCCTTGATAAACCCGCAGTGGTTCTGAATAAACGATGCCGGCTTGACCTTTTAGAAAATTATTATGAACCAAAGCAATTGACGAGCTGCGACTGCGCACATTATTAAACTCGCGGAAAATCCCAACTTGATTGCCGTTAATTTTAGAAATTCCTTCCGAAAAACTGCCGATTACTGACAAGTTTTTACTTAAATTTTGGTTGAGAGAAAATTTAAGATATGAAGTTTTCACATTGCCATTGGATTCAAATGCGCCAACGCTTTGCGAGTTTAGAATATTATTATTAAATTCCGTCAAATTTCCAACTGTAACTAAAATATTACTGCCATCTTTGATTTGATAAGCGGTGCCAAAATCCAAAACTTGGTTTTGTTTTTGATTGATTTTACTCAATATTTGCGAGCTGTCGTAAGATGATTGATAAGAAAAACGTAAGGAAAGTTTTTTATTTAATAAATCTTGGGCGGCAAAAAACTGGTTAAATTTTCTGCTATATTGGCCATTGGTTAAACTGCTTTGCAGAAAGGATTGGTAAGGATTGGAAGCAAAATTATTTTGCGAAATGAATCCGAAATTTCCAAATGTTTTTTGATCTAAATTGGCAATTTCATTAGTGTTAAAAGCAAATCCTAATTTTAAATCTGGTGCAATATCGGAAGCATTGCGTACAAATGAGAAGCCAGTATTGACGCTGGCTTGCGGATCTTTTGAATTATCAATATTTACAAATTTTACACCAGTTGCGCCGACAGTTTTGTAATCGGAATAATTAAAATTAAATTGGTTTCTTGCTCCAAATTGCATTGGCGCGTTTTTAGAAACTACATTGCCAAAAATCGCATTATTAAAAGATGATAAATTATTATTGCTGCGAATGCTGATTTTGTTGGCCAAATTGGCTTTGTAATCGCGGCCGAAATCATCAAAGAAAATTGCTGAATCAAGTTTTGGCGCTACATTTGAAGTAAAAGCATCACCAAAAATCGCGCTGCTGGTTAGTGATGACGAGCTAATTTCATAACCTCCCGATCCAACGCTGGTACCATATCCTAAAGTGTTTTGTCCTTGCGCCTGAGTTGCAGCATAAAGATTTAAAAGTCCGTGACCATAAATAACATCAACGCCGGAACTTCCTAAATCAGTTGCGGTTTGTAATAAAATTTGCGCTGTTTCAGCAGCGGTTAAAAATGGCCAAGCTCCGCGAATCACAGCTGCTGCGCCTGCAACATGAGGTGTTGCCATTGAAGTTCCACTGCCAGTTGCGTAAGTATCGGTTGGATAAGCTGCGTAAATATTTTCACCGGGCGCAACCAGGCAATAATTCATGGTATCGCCGCATTGTTGGCTAAAGCTGCTGATTGTTGAGCTTGAATCAACTGAGCCAACTGCCAAAACATATCCGGCTAAAGATGAATCTGATGCGTAATAAGCGGGATAATCTGGCTGAGTTGTTCCGTCATTTCCGGTGGCGGCGATAGTTAAAACATCGGCGGCTTTGGCGGTGAGAAGTGAATCTCTTAAGGTAGTGCTGGCCGAACTTCCGCCCAAACTTAAATTAATAACTTTAGCGCCTGCTGCTGCTGCGGCTGAAATGCCATCAGAAACATTTTGGTAAGTTCCATCGCCATTACTGTCTAAAACTTTAATGGCGATAATGTCGCTATTATAAGCAACGCCATGCATTCCGCTGCCATCTTTAACACCGGCCGCAGTGCTTGCAACATGGGTTCCATGACCTTCATCATCGCTGGGGTCGGAATCAGAATTAACAAAATCGTAACTTCCTGACGATTGGTAATTTGTTGCAATTTCCACATGGTTAGTTTGAACGCCGGTATCAACAATCGCGATTGCAATATCATCACCCGCTATTGATTTGCCATTGGCAGAAAGCAAAGCGTAAGCTTCAGCGGCATGAATTTTTTCCAGGCCATATTGATTGGAATATTCGGTAGTTCGATAAACATCAGCTTGAGTGGTGGAAATTGAAGAAACCCAGGATGAATTTCCGTAGGTTGTGGTTGAAGAAGATGAGCCACCACCACCTCCGCCGCCGCCACCACCACCGCAGGAGGAAAGAATTAGAAGTAGAAGAAATATTAGTGGTAAGGGCATTAGTTTCGGTGTTTTTAGTTTTGTCAAAAAATTTACGAGGATTAAGAACTTTAGGTCGATGACCTAAAATCTTTTAAATAGCGCTGATTTTCCCTTCAATCAAATTTCCAACCGCAACATCAATCACATCAAAAACTTCTTCAAAGGCTCCATGAGCTTTGTAATAAGGGTCGATCACTTCATTATTCCAGAAATTTTCAGCCTCACAAAATTCCAAAAATAATTTTACTTTTTCCTGATGCTCTGTCGGCGCAATTCTCATCAATTTAGCGTGATGGCTTCGATCCATACACATTAAAAAATCGAAATTTTCAAAATCAGCTAAAGTAATTTTGCGTGATTTAATGCCATCAAAGGAGATTCCACGCTCTTTTCCAGTTGCGACACTTCTTGAATCAGACTCTTGGCCGGCGTGAAAACCATCAGTTCCGGCGGAATCAAAAGTGAAATTATTTTCTAAACCTAAAGTCTTAGCTTTGTGACGTGCAATTGCTTGCGCAGTTGGAGAACGGCAGATATTTCCGGTGCAAACAAAGAGAATTTTTTTCATTAACTTAAAACCAATTTTTTTTCTTGAAGAAGGCTAAGTGCAGAAGCACAATTCCAACCATTATAAATGCGCAAATATAAAAAGCGGCCGGATTACCTGATCCCGGAATGCCGCCGACATTCATGCCAAAAAGACCGGTAATAAAAGTTAAAGGCATAAAAATCACCGTAATCAATGATAATTTATACATGCTTTTATTCAGTTTTTCGCTTAAAGAATTGGCTAATTCATCATGTAAAATCTGGGCGCGATTACCGGCTTCTTCAACTTCTTCAAGCATGTTAGTTACGCGGTCAAAATTTTCCTGAAAATGTCTTCTCGCCCAATCGTCAATCCAAGCGTGATCGCAAATTCTAAGTTTAGAAATCGCCTCTTTTTGCGGCACTAAATAACGTTTGAAAGTGGTTGATTTACTTCTGATCAGCAAAATTTCTTCACGGAATTTTAAATCGTGAGTACTCATGATTTGCTGCTCCAAAACATCAATTTTTTCAGTTAAAGCGTAAAGGAAAGGCGAAGTTACGAAAAGAATCTGGTGCAATAAATTATATAAAAATTCACCGGAATTTCTGATTAATTTTCCTGATTCAATTTGCGCTGAAATATCAAAAACTGCTTTTAAATCGCGGCGCTGAATTGTGATGATACGTTCATGATCAATCCACATACGAATTGACACCATGTCAGCCGGTTCGGCATTTTCATTGAGGTTTACGCCGCGCAAAATCAGCAAAAGCCCACTATCAAATTCCATGATTCTGGGACGGGTTTCTTCCGCAATCAAAGCATCAATAATCAAATGATCGAGATAAGAAACTTCTGTTTCCAACCATTTTTTGCTGGCTTTGTTGTTAGCATCCAAATGAACCCAGGCCAAGCCTTCATTCTTAATTTCTTCGGAAACTTTTTTATTATCGAGCTTGGTAGATTTTCCCGAAGCATCAAATGAATAAGAAAAAAGAATATGGCTATGACTCATGTTTTAATTAATTGCCGGTTTTTTTAAGAGAAGTAATGGTTTTACCAGAAATGCCGTTGGCTTTGTTGTAACTTGAAATTTCGATCATCGATTTTTCATCAACCAGATACATTTTATCTTCAAATCTAACTGGTTGCTTAACGCCTTGATCCATCAGGTTTAAAGTGTAAAGCATTTGTGCCGCATTACCAATTTGTTTACCTTGCGCCGGAGCTGCAATATCATGACCAATCGCATCGAAAGTGCCATCAGCATTGATGGTTATAAGCCAAATTCTGCTATCTTTAATCGTACCGTCATAAATAAAATTTTGTTTAATTTCGCCTTTATTTTCATCCCATTTTCCGTATATTTTTACTTGAACTGTGCCAATGATTTTTCCGGTAGAATCTTGAGTAATTGCAAAACCTTCAACATCGCCGTTAAAAAATTTTTTGATGTCAATTTTTGGGGCGCTTTCAAGTGAATCAAGTTCTGCGACTTGTTTTTTTGGAAATAGATTTTCGAGATAGGCGCAAGATGAAAGTAGAGAGATGGTGATTAAGGTTACTGAAAGATTAAGGAGTTTTTTCATAAATTTACGTTTTGTGGGTTGATATAAATAACTATTTTCTTTTACGCGAAGCGATGTTCAGAGATTCCACCGCCAAAGTAAAAAATAGCGCAAAATATAAATAAGCTTTCTCGATATGCAGATGCACACCATCCGCTAAAAGAATCATTCCAACCATGAAAATAAAGGCCAAAGCTACAATTTTTAATGCCGGATATTTGCCCAGGAAATCACTGATAATTCCCGAAGCTACAAACATCAACAACATTGAAATCACAACTGCCGCCACGATGATTGGAATATTATTGGTTATACCAATCGCAGTGATTATTGAATCAAAGGAAAAAATGAAGTCGATTAAACTAATTTGCACAACTGCTCCAAAAAAACCTTTTGGAACGCGGATATCTTTATCTTTGTGACCAGATCCACCAAAAACATCAGAAGCAATTTCGATGCCGCTTTTAAAAATTAGGAATAATCCTCCCAAAACCAGCAACATATCCTTAATCGAAAAGCCCTGCCCTTCAATTGCGAATAAAGGTTCGGTTAAAGTCATGACCCAGGATAAAGCCATTAACATTAAAATACGAATTATGAACGCCAGTGACAAACCGAAAACGCGTGCTGATTTGCGGTATCTTTGCGGCAGTTTTTGAACAACAAGGGCGATGAAAATCAGGTTATCAATACCAAGGATAATCTCTAAGAATGTAAGCGTAACAAGGTTAAAAAGCAGATCGTAGCCGGTAAGTTCCATGATTTATTTTGTGTTTATTGATATTAATTTTTTACGATGAAGAAAAGCGATTAAGGGCTGAATTGCAAGACCTAAAACTGAATAATAATCACCACTGATTTTTTCAAAAAGATGTTTGCCTAAAGATTCATATTTATAGCTGCCGGCGCAGCCCCAAGGTTGGTCAATTTTAACATAACTTTCAATTTCTGCTGCCGACATTTTGCGCATTTGCAATTTTACGCGCGAGAATTTACGAAAAATTATTTTGCCGTTAAAAGCAATAACTGCAGCGTTATTTTGAAAATGGATTTTACCGTTAAATTTTTTTAATTGTTTGAAAGCTTCTTCAGCATTATTTGATTTGGAAATTTCTTTTTCTTCAAATTCACAAACCTGATCGGAGCCGATAACATAAGCATCGCGAAACTTTTCGCTGATTGATAAAGCTTTTTGTTCAGCCAAATAAACTGCTAATTTTTGGGGAGATAATTTTACTTTTTTTTTGCCCGAATCTTCATCGAAAAGTGGTGCTTTAACTGTAAATTCAAGACCGACTTCATCCATGATTCTTTTGCGAATCTTGGAAGTTGAAGCCAAAATTAAATTACAGTTATGGGCAATTAACATGAGCTCGGAAGGCTAATCAAAGTTAAGAATTTTCTTTCCATTTCCGGATCGCTTTTAAATTCACCAAGCATGGTTTTGGTAACCGTTGTAGTGTTGATTTTGTGGATGCCGCGAGTTGTCATACATTGATGTTGCGCATCGATGAAAACTGCAACGCCGCGTGGTTTTAAAACTTTATTGATAGTGTCTGCGATTTGTGCAGTCATGGTTTCTTGAGTTTGCAGACGTTTAGAAAAAACATCTAAAAGACGAGCGATTTTGCTGATTCCGACAACTTTACGGTTGGGAATATAAGCAATATGCGCCTTACCAATAAAAGGAACCATGTGATGTTCGCAATGCGATTCAACACGCATATCTTTCAATAAAACCAGGTCATCATAACCTTCAACTTCTTCAAAAGTTTTGCCTAAAATTTCCGCTGGATTGGCTTCATAACCTGCGAAAAATTCACGATAAGCATTCACAACTCTTTTTGGAGTTTCGACTAAACCTTCACGATTAGGATTGTCTCCTGCCCAGGCGATTAAAGTGCGCACAGCTTCTTCGGCTTGCTTTTGGGTTGGTCGCAAAATTTTAACAACTGCTTTTTTTACAGCTGGTTTGGAAGTTTTTTTCATTTTGATTTTGAAGAATTATTAAGGTGAGCAAAAACAAGCTAATAATTTGCCTTTAAAAAAACAACGCTTCGTTTTTTCAGACTTTTTTTTCACTTTTTTGAGACAGTTTTAGAAGTTCGCAATTCAAACTAAAGTTAGTGTTGAAAGTAAAATTCGCCTTAATAGTTTTTGTCGCTATCTGTGGTTTTTTGACAAAGAAAAATTCTTCTAAAATTGCTCCTGGTTATGCTCTTGGTTAAGGTCAAATTTAAATTCGGATTATATATTTTTTCTGCTAGTAAGCTTCTCATCCATTACGGCTCTTAAAATACCCGACCTCTTAATCTCTTCTGATTTCTAATGATTTTTAAATATCGTAATCGTGCTTTCTCTTTAATTGAAGTATCTGCAGTAATTTTAATCATTGGTATCTTGATCGCTGGGGTTTTCGCCGGGACTTCTATAATCAAAAGAGCTCGTCTTCAAACTGCTGAATCCTTATCTAAATCTTCTCCGATTCCGGGAATTGCCAGTAATGCTCTCTGGTTAGAAACCAGTTTAGAAAACAGTATCTCAGATTCAGAAAGCAATGACGGATCTCTTGTTACTTCTTGGACTGACCAAAAAGTCGCCGGCAACAAATCTGCCATTGATATCGTTGGAACCGGGCCTACTTATGCCAATACTATTAATTATGTCCATGCCATAAGGTTTGCTGACAGTCTTGGTACTAACCATTTAAAAATCTCTGATGCCACCTTCTTAAACAACACGGATTATACCATTGTTGTAGTGGAAAAAAGACAATCTGCAACTGCCGGATATTTTTTAAGAACTACCGACAGCAGTGACGTAGCCAGTAATATATTAGCTCTGGGATATGTAAGCGATGGAGTAGTCGGACATATTCAAACTACTAATTATACTGTAACTCCTAAAGTAAGTTCTTACGCGGAATCTACTAACAAAGCGCGTGTTTTTGTTTTTATCCAAGATTCCAACTTAGGCAAAAAAACTTATATTAACGGAACTCTAGCTGCTCAAGATGCAAGCACCTCTCAACTTTCCGGAGTAACAACTTTGGCTATCGGCAAAGGCTATACTGGTGAAATTGGTGAAATTGCAATCTTTACCAAAGCCTTAACTGTTGATGATAGAAAATCGGTTGAAGATTATCTTACTAAAAAATGGTCCAGAAAAAATAACCGTAGCAGCAATGCCAGCTGTCTCAATGGCATCACCACTGACACTGGTTGCGACAATTCTTGTTCCGTAAGTGTTACCGGAGTTTCAACACCATCTTCAGTAGTTGACGGAGCGTCAGGTAATTTAAACTGCGACTCTGCACTCGGATATTCTGGTACTGTTGCTTATACTTGTTCCAATGGTAGTTTAACCCCTACTGGCTCTTGTACTGCGACTACTTGTTCAATCACCGGTGTTACTGGTTTTAACAATAAAACTGATCTTGCTTACGCTACAAGTGCCACAGCAATTTCTTCTCCTTGTCAAACTGATTATACAGGGAGTCCGACTTATACTTGTACTACAACTGGTGCAGCAACAATTTCTGGAAGTTGTACCGCGATTACTTGTTCAATCACCAGCGTCACCGGTTTCAACAATAAAACTGGGCTTGCTTATGCTGCAAGTGCAACGGCAATTCCTGATCCTGCTTGTGCAACTGATTACTCAGGAACTCCGACTTATACTTGCACTACAACTGGTGCAGCGACAATTTCCGGAACCTGCGTTTCCACAGTCTCTCCATGCACCGGTGGCACAATTGATTCCACAACAGTCTCCGGAAAAACCGTTCACGTATTTACAGCCTCCGGAACCTTCACTTGCCCAAGTGCGAGAAACGTTGAAGTGCTAGTTGTTGCTGGTGGTGGCGGCGGCGGCGGCGGTGCTAGCACCGCTGGCGGTGCTGGTGGTGGCGGTGGTGGTTTAAGATACAGCAGCAGTTTAGCGGTTTCGACTTCTGGAATTAGTGTAACAGTTGGTGCTGGTGGTGCTAGAGGAGCCGGAGTCACAGGTACCGCAGGTAATGGCGGCACTGGTCAGGATTCAATATTTTCCAGCCTCACAGCTGCTGGTGGCGGCGGTGGTGGCGGTAGAGATACTGTCGGCGTTAGTGGTGGATCAGGTGGTGGTGGTGGTGTGTCTGGTAGTACCAGAGCTGGTGGTGCTGCGAGTACGAACCCTTCTGGGCAAGGTTATGCTGGTGGTAGCAATGCCGACAACAACTACGGAGCTGGCGGCGGCGGCGGAGCTGGAGCTGTCGGTCAAACTGGCGCTAGTGCTAAAGGCGGTAACGGTGGTGTAGGTTTACAATATAATTTAACAGGAACTTCAAATTACTATGCTGGTGGTGGCGGCGCTTCTTATTACAATACAACCGGTACATTTGGCACTGGCGGTTCTGGCGGCGGTGGAACTCCGGTCGTAGGAACACCAACAGATTCAACTGCGAATACCGGCGGCGGCGGCGCTGGTGCCGGACGCGATGGAAACTCCGGCGGTCAAGGCGGATCCGGAATTGTTATCGTGAGATACAATAACTAACACTTACAATTGCCTTAAAAAAACAAGCTTCATTATCATTTAAACATGAAATAAGAACTTACTGTTGAAAGTAAAATTTGCCTAAATAGTTTTTGGCAAATCTTTCTTTTCAAACAGAAAGCGCCACTTTCTAATAATCATTAATCTTCAAAAGGAAACCTTATGAACAAAAAGTTAATTGCTCTTTCTGCAGTTTTTGCATTTATCAGCTTCAACGCTTCTGCCGGCGGAATTGGCATTTTAGATGTTGAAAAAATCGTTAAAGAATCGTCAGCAATGCGCGACATTCAAGGCAAAGTCAGCAAAAAACAAGATGAATATCAAAAAGAAGTTACCAAAAAACAAAGCGCTTTAGAAGCTGAACAGAAGAAAATCGAAGGCAAAAAAAATATCCTTTCTAAAGAAGCTTTTGAAAAAGAAGGAAAAGAATTCGAAAAGAAAGTTGAAGATTTGAAAGCTTTTGTTGAGAAAAAACAAAATGTCTTGAAAAAAGCTTCAATGGACAGCATGGGCAAAGTTAATGATAGAATCAAAGACATCATTGCCGATATTTCTAAAGAGAAAGAATTAGATGTAATCATTCCGGCTGCGCAAGCTTTATATTACAAAGATGATCTTGATATTTCAGCTGAAGTTTTAACGAGATTGAACAAGAAAATCACTAAAGTTGACGTGAAATTCGAATAGAATTTTTACGAAAATTGTTAAGTTAAAAAACTCCCGAAATAGCAATTATTTCGGGAGTTTTTTTTGGCCGAATTTTTGCTTTTTCGCTCATCGAGCAAAGCACTTGTGCTGGAGTGGGTTTGTAACCCAGTCCATATGTTCAAGTTCAATTAAACATAACATGAACGTGAGGACGGGATTACAAATCCCGTCCTGCCTCTAGGTGGTATGTAGTTCGAGTACAAACTTTCTCCCATCGTCATCCTGAACTTGATTTAAGGATCTAGCGTGAACTCTAACAATTTTTTATTGACTACATTTTATTCATTGTATTACATTTCATTCACTTTGAATCAAAATGAATGAAATAAAATATGACTACATTAACCGTTAGAATCTCTCAAGAACTCGATGAACTTCTGCAAGAATTCTGCAGAGAAGAAGATAGAAGCAAATCCTGGATTTTAAAAAAAGCTCTTCAAGAAAAGCTGGAAGATTGGCAAGATCTTAGAGACGGCTTAAAAGCACTTAAAAACCATAAGAAAAATCCTAATATAATGAGTCACGAAACTTTAGTAAAAGAACTTGGCTTAACCAAAAAAGACCTGGAATAAAATGTGGAAAATTCACTACGAAGCCCAAGCAAGTAAGTTTCTAAAAAAATCCGACAAAGAATTACAAAAAAAGATTTTAAAGTTTTTGGTTAAAATTTCAGAAGCACCGAAATCTTTTGGTAAGCCTTTAACCGCAAATTTACATGGTTTGTGGCGATATCGTGTGGGAGATTATCGGATTATTTGCGACCTTCGAGAAAAGGACATTATAATTTTAGTAATTGATATTGGACATCGAAGCGAGATTTATAAATCTTAATATTCATCTCTTCGAAAATTGCTCATAAACACTTAACAATCTCGCCTTATCAATCTTAGTATATCTTTGCGTCGTCGCCAAAGATTCATGCCCCAACAATTCTTGAATTGATCTCAAATCACCACCATTCTCCAACAAATGTGTCGCGAAAGAATGACGAAATGCGTGAGGTGTAATTGTTTCATTCAAACCTAAATTACGTCGGACTTTTTGAATTAATTTTGCAAAATCAAATCGCGAATAAGGTTCGCCTTTAACGGTCAAAAAAATCGGGCTATCAAATAAAATATCAAAAGGACACAGTTTTAAATATTCCTCAATTCGCTTTTTTACAATCGGCAGAAGCGGCACCATTCTTTGTTTCTTGCCCTTCCCGCTTACAATTAAAGTCTGCGAATTTTCTAAACTTTTTTTGGTCACCGCCAAACTTTCGGAAATACGCAGCCCGCAACCATAAATCAGCGTAAGCAACGCTTTGTCGCGCAAGGCTTGCCATTTGCTTGTTTGAATCGCGGAAATTTCAGCAAAAATTTTATCAATATCAATTTTATCAACGGCTTTGGGAACTGGCTTGGCAACTTTCGGGGTTTTGATTTTTCTGATTTCCTGGTTTTTCATCAGATCATTACGGTTCCAAAAAAGCATCATGGAACGAAGCGAAGAAAGGCCCCGCGCATTTGAAGCATTAGTATGATCATTAATTCTTGCCAGCAGCCAGCTTCTAAAATCATGAATCGTCAAATTCTCTAAATCAGACTTATCGATTATTTTTTCTTTACTTTTATGCAAAAAGTTCAGGAAATAAAAAATATCAATCCGGTAAGAATTCACAGTATTGCCGGAATATTTCCTCTCCACTTCCAAAAACCGCAAAAAATTTTCGACCAGAGAAATCACTTCAGCATCGCATTTATCATCAATTTTTAAAGCTTCAGACATTATCGTTATGATTAAGAAATTTTTATTAGCTTTTTTTTTAGTAATTAATTTTTCAACCGCAGTTTTTGCTGATGAAGAAAATTCGCAAGTTGAAATTTGGAATAGCTCCAAAGGTTTGCAAAGACTTGATCGCAGCCGCTTCAAAAAGGATTTTTATCAATTGGTAAATTTTTTCGAACCGCAAAGCAACCCGCTTTATTGTAGCGTTGCCACCGGAACAATTCTTTTAAATGCCTTAAATTACGGCAATATTCCCAGCCAAAAAGAAGGCGAAATACAAAAACCGGAAATTGCCGGAAGCAATATTATCGAGTTCCATCTTTATTCGCAAAACGGCTTTCTCAATAATAAAACTGACAAAATTAAAAAACGTGAAGTTATCAGATATGAAGCTCCGACAATTATTCATGACAAAGAAGTTTACGATGCCGGCATCAGCATGACCGATTTTTCCAAAATGCTTACTAAAGCTTATAATTTAAAAGTTGATGTAACTTACGTAAAAAAAGGCGATGCAAAATCTATCGATAATTTCCGCCAGATTTTAAAAAATTATCTCGCTGAAAACGGGCATTTTGTAGTGGCTAATTTTGACGGTAAAATTCTAAATATGAACACCCGCGGCCATGTTTCACCAATCGTAGCTTATGATGAAGAAAGTGATTCGGTTTTAGTTATGGATGTCGCTCTTCATAAAAACCAATGGTATTGGGCACCACTTGAAAAATTACATGCCGCGATGAATACGATGGATAATGACACTTATCGCGGGTATTTGTTGGTGGGGAAATAGGTGCGTTGTTACTAATTCGAGCTAGCATCTCGGCGACGCATGAAATGCGTCGTCGAGATGCTAGCTCGATCCCTAAACACCAAAACCAAACCCATGCCCTACACCTACATCCTAGAATGCCGCAACAAATCCCTCTACACCGGCAGCACCCGCAATCTCGAAAAACGCATCTACGAACACGAACAAGGCCTCGGCTCCAACTACACCAAAATCCGCCGTCCCGTAAAATTAATTTATTACGAAGAATATGAAAGAATCGACGATGCTTTTAACCGCGAAAAACAACTTCAGACTTGGAGCAATAAAAAGAAACTGGCTTTGGTAAATCGTGAATTTGAAGATTTGAGCAAATTGGCTAATCCGAGAAAACCGAGTATATAGATCGAGCTAGCATCTCGACGACGCTTCGCTTTGCTCGATGACCTAAAATACGGAAGTCGCGAAGAAAAAAGAATTAGGTCATCGAGCAAAGCGCTTTAGCGCGTCGTCGAGATGCTAGCTCGATCTATAAACATCAAAAAACAAAGCCCCCGAAACATTTCTATTTCGAGAGCTTTGCAGGCTACAACACGCCTTCTGGGTAGTGCGGGTGGTGGTGGATCGTTTACATCAATTGCGCATTCACGCTTAAATAAGGAAATCTCAATTTCATCTGCGTTCCCTTTCCTATTTCTGAACTAACTTCAATTTTACCATTTTGCATTTCAACCAAATGCTTAACGATCGGAAGTCCCAAGCCAAAAGAATCAACGCTTCCCGAGTTTGGATTTTGAATTGTACGATATTTTTCAAACGCAGTTTCAACTTGCTTCACACTCATTCCAAACCCCTGATCAATCACCGAAATTTCCAATTCATCATTTTTAACTTCGCAAATAACTTTAACTTCGCAACCTTCCGAACTATATTTCACCGCATTCGAAACCAAATTAGTCAAAACCTGTTTCATCCTTTTTTCATCCAAATTAATCGCCGCAATTTCCCCAATAATTTCCATTTTCAAAGTAATTTTCCTCTTCAAAGCATAATCCTGATTCAACCTCAGCGCCCTTTTCACAACTTCAGGAATTTCAATTTTTCTCCCCAAATCCACCGAAAAATTCCCCGACGCCACCGCGCCAACATCAAGCAAATCATGCACCAACTCATTCATCTCCAACGCCGCGCGATTAATCTGCGCCACATATTCCAAACATTCCTCAATCGTTGCCACATTCCCAATCTCCTCCTTCAACACATCCGAAAACCCAATAATCGCATTCAACGGCGTTTTCAAATCATGCGTAATCGCCGATAAAAATTCTGATGAAGAAAAATTGGCGCAGGTTTTGGGAGTTAAAACTGGTGTTGGAACAAAAGCTAAAAGTGCGTGATTTTTTAATTGTCTCATGTGCCGAAATGAATCGTTGGTAAAAAATTCAAAATTAGTTTCGGCAAGAAAGTTGATAAAAACACAGAAGGCAAATTAGAAATATAAAACTTTTCAATACATTTATTAACAAAACCAATACTACCATGAAAATAGCCCTACACGACTTCCTCTATAAGAAAAATCGTCAGCAACAAATTAAAGGTTTTTATTATGTTGCACGCCACCAAAGCATCTCAAAAGCTGCACAAGCAATGAATTTAACGCAATCAACTGTCACTCTACAAATTCAATCACTTGAACGTGATCTTGGATTTGCGCTTTTACGGCGCGACACCAAACCACTTTCTCTTACTGAAGAAGGAGAAGAATTTTACACTCTTGCTTGCCCTTTGATGCATGAATTTGAATCGGTAGTAGAGAAATTTTTAGATAGAAAAAAACAAAAAGCACAAAAGAAAGTTGATATCGCAGTACATCATATAGCTATATCTTACCTAATGCCGAGAATAATTTCATATTTCAAAAAAACTAATCCAGACGCAAAAATTTTAATTAGAAATATAGCTCCAAGTGAAGCAGTAAAAGCAGTAAAAGATGGTCAGATTGATTTGGCCTTTTATCCAAACTTATCTCATGAAGCAGAGATAAAACAGATCGAGAGCATTTCTTATGATCCGATTTTAATCATAAATAAACATCACCCTTTAGCCAAAAAAGAGATTAAAAGTTTGAGCGATTTAAAAGATTTTGATCTTATTCGAATTGATCATAATTTAATTACTCTTCCATTATTTGAAGAAGCAGTAAGAACGCATGGAATTAAAGGCAGTGTAGAGTTCCAAAATGGTAACTGGGAAATGCTAAAACATTTCGTTAAGGAAAATAATTTCGTCGCGATTGTTTCAACAATATGCTTAAACGAACATGATTCAGATTTGGTGGTTAAGAATTTAGCAAAATTCTTCCCTAAGATGAATTATAGTATTGCAGTGAAAAATGGGCATCCTTTGAAAGAGATAGTTCAGAACCTTATAGATGCTATTGATACAACTGCAAAAGAATGGAAATTTTCCTTAGGCAAATAATTTTACGATTAATTAAAATTAAGAAGCAGACAAATCTTGAAGATAAAAATTTCTTATGATTAATTTATAACTATTGATTTTCTCAATACTTCACTTCCTACAAACAATACAGTTATAGCATAGAAAAGCACAGATCGGAATCAGGAAGATTTCTCAACTACTAGTTTAAAGACTTATGAACGCTTCCATAATATTAGAAGAATTAAATAACTTTGATAAAATAAGACATTTTATTTCACTTCTTGAAAATGATTTTATCTCAAACCAAGCTTTTTTATCAAAGCTAAAACTTGCAAAAAATTCTACTGATAAAGCATTAATGCAATTAACATTTGATCTTAATAAAAAATTAAAAAATTCTCAAATTGTTATAGCCAAAAAAACCACTATTGCAGATGATATAACCGATGCGCTTAACCAATTAAAAACCTTTGATTTTCCAGTATTAACTCAAGCTTTATCTAACTTAATCACATTTGCTCAGAGTTATGAAAATAATTCTGAATTAGTTTTATCTAATGATGAAATTGCCTTAAAAAATCTTAAAGAAAGAGTTTTTTTAATAATGGCTGAGAGGTTTGAATAATGAGCAGACCTGTATTTGATTCCACTTTACCCCAAGATCCTTCAACTAACCAAGAAGCTTTTTCTTTTTTGGAAAGCTGCATTGGAGCTACATTTGATTTAACATCAGTAGATGCTATATCTTTAGCACCAGAGAAAGTTGCTACTCTCTTCTCTCAAAGTAAAATAGAAGAGTTGCAATATAGAGGAAGATCCAACGGAGATCCCAAATTATTAAGTCAATGTGCCAATTTTTTTCAAAGATTTGGGATAGATTGTAATGAGAAAAACGTTTCATTAACTCAACACATTCTTCACGCAATTGAAAAAAGTTATTCAATTCTAAAATTGGATAAGAAAATTTTAATTCCAACCCCAACCTTTGGCTATTATTTTGTTCAACTTCAGGAAAGCGGTTACGATTTTGAAACCATTCCAACCAGGAAAGAGGATAATTTTTTATTAAATCCAATAGATTTAGAGGAAGCCATTGTAAGAACTGGGTCTAAAGTACTTCTTCTATGTAATCCTAATAACCCGATAGGATCAGTAATGACCAGAGAACGTGCTGAATTAATTGCCGATGTAGCAAAGCGCCATAATATATTTGTCATTTCAGATGAAGCTTTTTTACAAAATACCATATATGAAAATACACATTTTCCAATTGCATCAATTGATGGAATGCTTGAAAAAAGTTTAACTCTTACAAGCATTACAAAATCATTTGGTGTCGGAACGCTAAGAACTGGTTTTTGTGTTGGACCAGAACATATTGTTAAACGCTTTGCAGAACTTGGGGGATTCCCTACAGAAACTACTCAAAATGCTATAGCTGCTGCACTTGAAGATAGCATTGAAAATCAATCCTACCACGCAGAAAATCGCCAGAAATATCTTCATCATATCGAATTTACTAAATCTAAAATTGCTCAACTTAATCAACGATTTGGTGAAATTTTTGGTGAAGAAAAGCCCGGAATAGATGCTTATGTAAAACCTTACATTGAAATACCTGAAACTGGAGGCCCTTATATTTTAGATTTTTCTGGACTGCGTGGAAAAATACATAACGGAAAAGTAATGGAGACAGGTTTAGATGCTGCAAAATGGCTTCTTGAAAATGCCTCTGTTGGTACAGTACCAGGAGAATGTTTTTTCTTAGATGAAAAAGAAATGGTCGTAAGAATCGCTATAAGTCGTCCTACCGAAGAACTTGATCTAGCTTTTAATAGCGCCATTGAAGCAACTTCTGCAATTCAAAACCCCCTAATTGCTCAAGAAGCTATCGTTGCTACCGTTGATATTCCTCCTCCAAGCGGCTCTCCTACAACTAGTGGAAAAACTGTATCAAAAATGGCTACATGCATATTAGAAGGTATATCGGCTAACAAATAACAAACATTAATTTTTCCCAAAATAAGACTTAACTCAAAATAATTTAAAAAAATTTTATCTTTCTTAAAAAAACCACTTGCCAAACAAAATTACTTAAAAATTATGCTTCTTGTCGGGAGTCGTTCCGAATATAAAACCTTTACGGGGAATAGGAAACGACACGCCGGGTTTGCGTGGTGGTGGCTCCCGACATTAGAATTTTAAAAAACCTCTCTCAAAATTTTTTGGGAGAGGTTTTTTGTTGTCTATTTTGATTATTTTTAAGAACTGCAGTTTGCTGTCGGTATTTAACAGCTTCTCCTAAAAAATCTTTGACTCTTTTAGAATTCGGTTAAAAGTTTTTCCTACCTCATTTCTACTAACATTATGGACTAACTATCTGCACTCTTACTAGTCCAAGGAATCAATAATTACTCATTATGAAAAGGCCTGGAAATGTCATTTCTGATCAAGAATCTCAAGAGATTAAAACAGTAAAATATTCTACTTCTCCCACCTTAGATCAGGGGAATTTTATTTTATTTTCAATGGTGCTAGATATTGATGAGCTACAAAAGTTGTTAAAAGATTTTCCCAAGCCTGGAGATGAGGTAACTCTTAAAGATAATCAAAAATATCAAATCGCTAGGGCTTGTACAGTTGCATGGTCTGGGATTGAGGAATATAATGTTCCAGTACAGCCATGGAATGAATTACCATTCGGTGTTGTCATAAATCCTTACCAAATTGATACTGACTACGGCGACATGTTTGCATTTGGTTCACACGATGTTGTGCCAAATAAAAATACCTCAGAGGGCGGCTGGTATGTATCTAAAATTAAGGAGGATACCAAATATTCAGGTAAGATATTTGTAGAAAGAGTAACTCATGATAACGATTATAGCCTTACTAATCAGGCCAAAATATTGAAGCAAGAAGATGGCCATCAAGTTTTAGCAGAAGGAAATATAGAAGTATTCGCTGGTAATGTTTGGCGCAAATATGTCAAAAGAGAAAATTGTAAAACTAACGAGGTTTTATGTACCCAAAAGATTGGCGGCAATAATCCAATAATTGGACTATTTTTGAATAGTGCCGAATTTTTATATGATCAAGACAGGTCGAAAATTGTTGAAATATTACAGAACTTTTCCCACCTCAATCTTTATATTTATGATAGAAGTCAGCCACGGGATATAGCCAGAGTTGTTGATAATAGCGCTGCTCAAGAATTGTTGAGCCAAAAGCGTGATTTGGATAGAGATTATATATCAACTCTAAAACCTTATGCAGACATATCAGAATCTCGTCGGTTAAAACAAAATCAATGGGTAAGAGATTCTGGAGGGAGCCGTGGAATGTAAAAAATATCGGCCCATTTTATTTTATAATTTAACTTCATGAAAATCCTGCTTTTTCTCAATAATGATATTCACTCCGCAACCGCATTAACGCTGCTTTCTGACGCTTTAAAAAATCACGAAACAAAAATTATTTTATCAAAACAAGTTGGAAAAACTGATTCGCTGCCCGCAGAATTATTGGCGATGAAAAAAGTTGAGCAAAATGGTGTCGATGAATTTTATCAGGATAAAAAAACTACAACTTACGCCAATGTTAATTCTGAAGAAGCCTTGCGCGATTTCAAAAAATTTGCGCCGGATTTGATTTTATCAATTCGCTTTGGCCAAATTTTTAAAAGCGGTTTAATCAATATTCCGCGCTTTGGAGTTTTGAATTTGCATTCCGGAAAATTGCCCGATTATCGTGGCGTGATGGCGAGTTTTTGGGGAATTTTAAATGGCGAAAAAAAGCTGGGTGCAACTTTGCATTACATTTTGGATGGCACGATTGATACTGGCGATGTTGTCGGATTTGCCGAAAGTGAGATCAATTGGGATAAGTCGCTAGTTTGGAATATTAACCGGATTTATCACAATTCTTGCGGCTTGATTGCGGAAGCGCTGAAAAAAATTGAGACTGGCGAAAGGCTTGAGAAATTAAAACAAGTTGGAGCTGGGAATTATTTTACTTATCCGAAAGAAAATGATGTTGCGGAGTTTTTGGAAAAGATGGAATTAGTCAAAGAAGAAGATTTAAAAATTGCGCAAGGTTGAAATCTTGATGTTTAAGAATCGAGCCAGCGTCTCGACGACGCTTCGCTTTGCTCGACGACCTAAACTTTTTATTTTTCATCGAGAATTCCATATTTTAGGTCATCGAGCAAAGGCCTTTAGGCCGTCGTCGAGATGCTAGCTCGATCTTTCCACAACATTAAAAAACCATTGCACTTCTCAAATAAAAACCCGATATTTCACCTTCAATTTTCCCGAGTCTTTCTTCAAAAAAATGTTCATCCCTCTACGCAATCACACAACTTTTTCGCTTTGCAAAGGCGCGATTAAAATTTCTGAAATTGTTGACCGCGCAAAAGCTTATAAATTGCCGGCGCTCGGCATTTCAGATTGCCAAAATCTTTTCGCGGCTTTGGAATTTTCTTCTACTTGCAAAAAATCCGGAATTCAGCCGATTTTAGGCTGCGAAATCTTGGTTAGATTTGACGACCCCAATCGCAAAAGCCTTTCTAATTTAGACATCGAAAAATCTTTCGCCAAATTGCCATTAATCGCCCAAACGGATGAAGGTTACAAAAACCTGATGTATCTGGTTAGTTACTCTTATTTAAACCGCGAAAATGGTTTAACGCCGCATATTTCTTACAATTTATTAAAAGAAAAATCCGCAGGATTAATCGCACTTTCCGGCGGCGTTGAAGGCTTTATAGGCAAGCTTTTGCTTGATTCACAAGATCAAAAATTAAATGACTTAATCGAAGATTTTGCCAAAATATTTCCCCAAAATTTCTACGTCGAAATCACGCGCCATGGCACCAAAGATGAAGAAAAACTGGAAGAAAAATTTATTGAATTAGCTTACAAACACAACTTGCCATTGGTCGCAACCAATGATGTTTATTTTATCAGCCGCGAAATGCACGAAGCGCAAGATATTTTAACTTGCGTTGGCGAAGGCAAATTTTTCCATCAAGCTGATCGTGAAAAACTTTCGCCGGAACAATATTTTAAAACCCAAGAAGAGCTGGAAGCCTTATTTAGCGACATTCCCGAAGCAATTGAAAATACAGTAAACATCGCCAAAAAATGCCATACAATGGCTTTTGAACGACCGCCGACTTTACCAAAATTTAGCACTGAAGAAGGTTTTAATGAAGCTGACGAATTAAAAGTTCAATCGCTTGAAGGCCTAAGAATAAGGCTGGCGCGCAAATTTGAATTAGAAGAAACGTCAGAAGAAAGACAAAAAGAAATCGAAAAAGAATATTTAGCGCGGCTTGATTTTGAGCTTTCAGTAATCATCAAAATGAACTTTTCCGGATATTTTCTAATCGTATCCGATTTCATAAAATGGGCCAAAAATAATCTAATTCCAGTCGGCCCGGGACGTGGTTCGGGAGCTGGTTCAATTATCGCTTGGTCGTTACAAATTACCGATCTTGATCCAATTCGCTTTGGTCTTCTTTTTGAAAGATTTCTAAATCCCGATCGTGTTTCAATGCCCGATTTCGATATCGACTTTTGCCAATCGCGCCGCGACGAAGTAATTGATTATGTGCAGAAAAAATATGGTAAAGATTACGTTGCCCAAATCATAACTTTTGGAAAATTACAAGCGCGCGCCGTGTTGAAAGACGTGGGCCGCGTCTTGCAAATGCCTTACAATCAGGTTGACAGAATTTGCAAATTGATTCCGTTTAACGCCATCGAAGCCGTGACTTTGGAAAAAGCCATCGAGATGGATAAAGACTTGCAGCAAGCGATTAAAGAAGATCCTCAAGTTACAAAATTAGTTGATATTGGTTTGAAACTTGAAGGCCTAAATCGCCACGCTTCAACTCACGCAGCGGGCGTGGTTATTGGCGATAAACCACTTACCGAAATCTGCGCCCTTTATAATGACGAAGGTTCCGAAATGCCGGCTGTTGGCTATTCGATGAAATATGCGGAAGCTGCGGGATTGGTGAAATTCGACTTTTTGGGCTTAAAAACTTTAACCACAATTTTTGAAACCGTAAAATTAATTGAAAAAGTTCGCGGCATAAAAATTGATATTTCCAACTTAAAACTTGATGATCCAGAAACTTTCCGAATGCTTGCCACTGGCGATTCTATCGGCGTTTTCCAAATCGAGTCTTCGGGAATGAGATCGGTTCTGCGCCAAATGAAAGCCGATAAAATTGAAGATATTATCGCCCTTATTTCGCTTTATCGCCCCGGCCCGATGGATAATATTCCAACTTACATTCGCCGCAAACACGGCCAAGAAAAAATCAACTACCCTCACCCGCTTTTAGAACCAACTTTGAAAGAAACTTACGGCGTAATTGTTTATCAGGAACAAGTAATGGAAATTGCTAAAGTTCTGGCCGGTTACAGCCTCGGAGCCGCGGATTTACTACGTCGCGCTATGGGTAAAAAAATTAAAGAAGAAATGGATCAACAGCGCGCAATTTTCACAGAAGGCGCAATGAAAAATGGCGTTCCGGAAAGACAAGCCGGAGAAATTTTCGACCTCGTAGATAAATTTGCCGGTTACGGTTTTAACAAATCCCACGCTGCGGCTTACGCTTTGATTTCATATCAAACTGCATTTTTGAAAGCACATTATTTGCCGGAATTTTTAACCGCTTCGATTAATCTGGAAATTGATAATACCGATAAAATTAACATCTTTTTGCAAGTTGCCAAAAGCCACGGAATCCCTGTTTTACCACCGAGTTTGAATAAAAGTGAGGCCTACTTTAGCGTTGAAAAGATTTAGGTCATCGAGCAAAGCACGAAGTGCGTCGTCGAGATGCTGGCT
>JAZKII010000083.1:22177-31522 GCA_040384945.1 Pseudomonadota bacterium
GATGTTGCAACATTAAAGCCAGCATCTCGACGACGGCCTAAAGGCCTTTGCTCGATGACCTAAAATCTTATATTCTCGATGACCAAATCTTAGATAAGTTAAAAAAATCAAATGAACTACAAAACAAAACTATCCCATCTCCAAGAATCATGCATTCTCATCAAAACTCCCGAAGATGCTCATGGATTTTTAGCAGCTGAAATTTCGCGCAATTTTTCCGATTCCGATTTTGTTTTCGTCGGAAGTAATGACGCGGAAATGGAAACAATTCATAAACAAGTTAATTTCTTCGCGCCCAATCTTGAGGTTTTAAATTTTTATGCCTGGGATTGCTTGCCATATGATCGCGCCTCGCCAAAGCATTTGATTTTAGCTAATAGAATTAAAACACTTTATCGCCTCGCAACACGCAAAGAAGGGCAGAAATTTTTTATTATTACTTCTGTAAACGCGCTTTTGCAAAAAACTGTCGCGCCTTCTCAAATCAAGGATTTGGGAATTTACTTACAAATCGGCAGTAAAATTTCCCTTCCCGAAGTCGCCGAATTTTTAACATCTAAAGGTTACAATCGCGAAGTTTGCGCCAATAATGTCGGCGATTTTGCGGTACGCGGCGGGATTGTTGATATCGTAATGCAGCAAGCAGCTGATTTAATTGGCTATCGCGTTGATTTTTTCGGCAATGAAGTTGAATCGATAAAAGTTTTTGATCCGATCACGCAAATCACGCAAGAATCAGTAAAATCTTTGGAAATTCTTCCGGCTTCCGAAGTTATAATGAGCAAAAAAACGGTAGAAAATTTCCGCCAAAAATATCGCACCGCTTTTGGCGCTTCAATTGACGACCAGCTTTACAGCGCAATTTCCGACATGCGCACTTACAGCGGCATGGAACATTGGTTGCCGTTTTTTTATGAAGAAAATTTGTCTGGTCTTTTTGACTATTTACAAAAACCTGTGAGTTTTTTTAGCGAAAAAGTTTTTAATTTTGCGCATCATCGCAGCGAATTGATTTCAGAATATTATAAATCTCGCGTTGCGGAAATGAAGATTCGCGATGGTTCAATTTACAATCCAATTGCGCCGGAATTGCTTTATTTTTCGGAAGAAGATTTCAAAAAAAATCTCGAGCAAAATATCGCAATTCAGTTTAACCAATTTGATACCAACGAAAAAAACCAGCGCATTTTAGATTTAGAAATTAAGCCGGTTCCAGATTTTGCGCTGGCTGGGCGCACAAACCAGAAAGATCCAGTCGAACTTTTAAAAGAATTTTCCACTCAAAATAAGTCAAAACTTACGATTGCTTGTTTAACTGAAGCCTTTCGCGACCGCATTAATAAAATTTTTCCTGATTATAATTTTAAATGTCCAACTGTAGTTCTTCCACTACATTTTGGGTTTTATACATCAGATTTTATGCTTGTTGGTGAACAAGCAATTTTTGGTGAAAAAATTATCCGCAAAAAAAGTTCAAAAGCCGCGTCGCAAAGATTGATTGAAGAAGGTTTAAGTATAAATCTCGGCGAATTAGTTGTGCATCGCGATCACGGAATTGGCAAGTTCGATGGCATTCACACAATCGCTGCCGGCGGGATTAAAACCGACATGATCAAAATTCTGTATGGTGGAAATGACACGCTTTTTGTTCCTGTTGATGATATAAATTTAATCACGCGTTATGGCGCTGATAATCCGCTAATCCACCTTGATCGTTTAGGAGTTGCAGCTTGGAAAAATCGCAAAGAAAAAGTCCGCAAAAGAATTAAAGTTGCTGCCGAAGAATTGCTGCGAATCGCCGCCGCGCGCCATGTTAAAAAGGCGCCGATTTATATTCCGGAACAGCATTTTTACGACGAATTTAAAGCACGTTTTGGCTTTGTGGAAACTGAAGATCAAGCCAAAGCAATTGATGAAATGGAAGAAGATTTACAAAAAGGCTCGCCAATGGATCGTTTGGTTTGCGGCGATGTTGGTTTTGGAAAAACTGAAGTTGCACTGCGCGCAGCCGCGATAGTTGCGGGTTCTCATAATCCGGCACAAATTGCAATTATTGCACCGACGACACTTTTGGTGCGCCAACATTATAAAAATTTCGCCAAAAGATTTGAAGGCACAAAAATTAAAGTGGCGCAACTTTCGCGTCTTGTAAATGCGTCTGATGCGAGAAAAGTTAAACAAGATTTAGAAATGGGCAGCGTTCACATTGTGATTGGAACTCACGCGCTGTTACAAAAAACCATCAAATTTAAAAATTTAGGTTTGGTGATTATTGATGAAGAACAACATTTCGGTGTGGCACAAAAAGAAAGATTAAAAGAATTACGTCACGAAGTTCACGTTTTGACACTTTCGGCGACACCAATTCCAAGAACGCTGCAAATGTCATTAACCGGCGTGAAAGATTTAAGTTTAATTTCAACGCCGCCACTTGATCGCCTCGCCGTTCGTAATTTCGTAATGCCTTACGATTCGGTAATTGTTCGTGAAGCGGTGATGCGCGAACATAATCGCGGCGGACGCGTTTTCTTCGTGGTTCCACGCATTCGCGATTTGGAAGAAATGGAAGCGCGTTTAAAAATTTTGCTGCCTGAAATTAAAATCACTTCGGCGCACGGCCAAATGACGCCGTCAACTCTCGATAAAATCATGAATGATTTTGTTGATGGCAAAATTGATATGTTGATTTCAACCACGATTATTGAATCTGGCATCGATATTTCTGATGCTAATACGATGATTATTTATAAACCGGAAATGTTTGGTTTGGCGCAGCTTTACCAACTTCGCGGCCGTGTTGGTCGTGGCAAGGTGCGCGCTTATTCATATTTCATGCTCGATAATCGCAAAAAAGTTTCGGAAGATTCGCGCAAGAAATTGGAAGTTATGCAAAATCTCGATTCGCTGGGAATTGGCTTTACGATTGCCAGTCACGATATGGATATTCGCGGCAGTGGAAATTTGCTTGGCGATGAACAATCGGGTCATGTTAAAGAAACCGGAGTTGAACTTTATCAGCAAATGCTTCTGGAAACGATTGAAGAGCTTAAAAATGCTGATCCAAATGCCAAACCGCGCGCGGCGGATGAAGCAGAAATTGAAGATTTTTCAGTTCAAATCAAACTCGGAATTTCATTGCTCATTCCTGAAGATTACATGCAGGATTTAAGCTTGCGCATGAGCTTTTACAAAAAAATCGCGACAATTAAAAGTGATGAAGACCAGGAAAATTTAACCAATGAAATGACTGACCGTTTTGGCAAAATTCCATCTGAAATTATAAATTTGATGGAAGTGGCGAAATTAAAATGGTCGTGCAAAAAAGTTGCTGTGGAAAGAGTGGAAGCACATCCGGAAGGAATTTTAATCGGCTTTAAAGACAATAAATTCGCCAATCCCGATAAATTATTGCAAACTGTATTTTCCAGCAAAAACAAAATCAGAATTCATGCTGGACAAAAAGTGTTGTTTGTTTGTGATGTAAAAACCGCTGCGGCGAAAATTTCATCGGCGCTGGGCGTGATTTCGCAACTTCAGAAATTACTTTAACTTAAAGATTGCAAACATCGAAATGGCTCAAGATAACTTAAAAAAATATAAACCAATTCTTTCCATCACCCTACCTGATGAAAATACTTTGCCTAAAAATGAGGAAGATGATGACGAACGTTTCATAAAAAAAGATTCAAAAGAAGAACAAAAACAAACTGAAGAAGCGCAAGAAAAAATTGAAGAAGTTGAAGCCAAGCCTGAAGTTCAAAGCATTATCGGTAAATTAAAAAATTTCATTTTTCCAAAAAGTAACAAGAGACGAGATCTTGATTTGGAAGTTGGCGGTCTTGAAGCGAAAGAAGAAAAAAAATCCGATGAAAAAGATGTTTGGGATGAGCGGTCGGAAGAAGTTGATAAAATGGGATCGACTGACACTTTCAATACCACCGGAATGAAATCCGTTGTCTGGAAACAAAAACGCGCCCGACTTGCCGCTAAAAAACATGCTAAAGAAGGAGTAGAAGCAGCAGCCGCTTCTATCGCTGCAAATCAAGGCGGCGAAAGCAATTTTAATAATATGGGTTACGTCGCCAAACTACAAAATATGAGACAAGATCGCAGCGGAATTACTGGCGGCAAAAATGGTGGTAATGATAAAGGTGGTGCATGGCGATAAATTTCATTAATCTTGATTAATTTTATCTTTACATCACAGAAATTAATTTTAGAGCATTCGCATGATGGTTTTACTTTCTGTAATTTTTACTCAAGCCAATGAAATCTAGAAATCCTAATAACGAATTATTAGAAACTCCTGTTATATCTGATAAAAACGACGCAGCTACAGCAAAAGATCTTCCTCAAACTTTATATTACTCAATTTCTTGTAAGCGGTTTTTAGTATTTTCCGTCATTACATTAGGATTTTTTAACATTTACTGGTTTTACAAACATTGGAAAAGCATTAAGAATTCAGAAAACTCTGAGATAATTCCTTTTCTAAGAACTTTGTTCCTAGTGTTTTCTTGCTATAGTTTGTTTAAGAAAATTTTCAAAACAGCAAAAGATGCAGGATATAAAAGTTTTCTCCCACCAATTTTGATCAGCATTATTTACATCGCATTAGTGATCTTCTCTAATTTTATCATAAAGACCAAATCTATATTCCTCAGTTATATATTATGGTCGGTTCCGGTGATTCCTCTTCTTGCCGTGCAGCACGCCGCGAATTACTACAATGAAAAACTTAAAGGAATTGTGGCAAAAAAGAAACTTTCTTTCATGACAATTTTCGCAACCATTTTTTTTGGGATCCTTATTTTTATTGTTAGTCAGGCTGATAAATTGCTTTATCACGCGATAAATACTTTAAACAAAACCACCTCAGAACTTTTTTCAACGCCGAAAGTTAGCCCGGGCGGAAGCCTTACTGAAGCACTTTCTAACTTATCAGATGAGGTAAATAAAATGAAAGAAGGCCCTAAAGTTTCAATAGAGAAACCACTTCCAGCTGAACAAGCGGAAGTCGTTACACCGCAAATTAGCCCTGAAGAAAGAATTAGGCTGACAAATCTTGCAGCAGAAAGAATCAAAAAAACTTTAGTCTTGCCCAAAATGATCAATAACAACACGACATTAACTAGTGTTGACATCTCGCCTGAGGGAATGCTGGTTTATCAATATAAAATCTCGGGAGTAAATAACCTTATGGAGATAATTAACGTTGATGCATCTTTCAAAAATTATCTATCTCCAGATCTTTGCCAGGAAGTGATCGCAAACAGAAATACTGTCGATTTTGCAGCCTTATTCACCATTAAAGCTACTAATGAAACCTTTTTTATAGATTATTTGTCACTACCAAAAAGTTGCAATGAATTAGCTGTGAGGAAAAAATTATGATGAATTTTTTCTAATTCTAAACCGCTACCAGCTTTTCGATTAATCGCGCAAACCAATTGGAAATTTCTTTATTAACGCATTAAATTTTTGCGAAACTTGAGGTAACTAATTTCTGATCATGAAAAAAATCATTAGTTTATTCCTGGTTTTTGTCGCAATTTCATGCGCTAAGAAACCAATCACCAAGCCAGTTACAACCTCTCCTGCTTCAAAAAAAGAAGAAACCATTTCACGCAAAAATGAAATTAACCAAAAACTTTTACACTTAATCGACAATCTGTCAAAAAGCGTAAATAAATTAAGCTGCGATAAAGATGAAAATTGGGAAGAAGCTAAAGAAAAATCGCGACGTTTACTTTGGAAAATGGATATAAATGACCCACGTTTAAGTAGCAGCAAAGAATTTTTATCAACTCTAGAAACCGCTCAAAAAGCCGAGGGGAAAGAATGTGAGTCATCTTTGGCAATTTTAAAAAGCGATATTGCGGATTTCAAAAAAACAATTCCTGTACAAAAAACAATACAAAAAGTGACAAAGAAAAAAGTCAAAAAATCGAAAGAAAAAAACCCAATGAAATTTATGGATAGGTTTTTTTAAATAAGATTATGACTCAGTTATTTTTTTAAAAAAATGATTAAACCGCTGCCAGCTTTTCAATCAATCTTGCAAACCAACTGCTTTTGCTTTCAAAGCCATCTTTAATTTTTTCTTTCATGTAAAGATTTTTTAAAAACACCAACATGCCAATTGAACAGGAATGCGTTGGGTTGAGGATTTCGGAAGGCATGGAATCGAGTTTATTCGGATAACCGATTCTGACATTTTTGGCGAAAACTTCGGAGGCTAATTTATCGATGCCGACAATTGAAGTTACACCACCAGTTAAAACGATATTTCCAATCATATAAAGCGGCATTCCCGATTTTTCTAAAATGGTGCGCACCGATTCAAACATTTCTTCGAGGCGCGATTGAATGATGTCGCGCAACTCAACTCTGGTGATACGAATCATTTCTGATCCATCATTATCGAGGAATTTTAATTTGATCATTTCACGCTCTTCAATCGGGCTGATTAAAAGCGAGCTATTAAGATTTTTAATTTTTTCTGCGGCATCAATATTGATGTTCAAAATCGTCGAAATGTCTTTGGTGATATGAAATCCGCCGATTGGTGAATTGCCGATATGGATTAATTTTCCTTCGGTGATTATGGAAAAAGAAGTTGAACTGCCGCCGATGTCAATCAGCAAACTTCCCAAATTCATTTCATTATCTGAAAGGCATGAAAGCGCTGAAGCGTGCGGTTCTACGATGTAATTATTAACCGACAATTGACATCTTCTTAAGCAATTCTCGATATTTCTAATAGTAGTTTGTGAAGTTGAAACAACGTGAAATTTAGCATAAAGTTTTTCACCAGACATATAGCGCGGATTGACAACCGGCGCTGAATCATCAATGCGATATTGCAATGGAATTAAGTGAATAATTTCACGGTTATTTTTTTTGAATTCTGCGCGCACTTTAGCTGCGAGTGCTGCGATGTCGGAAGTTTTAACAATATCTGAGGCAATTTTGGTGCTAACTTCTTTTCTGGTGGAAACAACCTGGCTTCCTGAAATGCCGACTAACAGGCGATCAATATTAAAACCCGCCATTCTTTCTGCTTCTGAAACAACATTGGTGATTGATTTTTGGGCCAACGTCATGTCGGAAATTGCACTCGCGGCAATGCCTTTTGATTCCTTGTGTCCGTAGCCTAGGATTTGCACATCGTCATTGGTGATTGATGCGATTATGCATACCAATTTTGATGAGCCCATGTCTAAACAGGCGGTTATTTTTCCTTTTTTTAAATTTTTCGACATTTAGCGAATGTGCGGAGTTGTTTGGTTATTAACGGAAAAATTCTCAGGTCATCGAGCAAAGGCCGTTAGGCCGTCGTCGAGATGCTAGCTCGATGTTGCAACACCGAGCTAGCATCTCGACGACGCACTTCGTGCTTTGCTCGATGAACTAAGACACTTCTAAAACCTAATTTCTTAATCTTAAATCTTTTATAATGATTTCAGCTCTTTAATCACCGAATCGTCATATTCTAAATAAGTTTTATCAGAAATTCGCAGATCAATATTTTTCAAGCCAACAATTGATCCCGGCATATTATAAATTTTTATCAAACGCTGCCAAGCCTCGGAAATATTGTTTTCCGGTAGTTTAATTAACAAACCATTATCAAAACGAATATCCCATCTACGGCTTGAAACCCAGGTTGCTGAATAAACATTGGCACTCAAATTCGGATCAGAAGCGAAAATATTAAAAAGTGACTTAGCATGATTATTAGCGCCCTTCCCCGACAAAATAACCATATGTTGAAATTCTTCCTGCTCTTCATAAGGAATTAAATTTCCTTCTTTGTCGGTTAAATATTTTGTACCGTCATTTTGCCAGATTGCAAAAGGTTCATATTCAGTAATCGAAATATTCAAAATATTGGGCATGCTGCGCGTGATCACAACCTGATTCACCCACGGCAATTCTGACTTAATGCGATCAATCAAGCTGCGAATTAAAGGTTGATAATCACTGGATTTATCAAGCGTGATTTGTTTTTTTGCACTTTCAACAATTGCCAAAATCTCTTCTTTTTGAACATGTTTATTGCCGTCAATATTGATCTGGTTGAATTCGTGATTATCGAGATTGAGATAGTGGAAAAAATAAAAAGAAGATTTTTGGTAAATTTTTTCTAAGTAAATCGGTTTAAAAAACTTGAACATGCAAAATAAAAAAACCAGCAAAACAACCAGCAATATCAAGCCTTTGAACAAAATCGGAAAAAGAGTTTGATGAAAAAAACTCCTGATTTTTCGGGTAACCTGATTGGTGAGAAAAAAATCTCTGATTTTATCGCCGACTTGTTTTGTCATTTTTATCCAACGCGTGCAGTTTTAACTAAAAATTCTACGATTTCTTCGAAAGAAATTCCGACATGTTTGGCGATTTTCGGAACTAAAGAAGTGGCAGTAAAACCGGGGTGAGTATTGACTTCAAGCAAGTAAAACCGGTTATCGCCACCATTTTTATTATTTAAAATAAAATCAACTCTGCTGATGCCGCGACATCCAACAACCTTGTGCGCTTTTTCAGCTAATTTTAAAACTTCGGCATATTTTTCAGCGTCAACTTCAGCTGGCATAATGTAATCAGTCATGCCTGCGGTGTATTTACATTTATAATCGTAAAATAATCCGTGTGGGCGAACTTCGATTGCTCCTAGAGCTTTGCCATCCATGATCGCAACCTGAATTTCTTGTCCGGCAATATATTTTTCTAAAATAATTTCATCGCCATATTTCCATTCATAAGTAGAAAAATCGAAAGGCATGTCAGCTAAAATAACTTCAACACCAACACTTGAACCTTCGGCTATAGGCTTGATTACGAAGGGTTTACCAACTTTTGCCAGCTTTTCCTGATTTTCTTTATTTTCACCTTTTCTAAGAATTTCGTAAATCGGAGATTGTACGCCAACTGTTTCGCAAAGTTTACGAGTAATGATTTTGTCCATACAAAGTGCTGACGCGATAATTCCACTGTGAGTATAGGGAATTTCTAAAATATCGCAAACGCCCTGAATGCGGCCATCTTCACCATAAGTTCCATGAAGGGCATTAAAAATAATATCAGGTTTTACTGCTTTTAATTGTTCAAAAATTTCGCGGGAAAAATCGATTTTAGTCGCTTTATATCCAAGTTTGGTAAGTGCTTCATAAACTGCTTCACCAGAGCGGAGAGAGACTTCACGTTCAGAATTCCATCCCCCTAAAAGAACGGCGATATGTTGGTTTTTCATTATTTTATTTAGTTTTAACTATTAGTTTTATTCAAAATCGTAATTTCTAGGTCATCGAGCAAAGCACGAAGTGCGTCGTCGAGATGCTA
>JAZKII010000084.1:0-4933 GCA_040384945.1 Pseudomonadota bacterium
AAATGAACGTGAGGACGGGGTTACAAACCCCGTCCTGCTCAAGGACCAGCTCAAGATGTGTCCTAAATATTATTTACAACTTGGAACTTTATCAAAAGCTGTCGGTTCGCTTGGTGGTTATGTTGCGGGGGATAAAATATTAATTGATTATCTACGCAATTTTGCCAAATCGGCAATTTATTCAACCGCGCTTCCGGCTTCTGTTTTAGCAGCTTCATTGACATCTTTAAAAATAATCGAGAAAAAAAATCTCGGCCAAAAAGCCTTAAAAAATGCACAGTTTTTCTGCGAATTAATGCAATTACCAAATCCACAATCCGCAATTGTTCCAATAATTTTAGGTGATAATAAAAAAGTTTTAAAAGTAGCAAAAAAAGTTGAAGAACAAGGAATGCTAATTTCCGCAATTCGTCCACCAACTGTAGAAGCAGGAAAGGCAAGGTTGCGCATTACTTTTTCAAGTGAACATAAAAAATCGCAAATTAAGAAGTTGGCGCAAATATTGCTCAATTTAAATTAGGTAAAGATTGTGAAATCAAAAAATTCGCAAACTAATCAAATCAAGGAAAACCTGATTGCAACTCTGCGCGCGATTGTGGCTGATGAATCGGTGCAGGTGGAATTTTTAGATGATGTGAAAAATAATTTTTTTGGTTGGGATCAGAATTTAATCATCGAAGAAAAAGCAATTTTACCGCAAATCTCCAATAATGATCGTCATCCTGAACTTGATGAATCCTTGCAAATTCACGCTTCCCGAGCTTCTGCTGATCTTGCTGCCAGCTATTTGATGTTTCACGATTTTGAAATTCAGCAGCAAAAAACCAGAAGTTCGGAAGAACAAAAATTCTTTAATGATTTTGAAAAAATCCGCGTGATTGCGCAAATGCGTGATTCTTATTTAGGTGTTGTAAAAAATATTTTAGAGAAAGTTGAGAGTGATATTTTTAGCGGTTCGACCAATCTTTCGTTGATTTTATTGCGGGAAATTTTTGGTGAAAAAACTTTACCGAGAACGCAAAATGCCGCGCAGGATTTGCAAAGAAGTTTGGATAAAAAAATTGTCGCAGAAATTAAAAATCTTTCTCAGAAAATTGAGAATCAAAATGACTTTGAGCAAGGAGTAGAAAAGGTTCTCGAGATGTTGAAAAATGACCAAAATTCTGAAGAAGAAAAAGAAGATGAAGAAAAATCCGGTGCAAAAAGTGATAATAAAAAAAATGAATTGAACAGTTTCGGCCAGGAAAATATTGAGGCTGAAAATGAAAATAATCCGGCGCAAAATGATATTGAAGAAGGCGCGCAGCAAATTGAAAAAGAGCAGAAAATTCCTGATTTAAAATCAGATGATCAAAAAGGGAATGTTAGTGTCAAGCTTGATGCGCCAACTGATTTCGAAGATAAAATCGAATATAAAAATGCTTATAAAATTTATAACAGCAAATTTGATGAAGTTATTTTTCCAAATAAATTAGTTAATAAAAACGAACTTGAACTTTTGCGCGATCAGCTTGATTTAAAGCTCGCCAAGCTCAAAACCATTTCGCGGAAAATGAGTTTGAAGTTGAAGCGCAAACTACTTTCCAAGCGTAATTCTTATTTGGAATTTGATGCTTCGCGTGGAATTTTAGATCGCAAAAAACTGGTGCGAATGGTGATTGATCCAATGATGGAAGATGTTTGGATCAGTAATAAAACTCATGAATATCAAGACACAGCTTTGACAATTCTAATTGATAATTCAGGCTCGATGCGCGGTAATCCTATTGTCATGAGCGCTTTGGCTTGTGAAATTATTGCTGAAATTCTGGAAAAATATTCGGTTAAAACTGAAATTATCGGTTTTACGACGGCAGATTGGAAAGGCGGCAGGCCGCGTAAATTATGGGAAAGTTCGGGGCGGGCGCGAAATCCCGGGCGCTTGAATGAGCTGCGTCATATTATTTATAAACATTTCAATCAGAAATTTAAAAAATCCAAAACCAATTTGGGTTTGATGTTGAAAGAAGGATTGCTTAAAGAAAATATCGATGGCGAAGCCTTGCTATTCGCGCGTGCGCGCTTGATGCAACAAAGTGAAAAACGTAAAATTTTAATGGTGATTTCAGATGGAACGCCGGTTGATGATTCAACAGCCTCGGCAAATGATGGTGATATTTTGGCGGAGCATTTGCGGCATGTGATTAATAAAATTGAAAAACAAACCCAGATTGAAATTGTCGGAATCGGCATTGGGCATACGACGGAAGAGTTTTATCGCAACTCGATTACGATTAGAAGTTTGGAAGAATTGGGAGATGTGATGATTGAGAAGATTACGGATTTGTTGTAATGCGCTGGACGGGGTTTGTAACCCCGTCCACATTTTCCAGTTCAATTATATTTTACATGAACGTGAGGACGGGGTTACAAACCCCGTCCTGCATCGAGTATATTATTTTCCCAATTTTGCACTCTTGCTTTCAATTTCTAATTTTCTAAACCCAACAACTTGACTCTTTGCTCAAATCATCATTCTACTTTTCGCCCTTCGTTTTTTTGAGCCAAAAAAAATTTAAAAATATGCTAAAAAAATTTCGCAAAAAACCCAATAATCATGCTCATCACGCTCATCGTACACCTAAAATCAATGATCGCCTGATCATAACTTACGCAATTGTGGCTTATGCTATAACGATTTTAGTAATTAGTGGTTTTGCTTATAATAATTACGACACTTATGTCAAAGCCAAGCGCCTGGAAATGGAGGCTGCGGCCTATGAAATTGAAATGAATTTTACCAGCACTCTTGGCTATGCCGAATCGGTTTTAAATTATATCAATCGCCAAATCAGCGTTTCCAAGGCTGATAATCTTGAAGTGAGCAAAATTCTTGGCTCATTTAACCAGTCACATTATGGCTATAATTCAATCAAAGATGTTTTGTCCGCCGGAATGTTTTATTGGATCGACAGCAATAAACGCTTGGTTGCAAGCAGCGCTGGTCCAATTAGCCCGATTGATTTATCGGCGCGTGATTATCTGGAAAATACCAAAAATGACCCATGGAAAATTTACACCGGAATGCCGGTTGTTGGCGCAGCTAGCGGACAATATGTAATTCCTGCCGGAGTTGGTGTGGTGGATATTGCGGGAGAATATGTCGGAACTTCAGTTGTGAGTTTCAAACTTTATAATTTAACCGAAAAATTCAAGCATTTGGTGAGTTTTTACAAAACCGATTTCGCGATTTTGGATGCGAATAATAAAGTGCTTTTGGAATCAGAAACCGGCTTATTTTCTGAAGATCATGAATTGATGGATAACCTGAATTTTTCAGTAGATTCTCTACGTCAGGAAATGGTTTCATGCCTGTCGCCATTTAAGCAAAAAGGGAGTTTTATAATTTTAAGAAATGCCCAAAATTATCCTTATAAAATTTTGATTGGTTATCAAAACAGCACTTTAAGCTGGGAAATTTTATGCGAAATAATGCCGCAATTTATTGAAATTTTAATTATCACAATGTTCTTTGTGACGATGCTGGTATTGTTTAGAGTGCAGAGGAGAAAGGAGTAAGTTTTTTCTGAGGTTGTTTCAAGATCGTATGGACTTACGTTTTCGACGGGAATTATGTACTTAAGTACCAAAATCACTCGTCATTGCGAGCGAAGCGCGGCAATCCAGACTTTATCATTCAAGTGGATTGCCGCGCTTCGCTCGCAATGACGTGATTTATCTGGTGGGCTACTTAAGTATAATTTACCAATATTCACTAAACTTTTTTATAGCCGCAAATCTTGATTCCGTAGCCTTCCAGACCAATCACCGCTTTTTGTGCATTGGTTAAAAGAATCATATTTTTCACTCCTAAATCAGATAAAATCTGCGCACCGATTCCATAATTTCTTAATTCTTTTTCTCGATTTGCCGGCAAGTTTTTTGTTTCGCCGAGCAAATGCGAAATCGCTTCATTTGGTTGTCTGATTAAAACTACAACGCCATTTTTTTCTTTTTCGATTTCTTTCATCGCTCCAATTAATGAGCCGGTTCTGGGATTTTGCGCATCGTCGAGACAATCGCTCAAAATATTTAAATGATGCATTCTAACCAATGTTGGAGCGGTTTCATCGATTTCACCTTTTACTAAGGCAATATGTTCAATGCCATCAATTTTGCTTTTGTAAATTGTCGCGGCAAATTCTCCGGCGGCTTTGCTGACGAATTTTTTGCGTTCGATTACTTCAACTAATTTTTCATTTTTACGGCGATATTCAATCAAATCGGCGATGGTGGCGATTTTCATGTCATGTTCTTTGGCGAACTTGATTAAATCAGGCATGCGTGCCATTGAACCATCGTCATTCATGATTTCGCAAATTACGCCGGAAGGGTTTAAGCCTGCAAGTTTTGCAATATCAACTGCAGCTTCAGTATGGCCAGCGCGCACTAGAACGCCGCCATTTTGGGCTTTAAGTGGAAAAATGTGACCCGGGCTGACAATTGCATCTTTGCTTTTTTTCGGATCGATAGCATCAGCAACAGTTTTGGCGCGGTCAAAAGCGGAAATTCCGGTGGAAATTCCAACGCGAGCTTCAATTGAAACTGTGAAAGCGGTTTTATTGCGCGATTCGTTATTGAAAGACATTAAAGGCAATTCAAGTTCGGCAACGCGCTGTTCTGTAAGTGTTAAACAAATAAGTCCACGACCGAAGCGGGCCATGAAATTGATTTTTTTATCGTCGCACATTGAAGCGGGAATTACCAAATCGCCTTCATTTTCGCGGCCTTCATCGTCAACTAAGATAAACATTTTTCCTTGTTTAGCTTCGGCGATTATTTCGGGAATTGTTGCGAGGTAATTTTGTTGTTCTTTGGTCATTTTGTTAAAATTTAGTTTTACTACTTACTTTAGGTCATCGAGCAAAGCACGAAGTGCGTCGTCGAGATGCTA
>JAZKII010000085.1:0-7156 GCA_040384945.1 Pseudomonadota bacterium
GAGCCAGCATCTCGACGACGCACTTCGTGCTTTGCTCGATGACCTGAAGTTTTTTTGATGTGTTGACAGGATACAGTCTATTTTCAAGTTATACATCTCATGCATAAATATCGCACTCACAATTGTTCAGAACTTAACAAATCCAATGTCGGACAAACAGTTAAACTTTCAGGCTGGGTTCATTCAAAACGCGATCACGGCAGTTTGATTTTTATCGATTTACGTGACCATTTTGGTTTGACGCAAGTTGTAATCGATCAGCAAAATACCACTTTAAATCTTGATGAAATCGCGGCGATTAAATTGGAATCGGTAATTATTGTAACCGGCGAAGTTAAGGCGCGCGCGGCAGAAGTTGTAAATCCAAATATCAAAACCGGTGAAATTGAAATTAAAATTAATGAATTAGTTGTTGAATCTTTAGCCGAGCAAATTCCGTTCCAAATCAACGACAATAACGAATATCCTGAAGAATTACGTTTGAAATATCGTTTTCTTGATTTACGTCGTGACAAAACTCACAAAAATATTGTTCTGCGCAGCAAAGTGATTTCAACGATCCGCGAAGAAATGACCAAACAAGATTTCCTTGAAATCCAAACTCCGATTTTAACCGCTTCATCTCCTGAAGGTGCGCGTGATTATTTGGTTCCTGCTCGTTTGCATCCGGGAAAATTTTATGCTCTTCCACAAGCGCCACAGCAGTTTAAACAGCTTTTGATGGTTTCGGGTTTCAACCGTTATTTCCAAATTGCGCCATGTTTTCGTGATGAAGATTTGCGTTCTGATCGCGCGCCGGAATTTTACCAACTTGATATGGAAATGTCTTTCGTAACCCAGGAAGATGTGTTTGGCGCGATTGAACCGGTTTTGAAAAATATTTTCAAAAAATTCGGCGTGAAAAAAACTTCTGATGAAGATTTTGTTCACATCAAATATGACGATGCGATGCTTAAATATGGCATTGACAAACCTGATTTGAGAAACCCGATTATAATTTCGGATGCGACGGAAATTTTCCGTGGTTCAGAATTTTCGATTTTCGCCAAACAAATTGAGCAAGGCGCTACAATCCGCGCCATTCCAGCGCCGAAATGTGCGGCGCAACCGCGTTCATTCTTTGATAAAATGATTGAGCATGCGCAACAAAATGGCGCGAAAGGTTTAGCTTACATTATTTTTGATGAAAATGGTGAAGGAAAAGGGCCAATTGCTAAATTTTTAAGCGCTGAAAAATTAGCGGAATTGAAAAAAATTGCCGGTTTAGAAAATGGCGATGCAGTTTTCTTTTCTTGCGGCAAAAAAACCGAAGCGGCGAAAATCGCTGGCGTTGTAAGAATCAAACTCGGAAATGATTTAAAATTAATTGATGAATCAATTTATAAATTCTGCTGGATCGTTGATTTTCCAATGTATGAATTAGATGAACAAACTGGCAAAGTTGAATTTTCGCACAATCCATTTTCAATGCCACAAGGCGGCCTTGAAGCCTTGAATTCACAAGATCCATTGACGATCAAAGCTTTCCAATATGACATCGTTTGTAACGGTGTTGAACTTTCTTCAGGTGCAATTCGTAACCATAAACCAGAAATCATGTATCGTGCTTTCGAGCTTGCTGGATACGGCGCGGAAGTGGTTGAAAAACAATTTGGCGCAATGTTAAACGCCTTCAAATTCGGCGCTCCACCGCACGGTGGCTTGGCTCCGGGAATTGATCGTATTATTATGTTGCTGGCTGATGAACCAAATATTCGTGAAGTAATTCCTTTCCCAATGAATGGCAAAGCGCAAGATTTAATGATGAATGCGCCAGCGAATGTTGCGGAAAGACAGCTTAAAGAATTGAATGTGGAATTAAGTAAAAAGGCGAAGGAGTTGCTTTAATATTAAATTTTTATACAACTTGAGCGAGACGGGGTTTGTAACCCCGTCCTGCGCTGCTTCTGCGTTTAAGTTTAGATCTAACAATTTAAAAATTTATGAACAAAGAAAACCAAAACCGCTTAGATACTTACATCGAAAAAGTTAAAGAAAGAGCGCAAAATTTCTTAGGTTATCCGGTTTCAATTGATTTTGATTATTCTGAACTTTATCCGCTTTTAAAATATCCGTTAAATAATCTCGGCGATCCGCTGATTGAATCGACTTATGATTTAAATTCGCGTTCAATCGAGCGTGAAGTTGTACAATTTTTTGCTGAACTTTTCAAAGCTCCGAAAGATAATTTTTGGGGTTACGTTACCAATGGTGGTTCGGAAGGAAATCTTTACGCGCTTTATGTGGCGCGCGAGCTTTATCCAACAGGCATGGTTTATTATTCGGAAGCTACGCATTACAGTGTGCAAAAAAATATTAGTTTGCTTGGAATGCCGTCAATACTGATTCGCGCGCAAGAAAATGGTGAAATTGATTATGAAGATTTGAAAGATGCAGTTCACATGCATCGCGATCGTCCGGCAATTGTGATTGCCAATATCGGAACTACGATGACGGAAGCTAAAGATGACATTTCGCAAATTAAAAAAGCGTTAAAAAATTCGGCGATTCGCAGCCATTACATCCACGTTGACGCAGCTTTGGCCGGAACTTATTTAGCCTTACTTGAAAAAGAACCAAAATTCGATTTTGAAAATGGTGCAGATTCAGTAGCAATTTCAGGGCATAAATTTATCGGTTCACCAATTCCCTGCGGCGTTGTTGTGGTGAAGAAAAATTACAAAGACAGAATCGGGCAGGCAATTCCTTATATCGGAACGCTCGATACAACAATCACCGGCTCGCGCAATGGTCACAGTCCGGTATTTTTATGGTATGCGATTAAAAAATTTGGTCTCGAAGGTTTGAAAGAACGTGCCCAAATTTGTTTGGAAGTTGCGGAATATACTGAAACTAAAATGAAAGAAAAAGGCATTGCGGCTTGGAGAAATCCTAATGCGATTACGGTAGTTTTTCCAAAACCATCTCAGGAAGTTTGTGTTAAATGGCAATTAGCTTCAGATAGTGGTTTGTCGCATATTATTTGCATGCCCGGAGTTACGAAAGAAAAGATCGATGATTTTTTGAAGGATTTGTAGTTATTAATAATTAGTTATTATTTTTAGATCGTCGAGCAAAGGCCTTTAGGCCGTCGTCGAGATGCTGGCTGGATGATCACGCCAGCGTCTCGACGACGCACTTCGTGCTTTGCTCGACGATCTAAAGTTCTTCTTTTCGATACTTAATTTGAATGTTCTTTCTGCGTATCCTTTCCGCTTACCTTCGTTGAACTTCCTTTCTCAACTTTATTCCCCGGCCGGAATAAATAACTAGCCAAATATTTAACCGCACCTACCAATGCCAGTGCGCCGAGAGTGATTTGTGCCGCGTCAGCGTAGGATGATTTATAAGATGATTGAGAATCCCACGGAGTAAAATTATTTTGATTTTCAAGTTCAACCAATCGTTCATCAACTGATGGAAATTGTTTAGCCAAACTGGTTGTCATTGCTGCGATATCAGCTTGCGTGAAAGCGATTCTCCCCGAAGATGCAGCCTTCTTGCTGCTATCAACAACATTAAAGCATTCTGTGGAATAAAAATTATTATCACAAATATGTGACATTACGGTTTGAGAAGTTGTAACATCGTAATCACAATAAGGTGAGTTATCAATGTTTGCGCCGTAAAATGACGGATGTTTAAGGCCGGCAACCCCAATCGCCAATTGATGAAGTGCCGCATATTCATCAAATGTACCACTTGCCGGTAAAATAAAAAATTTTTGGGAAACTTCTCTTTCAAAATCTTGTTTTACATACCGGTAATCAGCATGCATATGGTCATTGAGTGGAGCTTTATATATGAAAAAAACATTTTTATTAAAGCTGTTTCCCCGCAGCGCAATCAAATCTTCAACGCTTAATTCAATCTCATTAATCGGTACAAATATATCATCTTTGGTCTGCTGTACCACATTTCTAAACAAGTCTTTTTCTTTCTTTGTAAAGGTCTTTCCTTTAGGAAGTCCAGGTAGATTGGGATTCTGGAAGGAATAATAAATATTAGGATCATCTTTTGCTTTCCAGCTTATGAGGTCGCTATCTTTAGGCAAAATGCAAGTGACTATTTCTTCTGTGCTATATTGTTTTTGCGGTATTTTTCCGCTTGCTGCAAGTCTGGATAAATAACCATGTAACCATTGATCTTTACCAGTTTCATACTGTAAGCCTAATATTTGACGGGTATCTCCAAAATTCTCGGCGGCAAATTCAAAAACATCAAAGCCGCTAGTATGTGATTTAAACTGGTTGCCTTTTTTGATCGCTGCCGAATAAAATTCTGCGGCATTATCATTATGATCAAACCTCAATTCCGGCTCGTTAGAAGCGATTTCTTGATAAAGTTTTTTATAATTATTCTGCGTAATAAATGATATTAGAGGCGTATATTCCTGATTCGAATCGCTTTTAAATAAATATTTGGCGGCTTGGTAAGGATTTTCGCTGACAGTTTGAAGTTCTTCAAAATCCGCAATTATTTTGTCCTGCGATCTATTACTCAAAAAATCATCTGATATTTTTTTCACTTTTTGTCTGGCGCGACTTAACAGGTTTTTAATTTCGCTATCTTGATCCTGCAAAATTCCCGAATAATTCTCCAACCGTGCTGTTGCTTCCTGGGCGTGCTGTTTATAATCATCTTTAAAAATGAATCCGATATCTTTGGCAATTAAAAAAGACAACATTTCCAATTTTTTATCATCTTTTTTATCCTCGGGACAATTTTTTACTACCGCTGCAAAAATCTGGTTTCTTGATTCATTTTCAAAAGAAAAACCTTGTTCCGTAATTAAATAATCAACGGTTTTAACATCACCGGAAGTGGCGGCACTAAATAAAATACTGTGACCATTTTCATCGCGGATTTTTTTATCAAATTTAGGGTTTTGCGAAATTAATTTGTAAAGCTCAAGATTGCCATTTGCTGCTGCTTCAAGCGCCGCATCATTTATACTGCTTTTGAAAACCAGTTTTTGGCTCAGGATTTCTGCTGTTAATGCCAGATTATTTTCTTTAACTGCTTTTGAAAATTTTTGATTTGCCGAGTTTAAATTTGCCAAATATTTCGCCGCATCATTTTGCAAATGCGATGGAGAAACCTGCGGCTCTAAATCATATTTCAAAAACAAAACTTCCAAAAGCCGGGAATCATTTCTTTCTAAGGCATCATTGGCCAAAAGCTGGGCATCAAATTCCCTGAAATTATGACGATCAACGAGATATTCAAAAATATCGCTAGCGCCATTTAAAGCAGCAAATTCGGCTAAATTATTAGTTGCTGATTTTGGTTTGGCCCCACCGCTTTCGCATAATTTTCTAAAAGCGGGAAGGTTTTTATCACTGATTTCGGCACTTAATTTTTGATTTAATTGAGCAACTTCTTTTAAGTAATCACCAATTGCAGTTTGTCCATTATTATTGGCAAAATTAATTAAATCAGGAGTCACCGGATAATTATAGCGCGTTAGTAAATGTTGTAGCATCTCCTTGCGTCCCGCGACTGCAGCATAATAATCAGGGGTTATTTTTTGATGGGTGCTTTTGGGATCAAAACCGTAATTAGTAACCAGATGGTCAAACATTGCGGTTTTTCCGGTCAATGTTGTTAGAAACAAAGCGTTGAGGCCATGTTTATCTGTTCTATTAACATCAAAATGAGGTAATGTGGAAAAATAATCGTAAAGTTCTGGTTTCCCGATTTTTGCCGCTCTTAAATAAGGGGTTAATTTGTCGGGGTCGGTCATTTTATTGACAGTTTCTGTAAGTTCATGCTCGGTGAGGAGCTCTTGCAGAGCTTTTATCGAACCGCTATTTATGGCATCAATAATAAATGTCGGTAAATCCAAATTTTTTGGCATAAAAATTACAGTAAGATTGCATTTAAATTTTGAAGCAAAAGAATTACGTTCCTGAAAAAAGCAGGCAGATGTTAATCCTCAGTTCCTCAGCTCTTAAATTTCAGTTAATTAAAAGATAATCAAAAAATGCAAAGTAGTTTCTACCTAACGCAAAAACTGCCGCCTTATATTTTTGCGGCAATGTATAAATTAAAGACCGAAGCCGCGGCGAAAGGTGTTGAGATTATTGACTTCGGAATGGGAAATCCTGATTCGGCGCCACCGCAATTTATACTTGACAGACTTTCTGAATTATCCCGCGATGGCAGTTTGTTTGGCTATTCAGTTACCGGTGGAATTGAAGTTTTGAAAAAAGCAATTTGCGCTTATTACAAACGCCGTTTCGCAGTTGAGCTTGATTATGCGAGCGAAAGTTTAGTTACAATTGGTGCGAAAGAAGGAATTGCATCGCTTGCAACCGCGATTTCTGATTCAGAAAATTATATCGTCGTTCCAAGTCCGGCCTATCCAATTCATACTTTTGCTTTTCAGATTTCGAAAGGAAATTTAGTGCAAATTCCGGCAATTAATGCGCAAGATTTTTTACGCGATTTTAAAAAATTAGTGGAAGAAAAAGTTGCGAAAAACGAGAAAAAGCCGATGGCTGTAATTGTCAGCTATCCTTGCAATCCGACAACTGAAATTGTCGGTTTGGATTTTTATCAAGAGTTGGTTGATTTTTGTAAAAAACACCAAATCTACATCATTTCCGACATCGCTTATTGCGAACTTTATTTTGAAGAAAAAGACAAACCGCATTCGATCCTGGAAATTCCTGGCGCTAAAGATGTGGCGATTGAATTTACTTCCGTTTCAAAAAGCTATTCTATGGCCGGTTGCCGCGTTGGTTTTGCGGTGGGAAACCAGAATTTAATTTTGGCGCTTTATAAAATTAAATCTTATCTCGATTACGGTTCGTTCAATCCATTACAAATGGTTGCGGCAGAAGCTTTGACAGAAAAAAGTGACGAATATTTACAAGAGTTGAGACAAAAATATAAATCACGCGGTGAATTTTTAGTTGAACTTTTGGAAAAAGAATTGGGCTGGCATGTTGAAAAACCTAAGGCCAGCATGTTTATTTGGACAAAATTGCCGCAACAATTTTCCAATTTAACTTCTTTTGAATTTTGTAAAAAAATGATTGAAGAAACCGGTGTGGTAATGTCGCCGGGAAGCTCATTTGGCGCAAATGGTGAAGGTTATGTAAGATTCTCT
>JAZKII010000086.1:0-8125 GCA_040384945.1 Pseudomonadota bacterium
CGATGTTGCAAAATCGAGCCAGCATCTCGACGACGGCCTAGCGGCCTTTGCTCGATGACCTGAAATTTTTTCTTTGCGATAGGATAATTAAGAAACCACTCCATCCTTAATCGAAACTACGCGATCGGCTTTTTTCGCCAATTCCATATTATGCGTAACTACCAAACATCCAATCTGATAAGTTTTAACCAAATTCTGCAAAAGTTCAAAAATTTTGCCGGCAAATTCTGAATCTAAATTTCCCGTCGGTTCATCGGCTAAAATCAATGAAGGCTTAGTCACAACGGCGCGCGCCAAGGCAACTCTTTGTTGTTGTCCACCGGATAATTCAGAAGGTTTATGATTTAAACGATCAGCCAATCCAACTTCCGCTAAAATTTTTTCGGCAATTTCAAAAGCTTCTTTGCGGTTTTTATCCTGAATTAAAAGCGGCAAAGCCACATTTTCCAAAGCGGAAAATTCTGGCAATAAATGATGAAATTGGTAAACAAATCCGACATGATTTTTTCTGATTTCAGTGCGGGTTTTGTCATTGGCTTTTGAAGAATCGATTTCGCCAATTAAAATCTGGCCTGAAGTTGCGCTGTCAAGCAAGCCTGCAATTTGTAACAAAGTAGTTTTACCGGAACCTGAAGGTCCAATCAGCGCCACCAATTCTCCCTTTTTAATTTCGAGATTAACGCCTTTCAGGACTTCAATCTTTTGATCAGCCTGAAAAAAATTCTTTTCAATATTGAGGAGTTTTAAAACTGTTTGCATGAAATTTGTTAATTGGGGCAATTCCAGCCATCAAATTCATGATGGCTGGAAAATAATGATTAGCGTTTTTTTCTTTTTTTCGGTTTGTCATCATCATCGTCATCATCATAATCATCGTCGCCATCTTCATCTTCTTCGTCTTCATCTTCGCTTTCTTCCTCTTCTTCTTCATCTTCTTCTCTTTCGATGCCGTCAATTTCAAATTCATCAAATTCGTCTTTTTGAGTAACTTTTCCTTCCGAATTTAATTTATCTTTGGCGGTTAATGTAACTTTGTCTTTTGCTTCTTCGAAATCAATTCCATAGATCGCGCTATATTCGCTGGCTAAACGGTTGATCGCAGTTTCGTAAATGATGCGTTCAGAATAAGATCTTTCGCCATCTTCAATATCGCGGGTTAAATCGCGTAAAACTTCGGCTAAAAGCATGATATCGCCGGAATTGATTTTGGTTTCATATTCTTGGGCGCGACGGCTCCACATGCCTTTTAATTTTTTAACACCGCTTCTTAAAATGCTGAAAACTTCATCCATTTGTGATTTTGAAATCAAATGACGCAAACCGATTTTTTCGGCGCTATTCATCGGAATTTTAATCGTGAGTTTTTCTTTTTCGAAATACATCAAATAGCAGCTTAAATCTTGGCCCAAAACCAGGGTTTTTTCAATATCAACAATTTTTCCGATACCATGAGAAGGGTAAACTGCATAATCGCCATTTTTAAAAGTGGCTTTGAAACGGTTTTCCAATTTTTTAGTAAAAATCGCTTTTTGCGGAGCATCATTTTTTCTTTCAACTGGTTTTTCAACTTCAACTTTTTTATCGCCGGTTTTAGCTAGAATGCTTTTAGCCAGCGTGGTTCCATGCTTACCTTTTGGTAAATCTTTTCCTTTTACCTTTGGTAAAGCTTTTTCTTTCACTTTTGGTGAAATTTTAGCCGGTTTTTTGGCGATTTCTTTTTTAGCTTTTACAACTTTTTTAGGCTGGATTTTTGGAGCTTTTTTCTTGGCTACAGGTTTTTTAACTGCTTTTTTAATAATTTTTTTAGCAGGTTTTTTAATTATTTTTTTAACTGCTTTAACTTTTTTTGGTGCGATTTTTTTTGCTTTAACTGCAACTTTCTTTACAACTTTTGCTGCCGGTTTTTTAACTATTTTTTTGGCGACTTTTTTTATGGGTTTTTTAATAGGAGCTTTTTTCTTAGCTACTGGGGCTTTGGCAGGTTTTTTAACTGCTTTCTTAATGGCCTTTTTTACGGGTTTTTTTAATTTTTTTGCCGGCATAAAAGTTTAAATATATTGTTATAGGAATTTTTGTGAAGATCGAAGGACGGGCTTCAACTAGATTTCGAACCCGCATAATACCTGCTTTTTGACTTGGTGCAAGAATTTTTTTAAAAAAAATATTCTCATTTAAAAAAGCTTAAATAACCTGCAGGTCTCTTAAATCTAAGACACTTTACTTAGCCTAAGCGCCACATCGTATTTCGACCTCCTAATAACCTTCCTTAATTCATTGAAAAAGATCATTAACAAATTGAAGAAATTGGATAAAATGCAGATTTTATCTATGGTCGATCGCGCCATAGAACATCGCCTGTTTAAGCCTGTTGTTATCTCGATAATCACTAGCTTTATTTTATTTCGCGGCGGTGCTTATATCCAAAACCTGGTAATTGATTATCGGGAATCTTCAGCACAAAAACTTCATAAAACCCCAATCAAAATTAATCTTTCTTCGGAAGGGAAAAATTTCGATATTGATGAAGAGCAGATTGTTGAACATCACGTTAAATCGGGCGATACAATGCTTAAAATCCTTGTTGATACTGGTGCGGATGAACAAGATGTTTTCTCGATTTTAACCGCGATGAAAAAAGTTTTTAACCCCAAATCTATTACTGGCGGAGATCGCGTTATCATAAAATATCGAGTTAAAGTTGCTTATGATGCCAAACAATCAGAAGAAGCTAATAATGCGGCGCGCAAGACTACAATTGATTCTGTAGAAATTTCACCATCTCCGGAAGAGCGAATTGTGGTTTCCAGAAAAAGTGATGGCGAATATGATGCTCGCGAAATTCAGGTTAAATTGTTGCGTTATGTTTCTCGATATTTCGGAACTATAAAAAACGGACTTTTTTCTGATGGTGTTGAAGCTGGTATTTCTCCCACTTCAATGATGAACATGATTAACCTTTACAGCTATGACATCGACTTCCAGCGTGATCTTCACGATGGCGACAAGTTTGAAATGTTAGTTGAAAGTTTTTACACCGAAGATGGCAAAAAAGTAAAAGATGGCAGCGTATTATTTTCTTCGATTACTTTGCAAAATCGCGCTATCGAAATTTACATGCATAAAGTTGATGGCAAACCGGAATATTTCGACTCCAAAGGTAATAGTGTGCGTAAATCATTACTCAGAACCCCAATTAACGGCGCTCGCGTTTCATCAGGATTTGGCATGAGACATCATCCGGTTCTTGGCTATTCTAAAATGCATAAGGGAATTGACTTCGCGGCTTCAACAGGCACGCCAATTCTAGCCGCAGGTAGCGGAACAATTATCCATTTTGGCATTAAAGGTGGTTATGGAAACTTTGTCCAAATTAAACACAATGCTGACTATTCAACTGGCTATGGTCATGCCAGCAGATTTAATACAAAATTCCGTAATGGCTCAAAAGTTAAGCAAGGCGATGTTGTTGCTTATGTTGGAACAACAGGGCGTTCAACTGGTCCGCATTTGCACTTTGAAGTAATTTATAAGGGACAACAAATTAATCCGGCAAAAGTTAAAGCTACTTCAGGTTTAAGGCTTGCTGGCAAAGAGTTAGCGCGCTTTGAGGCCGACAAATCGGAAATTGATAAATATCGTAAAAATATCCCAAATCAGATTAAAAAATAGTAAGATGAAAATTATAAACATTCTTTTTAACCATAAGAACTCAGCTCACGATAATAAAATTTTAGGAGTTGAAAGATGTTTTATCGATTATGCCAAATATCTGATTTTAAACGGTAATACTGTGGTTTCGGTGGCCAAACCAAAAATGGTTTATCAGCAAGATGTAAAAAAAACCGGAGCACGGCTTTTTGAACTTTCTAATTTTGGCCGTTTTGATGTTTTTGCAATGTCGCGTTTGGCGCTTTTATTTTTGTCTTTCAAACCTGACGCCATAATTTGCCATTCAGGAAGAGCCTTATATTTGGCTCGTGCCGCCCGTTTTTTACGCGGCAGAAAAACACCGATTATTGTGATTGATCACGGAATTAATCCAAAAAAATTCCTCAAAGCTGATTATGTTTTAACCGTAAATTCTTTTTTCAGCAAAGAGTTGATTAAAGCCGGAAAAGCGCCAGACACTGCTTTTGTAATTCCAAATATGATGGAAGTTCCGGCGGCTTTTGTTGAGCTAGAAAAAAAGCCATTTCGTAAAGTGATAAAACTTGGTTCTTTAGGTCGTCTTTATCCGGAAAAATATTTTGAGAAGGTTTTATACGCGATGGCAATTTTGCGCAATCGTGGAATTGAATGTGAATATGTTATTGGCGGAGTAGGGCCGAGTGAATCTTATCTAAATAATCTTTCAAAAGAATTAGACTTACAAAAGAATTTTAAAATTCTTGGTTGGACGGATGATAAAAGAAAATTCTTCGATAATATCGATATTTTCATTTTACCTTCTTTTGCCGAAACTTTCGGAATTGTTTTGCTGGAGGCAATGTTGTATTCAACGCCGATTATCACCAGTAATTCCTGGGGACCGGATGAGGTTATTGCCCATGAAGTTGATGGTTTAAAAGTTTCTAAAGATAATGCCGAAAAAATGCCGGAATTATTGGCAGATGCGATTGAGAGATTAATCGATAATGAAAGTTTCGCCAAGAAAATGGCGGTTGCAGCGAAGGAAAAGTTTTATGCTAATTATTCGGCGGAAATGGTGGGTAAGAAGTTGAATGGAATTATTGCTGGGATTGTTGAGAGAGAAAATAAGAAGTAAGTTTTATCTGGTGTTTCCTAACGCTGGACTGGGTTTGCAACCCAGTCCACATATTCAGGTTCAAATTAATTTGACATGAACGTGAGGACGGGATTACAAATCCCGTCCTGCATCTAGAATCAGCTGACGTTGAAAATAAAAAAGCTCCCAAACTTATTGAAGTTTGGGAGCTTTTTTTATAGCAAGAATTGTCTGACTTATTACCAGCGAAGTAGCACCGATCCCCAAGTTAAACCGCCGCCAAGTGCTTCAAGCACAACAACATCGCCTTTTTTAATTCTTCCTTGTGAATTGGCGTAATCCAATGCTAAAGGAATTGAAGCTGCGGAAGTATTAGCATGATTATGAACTGTCAAAACCACTTTTTCTTCAGGAATTTCTAATTTGGTTGCAACTGCATTTAAAATTCTGGCATTAGCTTGGTGTGGTACCAGAAGATCAATATCTTTAGAAGTTAAACCGGCTTTTTCCAAAACTGATAAAACCGATTTCGACATTTTTTCAACCGCATGTTTAAACACTTCTTTTCCAGCCATTTCAATAAAACCGGTTTGTTGGTTAAGCGAAGGGCCGCCTGTGGTTTTAAGAAGGTTGTTTAAGGTTCCATCAGAATGTAAATCAGAGGCGATAATGCCGCAATTTTCTTCAGAAGTTGCTTCAAGTAAAACTGCGCCAGCGCCGTCACCAAAAAGCACGCAAGTGTTGCGGTCTTCCCAATTTACAATGCGTGATAAAGTTTCAGCACCAATTACCAAAGCATTTTTAACTTGGCCGGATTTAATAAAATTATCTGCCGTTGCCAAAGCATAAACAAAGCCGGAACAAACCGCCTGAATATCAAAAGCAAAAGCATTAATTGCGCCAATTTTGGCTTGAACTGTGGTAGCAGTTGCTGGGAATGTAAGATCGGGAGTTGTAGTTGCGACAATAATCAAATCAATTTCTTCAGCTTTTTTCCCAGCTTTTTCTAAAGTTTTTAAAACCGCATGAGTTGCGATATCGGAAGTTAATTCACCATCAGAAACAACATGTCTTTGCTTGATGCCGGTGCGATCTGTGATCCATTCATCAGAAGTATCAACTGTTTTTGCTAATTCGGCATTAAGGAGAATTTTTTTAGGAAGATAAGAACCGGTTGCACTAATTTTGCTGCGGATTTTTGTCATTTAACCTCTTCTTCAATTGGGGTAGGTACTTGCTCGGAAGCTGATTTTATTGTGTCTACTGCGGATTTTAATTCGTGTATAATTTGTTCATTTATTTTGTTTTTCACCAATGAAATCGCAACGTTAATGGCATTAGCAAAACCAACTTTATCTGTGCTGCCATGACTTTTTACAACAACGCCATTTAAGCCAACTAGCATCGCGCCGTTATGCATGCGCGGATCCATAGTTTTTTTGGCTTTATTAATTGAAACGCTTGCCAAAAGATAGCCGAGTTTTGACCAGATTGAATCGCTAAATCCTTCTTTAATAACACTGGTCATTAATTTCACTGTTCCTTCAATTGCCTTTAATGAGATATTGCCGGAGAAACCATCTGTAACTACAACGTCAACTGTGCCTTTCGTAATATCGTCGCCTTCAACATAGCCATAGAAATCATTTTTTAAATTACTGGCTTTTAATAAGGTTGCGGCTCCGCGCACTGCATCATTTCCTTTGGCTTCTTCTGAACCAACATTGAGGATTCCGATTGTCGGATTTTCGATTTTTAAAGTGGTGCGGGCAAAAGCGTGGCCCATAACTGCGAACTGGAATAAAACATCAGCATCGCATTCAACATTGGCGCCCATATCGAGCATTATTGTTGCTTTTCTTTTTAGATTGGGAATTGAAGTAACAATTGCCGGACGGTCAATTGATGGAAGCGGGCGCAACACGATTTTTGACATCGCCATTAATGCACCGGTATTTCCAGCTGAAATTGCGACATCTGCTTCGCCATCTTTTACGGAATTTATTGCCAGACGCATGCTGGACTTGGTACCACGACGCAAAGCAATTGATGGCTTTTCGTCAGATGAAACAAATTCTTCGGTATGATTGAGTGTGTAGCGACCTCTAAGATAGCGACAATGCTGCAGAATCGGGGTGATTTTTTTAGAATCTCCAAAAAGCAGAAAGTGGATATCAAGATTTGAAGAAGCAACGAGATCAGCTCCTTCAATTACAATTTGGGGAGCTCGGTCGCCCCCCATGCAATCCAGTGCTACAGTAAGATTCTTAGTCACGAGGAACTATTCTTCTTGAACTGTTTTCTTCTTCTTGTCGGCAATAATTTTTCTGCCTTTGTAGAAACCGTCAGAAGAAATATGGTGCGAAAGTTTGAACTCACCAGTATCTTTATCGGTGGTAACATTCGGGAAATTAGCGTCTAAAGAGCCATTGCTGCCTCTTCTCATGCCGCTGCGGGAACTCGATTTTTTCTTTTTAGGAACTGCCATAGATTAATGCCTCGTGAATTTATTGAATGTTGTTGATTATTTTTGATTTGATTTTGAGGGAAGTGGGACTTACAACAAGTGTTGCAGAAAATAAAGTCTGCCTTTGATAAAAGCAACGCTAAATTTTTAATTATTCCCAAATAATTTTCTTAACACCAAATGAAAAAAAATTTCTTCTATATATTTTTATTAATCGCTCTAAATGCCTGTGTTTCTAAGGTTGATAAGCGTGGTTACATGTTTGATATGTCGGACCATAATTTGCTGCAAGAGGGAATTACCAGCAAGGAAAGAGTTTTAAAAATTATGGGATCGCCAACTGTGATTTCGGATTTAGATAGTGATGAAGCATGGATTTATTATGCAGAAGATGTGGAACGCTTTTTATTTTTTAAGCCTGATATTATTTCGAGAGACGTTCTGGTTGTAAGGTTTAGTGATGTTGGAACTATTAGAGAATTAAATCATATCGATTTAAATGATGAAGAAAAACAGCTACAATTTGCTGCAAATTTTACCAATGTTGAAAGTCGTAAAATCGGATTCCTCAAATCACTTTTCAGCAATGTCGGACAAGTTAAATCACAGTAAATTTATTTTACTTATTTTGCTGGCGAGCTTTTTGCCAGCATGCCAAAAGCCAATTTTTAATACTGAAATTCTTTGTCCTGATGGTACTAGAATTTTAGTGAGATATTCAACTGAAGAAGAAGTTAGGGCTGGGATACAGAAAGCTTATAATGAAAAGAAGAAATATGGTACTAGTGAAAGTTACACGGCAATCAGAATGCCCCATCAAAGATCGTTTAAGGTAGAGAAAATTGCACCGGAAGAGATGATAAAATGCTCATTGCGCCAAAGCCAGATTGGTACAGCGGATCGTAGTGAAAAAATCCGCACATACAACTTTC